>JBGQNR010000163.1:0-14715 GCA_041501225.1 Acidobacteriota bacterium
CGTTGGCGCTCCTCGACGATGTACCGAGACATCGCCTGCGTCGCGCCGACTTGCATCTGCCCCCGCGGCGCTCGGAACGCGGCCCCTCCTAATTCTCGGACGGGCTCCTAGTGCTGGTCCCAAATTGCCAGGCTCCTTTTCCCTGAAAACTAGGTGACTCCCCAGTTCGCAACCAACGCCTTAGAACATAAAATTGGGAGAGGTATAGGACCAAGAACCGATCGCCTTCCATGCTATGGATTGGTCTTTGGTATGCAGAAAGGAGGTAGTCATGGCAGATAACAAAAGTCAGCCTGTCGATTGGGAGACCATCCTCTCTGGAATCTCCCAAGGGAAAACCGTTAAAGAATACAGCGCAAACCGCAACATCTTCCGGCAAGGAGACCCCGCCGATTCCGTGTTTTTCCTCCGACGAGGCGCGGTGAAGCTCACAGTCACCTCCAAACAGGGCAAGGAAGCGATTGTTGCTATTCTGAACGCCGGTGAGTTCTTTGGCGAGGGATGCCTTGCAGGTCAGCCGTTGCGCATGGCGGCAGCTATCGCGACGACAGATTGCACGATTGTCCGGATCGAGAGGCAGAAGCTGGCGAGCCTGCTCCACGATCAGCATGCCATCTCCGAAGTTTTCGTCTCCCGTCTGCTTTCCCGCAACATCCGATATGAAGCGGATCTTGTCGATCAGCTTTTCAACTCAAGTGAAAAGCGTCTGGCCCGGATTCTCTTGCTGCTTTCTCATTTCGGCAAGGAAAGCAGATCCGAACCTGTGCTTCCCAGAATCAGTCAGAATGATCTGGCAGAAATGGTAGGCACTACCCGGTCGCGAGTCAGTCATTTCATGAATAGGTTCAGGGAGCATGGCTTTATCGATTACGCCGACAGCGGCGGGTTGACGGTCAACAACAGCCTCCTGAGCGTAGTCCTGCACGACTAGATTCGATGCCCAAAAGCGAACCTGGCGCTTCCGCTGCCGGCAATGCCAGAACTCGCAGCTCTTGCGCGGTCCGCTCGCGGAACGGGACAAGCTGGAGGGGCGGCAATCCCAACAGAGCCGCGTCCGGGGGGAGCGGAAACAGTACCTTCACTAGACATTCTAGGCGCCGGACCTGAGCCGATATGAAAATTTTAGGTAGCGCTATGCCCTCAAAGATCATGATAGATGCCGATTTCATACGACTGTCCATCAAAGAGCTTGATAGATTCAGTGCCGAAGACGACAGGGTCGCAATGAGCTATAAGGCGATAATGGGGACCGCTGTTGAAGCTGAACTTGAGAAGGGGTCCAAAAAAGAGATCATTAAGCTCCTGCTTGCAATGGGCAATCTCAACAAACTTTATTTCATCGTGCGATCAGGGATCATGACTCTGATAAGCGGCCTGGCCTTCCTAATTGCCACGATCATGCTGGGGACGATAGGCGCACTCCAGGTTGTAATCATAGGTCTTCTATGCTTTATAGTCTCCCTTTTCATTTCAAGGCTGACGGACCGGCTGATAAACAGGGGAACGAACCTGATCATAGGATTCCTGGATAAACACGAAAGGCTGAAAGAAGATATTCTTAGGAACTTGTAGGCCAACACCCCAGAGCACTTAAGTAAGCTTGTCCTTACCAACCACTCGATTTGCACCCAAGGTCGTTCCTCCTCTTCGTGGCCCATGGCGCGCCGCGACCGCGAGCCTTTCTATTCCGTCCCGGTCTGAGCCTCGGCCGCCAGGTGCTTTCGATAGTTCCGAAAGGCCACCGCAAGGAACGCGACGACAGGGATCACGAGGAAGATTCCCGCCAAACCCGCGAGCTCTGCACCGCACAAGATCGAAAGGATTACGGCGAGTGGGTGCGGGGAATCGATGCCGGACCTGAACAATCTATAGGACTTTTGATCATGCGGCACAAGGGAAAAGCCGGGTAGGGTGGCTGGGAAATCGGGAGATTCAGGGCAGGGATCGGGACGGGCAGCGAATTGCCCAAGAGAAACACGCAGTTTTCGAGAAAGCGAGGCGGCGATTCGCTGCCCGTCCCGATCCGCACGGCATGTAAAGCACTCTTGGGTAGAGGTATGCGCAAAAGGGAGAAGAAAGGGAAGGATAGATGGTCCCCTTCCCTTTCTCTGCTCCTCTCCCGGTTGAATTTACTAAGATTCGTCCAAGTGGCGTCACCCGTTATACCGCTCCACATGTCATTTATATCCCGGGGTAAATGTAGTGTCAGTTCAGTATTGTTCACACCCGTGGTCAAGATAGCTCATGGTGGCTTCACTCAAGGAGATCACAGCGTCGATCTCGTGTCCTGCTATAATGAGGTGAGATTATGGGCATACAAACCCGTGTCATCCACCCGATATATAGTCTTCTACCTACTGAAGTCGAGGGGTTCGATCCCCTCGCCGAGCTGGCCCTGGATATGCGCTGGTCGTGGAATCATGCCGCTGACCAAGTGTGGCTGCAACTTGATCCCGCGCTGTGGGAACTGACGCATAACCCTTGGGTGGTCCTGCAGACGGTTTCGCGGGATCAGCTCGAGCGCGTGCTGGCCGATCCCGCCTTCCGCGGGAAAGTAGATGCCCTCGTGCAGTCCAAGGAGCACGCGGCTGCGGCGCCGGCGTGGTTTCAGCAAAATCATCCGCAGGCTCCCCTGACCTGTGTCGCGTATTTCAGCATGGAATTCATGTTGAGCGAAGCTCTCCCGATCTATTCGGGAGGACTTGGCAATGTGGCCGGCGATCAGCTTAAAGCCGCCAGCGATCTGGGCGTGCCGGTGGTCGGCGTGGGGCTGCTCTACCAGCGAGGCTATTTTCGCCAGGAGATTGACAAGGACGGGGCGCAACAGGCCCTCTTCCCGTATAACGACCCCGGACAGTTGCCGATCACGCCGTTGCGCCAGCCGAACGGGGATTGGTTGCGGTTGGAAATTGCGTTGCCCGGTTACTCGGTCTGGCTGCGCGCCTGGCAGGTCCAGGTCGGCAGAGTAAAGCTCTACCTGCTGGACAGCAATGACGCGGCGAACTTCCCCGTTCATCGAGGGATCACCAGCGAGCTTTACGGGGGCGGCCCGGAGTTGCGCCTCAAGCAGGAACTGCTCCTCGGGATCGGCGGATGGCGGCTGCTCGGCGCGCTCGGCATCCAACCCGAAGTCTGCCACCTGAATGAAGGGCATGCGGCTTTTGCCGTGCTGGAACGCGCCCGCGGTTTCATGCAAGAGACCGGGCAACCCTTCCAAGTCGCACTGGCCGTCACGAGAGTGGGTAACCTCTTCACCACCCATACGGCGGTGGCCGCCGGCTTTGACCGTTTCGCTCCGGCCCTCATCGAGCAATACCTCAGTGGCTATGCCGAGCAGAAGCTCGGCATTACACTCCACGATTTGCTGGCTCTAGGCCGCCAGAACCCGAACGACCCATCGGAGAGCTTCAACATGGCATATCTGGCGGTCCGCGGGAGCGGGGCGGTCAATGGCGTGAGTCGCCTGCACGGGACGGTGAGCCGGCACATCCTGGGGCCTCTCTTTCCACGCTGGCCACAGGACGAAGTGCCGGTCGGACATGTGACCAACGGAGTCCATATGCCGAGTTGGGACTCGGCGGCAGCCGACGATCTTTGGATGGAGGTCTGTGGCAAGGACCGCTGGCTGGGGACGACGGAAACATTGGAGCAGGATATTCGCCGCATCCCCGACGCCAAACTCTGGCAACTGCGTACCGCGGCCACCGGGTCTTTCATTGAATACGTTCGCGAACGCTTGTCGAGACAACTGGCCGCCTCCGGCGCGTCGCGCGAGGCGGTTGAATTTGCGAAGCATCTGTTTGATCCCAACGCATTGACGCTGGGCTTTGCGCGGCGCTTCGCGACCTACAAGAGACCGAACCTGCTGCTGCGCAACCCGGAGCGGCTGCTTCGCTTGTTGACCAACCCTGAGCGCCCGGTGCAGCTCATCATTGCCGGCAAGGCCCATCCGGCAGACCAGGCGGGGCAGGCCTTGATTCAGGAATGGACGCATTTCATTCGACGGCCGGAGACGCGCCCCCATGTGATTTTCCTCAGTGACTACGACATGCTCTTAACAGAGCAATTTGTGCAGGGGGTGGATGTCTGGCTCAACACGCCGCGGCGGCCCTGGGAGGCGAGCGGAACGAGCGGCATGAGGGTGCTCGTGAATGGAGGCATCAATTTGTCGGAGTTGGATGGTTGGTGGGCGGAAGCCTACACGCCTGAAGTGGGGTGGGCGTTGGGTGATGGGCAGGAGCATGGCGACGATCCCGCCTGGGACGCTGTCGAAGCCGAAACGCTCTACGGCCTGCTCGAACGCGAGGTGATCCCCGAGTTCTATGCCCGCGACAAGAACGGCATCCCCACCGCCTGGGTCGCGCGGATGCGCGAAAGCATGGCGCGGTTGACACCGCGCTTTTCCGCCGACCGGACGGTGCGCGAATACACCGAGCAACACTACATCCCGGCGGCGGCAACCTACCGCGAGCGCGCTGCTGATAATGGCGCAGCGGGTGAGCAGGTGGCGAATTGGCAGCACACTCTGGAACAGAAATGGGCCACGCTGCGCTTCGGCAAAGTGAAGGTGGAAACTGACGGCGAGCAGCACGTATTTGACGTTCAGGTCTACCTCAATGGCCTCGACCCCACGGCTGTTCGAGTCGAGCTTTATGCCGACGGAGTCAACGGCGGCGCTCCGGTGCGGCAGGAGATGACGCTCGTCCGGCGACTGGCAGGCGGGGCCAACGGTTACCTCTATCGTGCGCCGGTGCCCGCAACACGCCCGGCGGCAGACCATACGGCGCGAATCATACCGCACTGCCCAGGCGTTGCGGTTCCCCTGGAAGCCCCTCGAATCCTCTGGCAGCGCTGATGATGAAGACGGTCATAAGGTTTCGCAGGCCATGAGCAGTCGCTGTGCCGCCGTTCCCGCGGACCTGACGCTGCAACAATTACTCCGTAGGTGTGCAGAGACAATATTCTGGGACGCTGGGAAAAACGGCGAATTGTCAGGTAGCGGTCTGCCTTCGAGACCGCCGCCGATTGCACCCGTCTCTCCTGATCTCGATATAGACGGAATGTGATTCCCTGAGCGAATGACATGGCAACATTCCGCCCCGGTGCTCCAGGGTGGAGGTGTGCACATAACTCGAACTCAAGCACCTGTTCCGGTGTATAATCCATTCCGCTGACGAATGCGGAAGCCCCGGAGCGGCCCGGCGAAATTGACATAACATTTTATCTCAAAAGCTGACTGGCGGTCGTGCCCAGCCTGCGACCCGAAATGCATTCAATTCGGACTAACCACTTCCAAATATTTCCAGGTTTCACCTGGACCTACCGGTGGACAACGGGTGTCATCTTGACACCGTATGACTATACCGGAGAACGAGAATGACCAAAAAGAAGAAACCGAGTGTGAAGCAAGAAATCCCGTCGCCTGAAATGGAGCGACCGATCACGCCGATTGAGGCGCCGGTAGAAACGGAGCCTGCCGAGAGGGCAGATTCGAGCGTCTGCCCGGAGGCGAGCTTTCCCATCGTCGGCCTGGGCGCGTCTGCCGGTGGACTGGCCGCGATCGAAGCGTTCTTTGCCGCGATGCCCACGGACAAGGAAATCGGGATGGCATTCGTCGTGGTGCAACATCTCGATCCCGACCACAAGAGCATCCTGATGGACCTGGTCAAGCGGTATACCAAGATGCAAGTCTACAAGGTTGAGGACCGGATGGAGGTGCAGCCCAACTGCACTTACGTCATTCCGCCCAACCGGGACATGGCTTTCATCAACGGTAAGCTGCATTTGCTGGAGCCGAGTGCGCCGCGCGGCTTGCGCCTGCCGATTGATTATTTCTTTCGCTCGTTGGCCCAAGACCAGCACGAGCGGGCGATCTGCATCGTGCTCTCCGGCACCGGCACGGACGGCACGCTGGGGCTCAAAGCGATCAAGGGCGAAGGGGGCATGGCGATGGTCCAGGCCCCCGAGTCGGCGGCGTACGATGGGATGCCCCGCAGCGCCATTGCCACCGGCCTGGTGGACTTTGTCCTGCCTCCGGACAGTATGCCGAAGCAACTGATCGTCTACGTGCAGCACGCCTTTGGCCACCGGCCGAAACCCATAATCCTTCCCACCCCCAACGACGACGACATCCTGCAGAAGGTGTTCGTTCTGCTGCGCGCCCAGACCGGCCACGATTTTTCGTTGTACAAGCGGAACACCATCCACCGCCGCATCGAGCGGCGCCTGGCCCTCGCCCAGATGGACCGCCTCGAAGACTACGTCCGTTATCTGCGGCAAACTCCGCTGGAAGTAGAAACGCTCTTTCGCGAACTGCTGATCGGCGTCACCAATTTTTTCCGGGACCCGCCAGCCTTCGAGTCGCTCCAGGAACACGTCATCCGCCGCCTCTTTGCCGGGACACCGGGCGGGAGTGTGCGCATCTGGGTACCCGGCTGTTCCTCCGGCGAAGAAGCGTACTCTCTCGCTATCCTGATCCGGGAGTATCTGGACGAACTGAAACAAAGTTTCCAGGTGCAGGTCTTTGCGACCGATATCGACGCCGAGGCCATTGAAAAAGCCCGCGCCGGCGTGTACCCCAACAGCATTGCCGCCGACGTCTCGCCTAAACGGCTGGCCAGGTTCTTTGCCCAGGACCAGGGCGGTAATTCCTATCGCATCAGCAAGAGCATCCGCGATCTGGTGGTCTTTGCCGAGCAAGACGCGCTCAAGGACCCTCCCTTTTCCAGACTCGACCTGATCAGTTGCCGCAACCTGCTGATCTACCTTGCAGGCGAGGCGCAGAAAAAGATCCTGCCCCTGTTCCACTATGCGTTGAACCAGGACCGATATCTCTTCTTGGGCAACTCGGAGACGATCGGCGAGTTTATGGATCTGTTTGCCGGGGTGGACAGAAGGTGGAAGATCTATCAACGCAAGGGTGTGGTAACGCCTCGCGCAGCCATCACCCCCTATATGCCGCCTCTGGCGGCGGAGGGCGCGGTCGGGAGGGCAAGTTCTGCGGGCGCGCCGGTGCATCCGGGCGGCGCGCGCGATCTGGCGGAACAGGTTTTGCTGGAGGCGTATGTCCCGGCGGGTGTGCTCGTCAACGCCGCGTTCGACGTGCTTTACATCCACGGCCGCACCGGCAAATACCTGGAGCCGGCCGCGGGGGATGCCAGTTTGAATCTGCTGCATATGGCGCGCGAGGGGCTGAGGATGGAATTGACCGCGGCCGCGCGCAAAGCCCTCACCCAGCAAGCGCCCGTCCGCTACGAGGGCTTGCAGGTAAAGTCCAACGGAGACACCTCGGTCGTGAATCTCATCGTCCAGCCGGTGACGAAGCCGAAGGCGGCGTGCGGCCTGCTGATGGTCATTTTCGAGGACGTGACTCCCGCCGACCGCCCGGCGGTGAAAGCGGCGGTCGAGCCCATCAGCGAACAGGAGCAGCGCCTCCTCACGCTGGAGCGGGAACTGCGCACCAAGGGCGAGTACCTGCAGGCCATCATCGAGGAACTCGAAACCACCAACGAAGAGCTCGAGTCCACCAACGAAGAACTGCAATCTTCAAACGAAGAACTGCAATCCACGAACGAAGAGTTGGAGACTTCCAAAGAAGAACTGCAATCGGTCAACGAGGAACTCGTGACGGTCAACACGGAACTGCAAAAAAAGATCGAAGAGCTCTCGCGAGCGAACAACGATATGAACAACCTGATGGCCAGCACGAACATCGGCACCCTCTTTCTGGACCACCAACTGCGGATTCAACGCTATACGCCGGCGACCGCGCGCGTCATCAACCTCATCCAGACCGATATCGGGCGGCCAGTGAGCGACATCGTCTCCCGGTTCAAGGGCTATGACCGCCTGGTGCCGGACGCGCGGGAGGTGCTGGACACGCTGATCCCCAAGGAAGCTGAAGTGCAGACCCAGGAGAGACAGTGGTACCAGATGCGCATCCAGCCTTATCGCACGCTGGAAAACGTCATCGAGGGCGCGGTGCTGACTTTTGTCGAGATCACGGAACAGAAAGAGCTGCAAACGGCGCTGCGCGAGAACGAGGAGAGGCTCAGTGCCCTGTTCCAGATATTGCCGGTGGGAGTCTCGGTGCTCGACGCCAAAGGCAAGATCGTCTATGTGAATCCCGCGTTGGAAAGGATGTTGGATGTGACCCACGCCGGTCTGCTCGGGAGCGATGCCGCGCGGCAGAAGTATCTCAGGCCGGATGGCACGCCGATGCCGGCGGAAGAGTTTCCCGGCGCGCGCGCGGAGCAGGAGCAGCGGGCGGTGCCTCACGTCGAAACAGGCGTCGTGAAGGAAGATGGCAGCGTCGTCTGGACCGATGTGAGCGCCGTGCCTCTGGCGCTGCCGGGTTGGAGGGTAGTCATCGTAACTTTCGATCTCGCCGCGCGCCAGCGCGCGGAAGAAACGCTTCAGAAACCAGGTGACGTACAATGACCGGGAACCTGTAAAAGAGAACCAGGAGGTAAGCGATGGCCGAGAATTGGGCGAGTCAAAACAATACTGCCGACCTGCGCAAGCGGGCGGAGGAGCGGTTGCAGAAACAATCCGCCGACCTGGGCGTCCTCGCGCCGCAGAACGCATGGCTCCTGCTCCACGAATTGCAGGTACACCAGATCGAACTGGAGATGCAGAACGAGGAACTGCGCCGGACGCAGGTGGAACTGGAAGCGTCGCGCGCGAGGTATTTCGACCTGTACGATCTGGCCCCTGTCGGCTACTTGACCCTCAGCGAACAGGGGCTGATCCTGGAGGCGAATCTCACCGCCGCCAACCTGTTGGGCGTGGAAAGAAGCCGGCTGGTCAAGCAACCGATAACCCATTTTATCGTCCGCGAGGATGAGGACGTCTACTACCTGCACCGCAAGCAACTCTTTGAAACGTGCGCGCGTCAGGTATGCGAGGTGAGAATCCAACGCAAGGACGGCTCCCAATTCTGGACGCGGCTGGAGGCGACCATGATAGAGGGCGGTGAGAGCGAAGCGCCCGCGTGCCGCGTCGCAGTGAGCGACATTAACGAGCGTAAACGCCTGGAGCAGGAGCGGCAGGCCATGGAAGCGCACCTGCGGCTCCAGCAGAAGCTCGAGGCCATCGGGACGCTCGCCGGCGGCGTGGCGCACGAAATCAACAACCCCCTCACCGGAATCATGGGCTTCGCGCAGTTGATTTCGGACAGGATAGACAAGTCCAGCCCCTTGGGCGAATACGCTTCGGAGATCATGCGCCAAACCGAACGCGTGGCAACTATCGTACGCAACCTGCTCACCTTCGCCCGGCACGAGACGCAGTCTCATAGCCCGGCGGACATCCACGAAATTATCGGGGCCACGTTGTCCCTGATCCACACGGTGATGCCGCGCGACCAGATCACTCTGGAGTTGGACGTTCCCGAGAACATGCCGAGGATCAAGTGCCGCAGTCAGCAGATTCAGCAGGTGCTCATGAACCTTCTCACGAATGCCCGCGACGCGTTGGACGAGAAGCATCCGGCGTGCGATCCGGACAAAATCATCCGGGTAACGGCGCAGGTGTTCGAGAATGCCGGAAAAGCGTGGATCCGGACGACGGTGGAGGATCATGGAACAGGGATTTCACGGGAAGTACAGGAGAAGATGTTTGACCCGTTCTTCACAACCAAGCTGCCGGGCAAGGGCACGGGGCTGGGGCTGGCAATCAGCCATGGGATTGTGAAGGAGCATGGCGGCGAGTTGCATTGCGAAAGCGAGCCGGGGCAGTGGACGAGGTTTCACATGGATCTGCCCGTGGACAACGGATATCGTCCTGGCGCAGATCAGGACTAGAGAATCGGGCCCCGTGACAGGCTACTCAACCTCGGAACTCGTCAGAATTCTAATCGGGAGGCAAGTAGCCTATCCCTCGATTTTCAGTTTGGCCTGGGCGCGCAGCTCCGGCGAGAGGGCGAGGTCGAAGTTCGTCTGCCCCAGGAGGGTCTTTCCGTAGCTCTGGTTTTCGATCTGGTGAATCAGGATGTTCTCGGACCAGCCGAACTTTTTCGTCATCCGAATGTAGAATGCGCGTTCCAGCGGTTCTTCGCAGCGTTGCGGAACGATCAGATTGTGTGTCCAGCCGATTTGTGCAACCAATGGTTGCACTTTTGGCAGTCCCCGGTGGGCGAGATAGAACTCC
The DNA here is from genome assembly GCA_041501225.1 of Acidobacteriota bacterium. GTDB lineage: Bacteria > Acidobacteriota > UBA6911 > UBA6911 > UBA6911 > JAFNAG01. The sequence goes on from JBGQNR010000163.1 coordinate 10,150, forward strand.
CTCATATAGAAGATGTTCAGGCGTGAACAGCCGCTGACACCTGGAAACTCGGATTGTAGGCCGGCGGCTCACTGATCCACGCTGGCATCACGGTGAGCACCGTCCGTCTGTTTCTCAGCAATCATCCTGCCGATATCCCAATAAAGGGCCGCCAGCTCTTTGTCAAGCGCGCGCAATGCAACCAACTGTGCTGACCGGATACGCTCCATGATCGCTCCCAATGGGATTCCATAAAATGTAGCGGTGCGGTCGGTTCCTCTGCCAGCATTCCCGCAGCATTAGAGAGTGGCGGCGCGATACCCCAAAACGCGGAGCCACAGGCGCCTCATGCGAAACCAATACGGTTGCAAGCATCTATGCATCCCACCGGCTCCTGCAGGTCGGGCTCATCAACCGGCAGGGATATGACACTTTCTACCGCCGCATGGTGCTGCCATGTTTCGAGCGAGATCTATCGCGAGCTCACGCCCGAGTTCGGTGGGCCGTCGGGATATCGGCACTCGTTGGCAGCGCTCTGGCGCTTTACCTGCAGGGCCCTCGTACTTATACTACCTGTTTGCCATGGTGAACGCCGAGAGAAAGACCGACGGGAAAAAGAAGGCCGGAGCACGCTGGATCTCCTGGCTCTTCGGGCTGGCGATCCTGGTGGCCGTCACCTTGTTCGCAGCACATCGGAGCGAGGAGCAGGAGTTCGCGCGGCTCGTGGCTCACGCTCAGCCCGCCTGGCTTCTCCTCGGCCTCCTGCTCCAGATGGGTACCTATGTAGCGGACGCCCGGATCTGGCAACGAATCATTGTGCGCGCGGGCATCTCAAGGCCACTCTGGTCCTACATGGGCCTTGGCCTTGCGAAACTCTTCATGGACCAAGTGGTTCCCAGCGGCGGCATGAGCGGCACCTTGCTCGTCGTCCGCGCGCTGGATCGCCGCGGCATTCCGCGGGGAACCAGCATGGCTGCCATCGTCGTCGACCTCGTAAGCTACTATGCCGCGTATGTGGCGGCCTTGGCCATCGCACTCGGGGTCGTCTGGGTACACGGAGATCTCACACTGTTCATCCTCCTGCCGGCGGCCATCTTCGCTCCTGTGGCGGCAGGCATTCCCGCGGTCCTCGGCTTGGTGAGCCGTGGCCGGACGCTGCCGCAATGGATCCAGCGGCTGCCGATCGTCGGGTCGGGACTTCGAGCGCTTGCAGAGGCGACACCGGGCATTGCTCATGACGGCTCGCTCATCGCCCGGTGCATGGGCCTTCAGGTTGCAATCTTCCTGCTCGACGCCGGGACTCTCTGGATCATGCTCTGTGCCCTCGGTCTCTCGGTTCACCCGGCACAGGTCTTCGCAAGCTTTATGCTGTCGACGCTGGCACGTACGCTGGGACCCGTGCCTGGAGGGCTCGGCATCTTCGAGGCAGCGTCTGTGGCGACGCTGAAGCTGATGGGAGTGCCGATCGCCGCCGGCCTCGCTGCGACGCTCCTGTTTCGCGGCTTCAGCTACTGGCTGCCCATGGCGCCAGGCATCCTCCTCGCGCGTCGAGAGACGAGGACGTGATGGCCGGCCTCGCCCTTCCCGTCAGCCGCGCTTTAGAAATGAACCGGCAGCGATCTGCTTTTCCGACTGCTGGGAGCCCGTCCGGGATGCAATTATGAATCGAAGCCTGTAGGCGCCCGTTAACCCGCCTTGGCCAATATTGCGCCGGCACACGTAGATCCCCCGACCGTGGAGTAGTCATCGCTGGACATTGACACCCGCAGCACATATGTCCTCGACTGCAACGAACAGGAAAGCCTCGGGATCCTGGAAAAGGCCGATGACAGGGATCCGCATGAGCAATTTTGATCAGACGTGTGAGCAGTATGGAACTGACGATCCGTTGTCCCCACGATATAAGGAGGATGGGCAATTCCGCCAGATATGATGCTACTGGGGTGAATCTCAGAAACCCCCACCCGGCAAAGCCGCTGCAGAGTTGTGAGGAGACGGGCTGACACAATGATTCTTGCGGCGACTACTCCGGCGAACAGAGGTGGAAGCCCACTGAGCCCCCGACGGGCTTTTTATTTCCGATCCCACCGGTGCTGCAAGAGACCGGGCAGAACGGGCAAGGAAGGGATGCGGTCTCAATGCGTACGTGAAGTTGTCGGCGTGGCGGCTTTGCGTGCCACGCAAATGCAAGCGTAACGCCAATGGCAGGCAAAATCAAAAAAAGGACCGCTTCGATCGAGAAAACGCCGTTATTGCCGGAATCCCTCCAGTCCGAGGACGAGGGCAATTCGAATGGCCGGAAAGCAGTCAAAAACCTTCATGATCGCGGCTGGCATCGAATATTCCGCAACGCAGGCAAGAGCTTTTTCCACGTGGCTGTCCGGCAACAATTCTCGTGTTTGCTGTTCCTTTGCCTGGTTGCCGTGGGAGCAAACGGATCGGCTCAAACCGGGGCCAGGGTTCCAACCGTGGACACCATCATCGCCCACATGGCTCAGGCCCGGGCCGACAATCGGGCCAGCTTTCGTTCCTACATGGTCACGCGCGATTACAAGCTGTTTGGCAAAAACAGAGATAACTCCAAATCCCAGGTGATTGCGAGGTAACCTTCGTTCCCCCGGGCTCCAAAAAGTACGCCATCCGGCGGACACAAGGCACTGGGCTGGGCGAAAAAATCGTCCGCCGAATGCTGGAAGGCGAAGCGGAAATTGCGAAAGAATACAACTCAACCGACATCTCGCCGGACAATTATAACTTCCGGTTCCTGCGCACCGAAAGTTCAGGGGGCCAACTCTGCTATGTGCTTGAGCTGCTTCCCCGGCGCAAAGATCAGAATCTGCTCCGCGGCAACATCTGGGTCGATGCCAACACCTACCTGCTGCGCCGCAGCGAGGGCGAGCCCGCGAACAAGTCTCCATCATGGTGGCTGCGGAATGTCCGCATCGAGCTTGCCTACGGCGATGTCGGCGGAATGTGGCTGCAGACGGCTTCGGAGGCCACAGTCAATGTCCGGCTATTTGGTCAATACACGATGGTTACAAGCGACCTGGAATGTAAGTTCGGTGGCCTCTCTGCTGTCGGGTCTGCGACCCAGACGAGTTTTTCAAGCATCAGCCTCTCGGATATCTCCAGGGCGGAGGAAACTGCGCCGGGAAATAGTCATGATGAATCGCTATACGCCGCTTTTCTGCAACGTAAGCCCCGGCGGCATGCAGCGGTCCTTCAAGTACATCGGGGACGACGCGCTGGGCAGCTTTGGCTTGCCGGCGTATTTCGTGCAGCAGATGTTCCCTGACACCCGCGGCGATGTCGTCTTGCCTTCCAGTCTGGATCCGTTGCCGATGCTCAATGCCGAGCAGATCCCGCACGCGCCGGTTCCCGCCGGCAGTTGAAGTGGCAATGGCGGCGCCACCAAGTGCGGGCCAGCCGGTCCGGTCGAACGGGCCGGAACTTCCAGGACCAGCTCGCCGGCGAGCTCAAGCTCGCGAGCAGGCCCAAGGCTGGTTTTTGTGCTGAAAAGTCAAACTCAAACCGCCCTTCACACTGCCACAATGAACCGAGGTTGTGAATTGATTGCAGCTCGTTTGACTTGATTCGCCCCACGGGTTGCAGGCATACGGCCGCATAACTGCTTTGCGAGAGCCACCCGATGATTTCCCGATCCGGCATCATATCTGTTTGGTTGCCGGCCCTATTCGAGCTAAAATAATTGTGTCTCTGAAGAATCGAGCGAACGTCGTGGTGCGGGACGCAACGCACCAGGCTAATCGTCTTCGATGCTTGGCGCACCCTTGGCCCTCAAGGAGGTCCTTATGGCTCTTAAGAAAAGCCAGTCGGTCGATTGGGAAGCCCTTTTCACCGGTATCTTCCGCGGGAAGACCGTTCTGGAATACGGCATGGGCCACAACATCTTTCAGCAAGGGCAACCTGCGGATTCCTTGTTCTACATCCGGCAAGGCAAGGTAAAGATCTCGGTTATATCCCAACAGGGCAAAGAGGCGATCGTCGCAATTCTCGGCGCCGGTGAGTTCTTCGGCGAGGGCTGCCTCGCCGGTCAACCGTTGCGTATGGCAGCAGCTGTCGCAATGTCGGAGTGCACGCTTGACAAGATCGAGAAATCGCTGATGGAGCGTATGCTTCACGAAAAGCACGACGTTGCGGAACTATTCGTCAAGCATCTGCTTTCCCGCAGCATCCGATACGAGGCGGATCTCGTCGACCAGCTATTCAACTCAAGCGAAAAGCGGTTGGCTCGGATTCTCCTGCTGCTGGCCCATTTTGGCAAGGAAAGCCGAACCGAAATCGTGCTGCCCAAAGTAGATCAGGAATCGCTGGCGCAAATGGTCGGCACAACCCGGGCGCGGGTCAGTCATTTCATGAATAAGTTCCGGAAGCTCGGCTTTATTGACTATGATACCAGTGGATTGACGGTCCATAGTGGCCTCCTCAGCGTAGTCCTGCACGACTAGGAGCCCGTCCGAGAATTAGGAGGGGCCGCGTTCCGAGCGCCGCGGGGGCAGATGCAAGGCGGCGCGACGCAGGCGATGTCTCGGTACATCGTCGAGGAGCGCCAACGCCGCAGATGCC
>JBGQNR010000164.1:0-14712 GCA_041501225.1 Acidobacteriota bacterium
AGCGCTGCGCAGGGTACGTATACAGTCCGTTTCCATCCCGCGGACGGAAAGTTCGACATTTATCGCCGCTTGTCCTCACTCAGGGCTTGCAATTTTATCGCGATTTTTCTAGGATTAGGGCCTGTTGGGAGATCGTTCAACGGTAGGACGGGTGGCTCTGGACCACTTGATCGGGGTTCGAATCCCTGTCTCCCAGCCAAATCCTCTTTTTCACTTTCCAAACCACTTTCTTTCAGTAACTTTCGGCGCTCCTCCCCGAATGGGGAGAACACTAGTGGCCTGTAACAGTTGAGTTGGTAGTGCCTATGAACATGGATGTTGAGGTGAGGCCCGAAGGGCCGACAGTCAATAGGCCCGGCCGTCAGGCCGGGATCAAATTGACAACCGAATCGAGCGCCGAAGGCGCGGCACTCTGTCCTGATGTGCCGCGCCTTCGGCGCTCGTTCCCTTTGCATTCTTAACCCCGGCCTGACGGCCGGGGCTACGCACTGCCGGCCCTTCGGGCCTCCAGCGGCTGATCGTGGGGCACTATCGATTCAATCGTTACAGGCCACTAGGACTGCCTCAATGGCACGGCACTTAGTCGGTTGGAGTTAGGAATGAGCCGCCATTTGGGACGATTGGGGAAATAGAGACGCCTCACATTTTGGGATCGCAGCGACGGTTTGCGTCCAAACATCTCCAAATTGGGAGGCGTCCCTCTTTCTTCTCTTTCTTAAATTGGGAGGTGTCCCTCTTTCTTTGAAGTGACCACGCGTGGAAAGCACAGCACATCTGTCGATAACAGCCGGTAAAATCCGTGTAGGGGGGAGGAAATTGGCTGTGCGACAGTCACTGCACAAAATCATCGATGCGCGCGCCTTACCGGGGATCTTAAGTTCAGTGATGTGACCGCGGATGGTCTTATTGCCGCAAAGCGGCTGGCCCGGCGATGACGTCATTTCCTCGTCATGAAGCGGGATTGGGCTGTGTCATTTGGAACCGTGATTTGATAGACTGAAACCCAATGGCATGGCATCGCATGAAAGGCCGTGAATGAGTGACGTTCTTGTCCGAATCAAGAGGGCGGTGCTGGCCGGCCGTTATGCATTCAGTGAAAAAGCCCGGCTGGAAATGGAGGAGGATGCGATAAGCGAACTCGACGTGGCGGAATCGATCATCAATGCCGTGGCTATTTATAAAAGATTGAGATCGCGAAGCAAGTTCAAGGGCATGCGTACGGAGTACCTTTACGTCATACAAAGTCCTAATCTAACCGGGTTGGCGATCTATTCCAAAGGGAAGCTGGTTAAGGAAGCCGGGGAAGAGATCTACTATTTCCTGGTTTCATCCAAGAAGGCGCTGTAATCATGACAAGGGAAACCATGCTCAAAATTTCGTCATGCCCGACTTGCGGCAGCCGAAGGATCAGGACAGTCCGGCGAAATGTAACCTGCACCTCTCGGGGGCGCAAATACACTGTCCCGGAGCTGGAGTTTCTCGAATGCCCCGATTGTGGCGAAAAAGTCTATAGTCGGGAAGCCATACGAGAAATCGAAGCTTGTTATGTGCGCGCAAAGGCCCCGCGCAAGACCGCCTAGCCCCATGCAATCAAAACGTCAATATCCGCTTGAATTTCCACGCGATTGGTCCGTTTTTCTGCTAAGATAGCACCCCTGCAATGCGCGCGCGGAGGTCTTCCCCAATCTCCGAATTGCAGGAGAACGCAATTCAAAATGACCATGCTCACCGAAGCCGACACATGTCGTAAATACGTGCTCCCCAAGCTCTACGCCGCCGGCTGGACCGACGAGCAGATCAGCGAGCAGAAGAGCTTCACCGACGGCCGCATCGTGATCGCCGGAGAAAAACCTACACGCCGTCCTCAGAAACGTGCCGACTACCTTTTGAAGTATCGCCGCGACTTTACCCTGGCGGTCCTGGAGGCAAAGTCCGTCTATAAGAAGCCCGGCGACGGCCTCCAGCAAGCCAATGAGTACGCCCAGATCCTGGGACTCAAGTTCGCTTACGCCACCAACGGCCATGGAATCGTCGAGCACGACTTCTTTACCGGAAAAGACAACGACCTGGCGACCTTCCCCACCCCCGACGAACTCTGGGCACGGCTCAAAGCGGCAGAGAACATAACTCCCGAAATCGCCGAGCGCGTGCTCGCTCCTTACTACCGCCTCTCGGGAAAGACCCCGCGCTATTACCAGGATATTGCGATCAACCGGGCGGTGCAGGCGATACTCCAAGGGAAAAAACGCATCCTCCTTACCCTGGCCACCGGAACCGGCAAGACCGTGGTCGCTTTTCAAATCTGCTGGAAGCTGTGGAACTCGCGCTGGAACCGCACCGGCGAACACCGCCGCCCGAGGATTCTCTATCTGGCTGACCGGAACATCCTGGTGGACGATCCCAAGGACAAAACCTTCACGCCATTCGGGGATGCCCGTCACAAGATCGAAGGCGAGGCGATCAAAAGCCGGGAGATGTACTTTGCCACCTACCAGGCTATCGCCAAGGACGAGCGCCGGCCCGGGCTTTATCGGGAATACGCCCGTGACTTTTTTGACCTCATTATCGTAGACGAGTGCCACCGCGGCAGCGCCCGGGACGAATCGAACTGGCGCGAGATCCTGGAGTACTTTGAACCGGCCTTTCAGCTGGGCATGACCGCAACCCCGCTGCGCCAGGATAACCGTGATACCTATCGTTATTTCGGCAATCCTCTCTATACCTACAGTCTCCGACAGGGGATCGACGACGGCTTTCTCGCCCCGTACAAGGTCCACCGGATCGTAACGACCGCGGATGCGGCGGGCTGGAGGCCGAGCAAGGGAGAACTCGACCGCTACGGCCGGGAGATTCCCGACGGAGAATACAGCACAAAAGACTTTGAACGCGTCGTCGCCCTCAGAGCCCGCACGGAGGCCATCGCCCGAAACCTGACCGACTTTCTCAAGAAAACCGACCGCTACGGAAAGACGATCGTCTTCTGCGTGGATCAGGAGCATGCCGAGGAGATGCGCAAGGCCCTCAACAACCTCAACGCGGACCTAGTCAAGAAAAATTCCGACTACACCGCCCGCATCGTCTCCGATGAGGGCAAGATCGGCAAGGGCCACCTTAGCCGCTTCATGGAACCGGAAATCCTGGTTCCCGCCATCGTTACCACCTCCCAGATGCTCACCACGGGAGTGGACGTGCAGACCTGCAAGAACGTCGTGCTCGCCCGCGTGATAAATTCCATGACGGATTTCAAGCAGATCATCGGCCGGGGCACGCGTGTCCGGGACGATTACGGCAAGCTCTATTTCAGCATCCTTGATTACACCGGGAGCGCGACTCGGATGTTTGCCGACCCGGACTTCGACGGCGAACCGGCACTCGTAACCGAAGAGGAGATGAACGAACGGGGCGAGCCTGTGGGAGAACCGGAGGTCATCAGCGACAGCGGCGATTCCGAAATTGCAGAAGAGGGCAACACGTGGGAGGAATCTCCCGGAGGAGGCCCGGAGGGTACGCCGCGCAAATACTACGTGGACAACGGCTCCGTCGAAATCGCGGCTCATCTGGTCTATGAGCTTGACCCGGACGGCAAGCAATTGCGCGTCATCAAATTCACCGACTACACCGCGGAAAAAGTGAGGAGCATGGTTGCCTCCGCCGCCGTTCTCCGCTCCAGGTGGAGCAATGCCGAGGAACGGGCCGCGATCATCCAATCGCTTGAAGAGCGCGGGATCTCCTTTGCGGAACTCGCCGAAGCCGCCAAGCACCCCGAGGCCGATCCCTTCGACCTCCTCTGCCACGTCGCTTTCAATGCGCCGCTCCGTACCCGGAGGGAACGCGCGGAAATGCTGCGCAAAGAGAAGAAGGACTTTTTCGACAAGTATTCGCCCGATGCCCGCGCGGTCTTGAACGAGATGCTCGACAAATACATCGAGTACGGCACGGCCCAGTTCCAGATTCCCGATATTCTGTACGTTCCGCCCATTTCCGAGCGCGGTACCATACGCGAGATTGCTTCCCTGTTCGGCGGCGTCGAACAGCTCCGTGCGGCCGTATCCCAATTGCAAACTCTTCTTTACGCGGCATAAGTTCGAATCCCTATGGCCAGAAAACAATCGAAATCCGAAATTCCTCAATCAACCGCTCAGCAGTTGGGGAGCGTCATCAAGTCCTGCCGCGACATCATGCGCAAGGATAAAGGTCTTAACGGCGACCTCGACCGGCTTCCCATGCTCACCTGGGTGATGTTCCTCAAATTCCTCGACGATATGGAAGAAATTCGGAAAGAGGAGGCAACGCTCGCCGGGAAACGTTTCAAGCCCGCCATAGATCCTCCGTACCGTTGGCGCGACTGGGCCGCGAAGCCCGACGGCATCACCGGGCCCGAACTCATCGCCTTCATTAACCAGGACGAGGCGGTGCGCCCGGACGGCAAACGCGGTCCCGGCCTGTTCGCCTACTTGCGTTCGCTCGAGAGCTCAAACGGAGATCGCCGGGACGTGATCGCGCGTGTTTTCCACGGCACGGTAAACCGGATGGTGAACGGCTATCTTCTGCGAGACATTCTCAACAAGATCAACGACATTCACTTCACTTCCAAAGACGAGATTCATACACTCGGGGCCCTGTATGAGACGATGCTCCGGGAGATGCGCGACGCGGCGGGAGATTCCGGGGAATTCTACACGCCGCGCGCCGTCGTCAAGTTCATCGTCGCGGTAATCGATCCCAGGCTGGGAGAGACCGTGCTTGATCCCGCCGCGGGCACCGGCGGATTTTTGGTCGAGGCCTTCGAACATCTCCGCAAACAATGCAAGAAGGCGGAGGACTATTCCCGGATGCAAAGGGGAACTCTCCATGGGATCGAAGCCAAATCCCTTCCCTACCTCCTCAGCCAAATGAACCTGCTTCTGCACGGCCTCGAATATCCCGAGATAGATCCCGGGAATGCCTTGCGCTTTCCGCTCAGGGAAATAGGCGACAGGGACCGGGTGGATGCGATCATGACGAACCCTCCGTTCGGCGGCGAGGAGGAACGGGGCATACTTTCGAATTTCCCGGAGGACAAGCAGACTGCGGAAACCGCGCTCTTATTCCTGCAGCTCATCATGCGGAAACTCCGCCGCCCCGTCGGCGGCTCCAAAGGCGGCCGGTGCGGCATGGTCGTCCCGAACGGCGTCCTTTTCGGCGACGGCGTCTGCGCCCGGATCAAGGAGGAACTCCTCAAGGACTTCAACCTCCACACAATCGTGCGCCTCCCAAACGGCGTCTTCGCCCCATATACTTCGATTCCGACGAATCTCCTTTTCTTCGATCGCTCCGGCCCGACCAAGAATATCTGGTACTACGAGCAGCCGCTCCCCGAAGGCAGGAAGAACTACACCAAGACCCAGCCCATGCAGTTCGAGGAATTCGCCCCCTGCCTGGAGTGGTGGACCAAACGCAAGGAGAACGGGGTCGCCTTGAAGGTCAAAGCCCAGGACGTTTTGAAATACGACGAAAAGAAAAACCTCGTCTCGGTGAATCTCGACATCAAAAACCCGAGCGCCAAACAGGATCTTGAACACCTTCCGCCCGAGCAACTCGTCGATAGCATTCTCCAGAAAGAGAAGCGGATCGCGGAGTTGATGGCGGAAATTCAAACACTATTGCGGTCGTAACCATGCAAATGCCCATTGTCAAATTGGCTGATTTTATCCGCCATCGAAAAGAGTTTATTAGAATTGATGACTTCACAAAATACACGCGGCCGCGGGTGCAACTTCATTGGCGGGGAATTGTTGAACGGGATAATTTGGAAGGTGCGGCCATCAAGACCAAGCAACAGCAGGTCGCCCGCAAAGGTGAGCTTTTGGTGGCTGAAATTGATGCAAAAGTAGGCGGAATTGGCATTGTGCCCCCGGAACTGGATGGCGCAGTAGTCAGCAGTCATTATTTCCTGTTCGAAATTGACGAGAAGAAATGTCTTCAGAAATGGCTGGATTATTTTGTTCGTTCTGGAGCATTTGACGATCAAGTTGCCGCTCGTGGCTCAACGAATTACGCAGCCATTCGGCCGCAACACGTTCTCAGTTTTGAAATGCCGCTTCCACCCCTCACAGAACAGCACCGCATCGTCGCCCGCATCGAAGAACTTTCCACGAAAATCGAGGAAGCCCGTCTTTCACGTCATCGGGCACTGGAGGAAACATCCGCGCTGTTGTCAGCCGAAATAAGCCGCGTATTCGATCAGTTTCCTGGGACTGCAAAGAAGGGCATAAAGACGTTCGGTATTGATGGTGAGAATCCGGTTCAGACCGGACCATTTGGCGCTCAACTTCATGCATCTGATTTTGTGGAGAATGGAATTCCGGTTCTCAATGTTGGCAATGTTTGGCCTGATGGCCTGCGGTTTGCGAGACTTGACCATGTCCGACCTGAAAAAGCAGCGCAGCTCAGCCGTTATTCGCTAAAGACTGATGACCTCCTGTTCGCCCGCTCCGGTGCCACACTAGGAAAGGTTTGCCTCGTGCCGGCGCAGTGTGAGGGCTGGCTCATGACTGGACACCTTTTCCGTGTCCGTTTCGATCAAACTCGAATTTTCCCTCCCTTTGCATTCGCTGCTCTGCATGGAGCCCGCTTGGTTCATGACCAGGTGTTCGGACAGATTCGCGGCGCCACCCGCCCTGGATACAACACATCACTGCTGGGTAACGTGGAAATCCCGCTGCCTCCTCTCCCCGAGCAACGCCGCATCGTCGCATATCTTGACGGCCTGCAAGCAAAAGTGGATACCGTACATGGGCTCCAGGAGGAATCCGAAGCCGAACTCAACGCCCTTATGCCTTCATTCCTCTCCCGCGCATTCGCCGGTGAACTGTGAAGGTAAATGCCTATGACTGAGAACATACAAAAAATACAAAACACAGCACCTGCCATCCCCACCGGAGCCGTCTGGCATAAGTGGGACCTGCATTTTCATACACCAGCCTCATTTGACTATGGAAATGAGGCTACTTCGTTTGAAGAATTGGCTGATCGCATCAATAGATCTGATCTTGACGCAATAGCTATCACAGACCATTGGACATTAGATGGCTATGAAAAGCTAAGACCTTTTATCAAAAACAAACTTGTCATTCCTGGAATAGAGTTGCGTACTGATAAGAGTGCCCGCAGCAATCCTCTCAAAACAGGTGGCGAAGGCAGCGGGGTTATTCAGGCGATTCTTCTTTTCCCGCCCAATCTTGATTTGAAGGAAGACATCGAAAAGAACTTCCTTCACCAAATATACCTTTGTGAGCGAGAGGAAAGTGGTCTCAAGATAACGAGGAAAGACCTTGTCGAACTGGGCAAAAAGCATTCTGGGAAATCAGGTCTTTCAGAAAAACAGTACTACGACCTTGGCTGCGGCCAAGCCTATATTGATTATGTCAAAGCAGCAAAGGCTGCCCAAAAATTAGGCGGGTTGGTCTGTCTGACGTATGAAAAACATGGCGGATTTGATTCGATTGATCCGATTAATGACTCAATTTTCAAAAGCAACCTCGTAAAAGATTGTGATCTGGTAGAAACAGGTAAAGAGGAGATTCGGCGCTCTTTCTTCGAGCATACTGACATTTTAAAATGTTGCGGCAAAAAGACGCCCTGTTTCAGGGGGTCAGACGCTCATCGCAAGGAGGATGTAGGGAAGAGATATACCTGGATCAAATCCGAGCTGTCGTTTGAGGGGTTAAAGCAGATCAAATATTTCCCGAAGGAGCGCGTTTCCTTCGCCGAACAGCGACCGACCTATTCATACCCCAGAATAAAGAGCATCTCGCTCACCAACATAGATAAAAACCACCCGCTCGGTACGCTGGCTGCGCCGGTACACTTCAATGACAATCTGAATGCGATAATCGGTCACCCTTCAATCGGCAAGAGCACGCTCGCAGAACTGATTGCTTACACCTTTGACCAAGAAACAAAGCAGGAAGAGGGAGAAGCCCAAACCAAAATAGAATACCTCCAAGAGGTGAATCCCAATCTGGAAGCGCAGATCGAGGTTGCAGTCGGCGCAACGACATCAAAAATCAGCCGCAACTTGGAAGGCGCGGTCGGAGGCGATCTTGAGATGCACGAGTTCTCTCTCACATACATCAACCAAGGATACATTGACCGCACCGCGAGGGATTCCGGCGCCGTGAATGAGCTTGTAACGGCGAAGCTTAAGGAACCGGAATTGGCAAGAACTGCCGGTCAAATGAAGCAGACTGCCGATCAACTCAAGGTACAAAGGAACAAGTATCTTGGGCGTTTTGTCCTGGAACGGGAAAAGCAGGGCTTGGTGGAAGAACTCGCGAAAACCGAGAAAATGTCCAAATTATCCGAGTCAGCGGCCAATAAGAAATTGGGCGAGCACCTTGAAGAGGCAACAAAGAAAGAAAGAGCACTGAAAAGTGCTTTGAAGGAGCTTAAGAACTTGGAGGAGATTCTCTCGCGCTACAGCGCGGAATTGGCTCAAATCCATATCACTCCTGCTTCGATTGAAACGCTCTTCCCGTCGATAAAAGGAGTCAAGATACCTAAAATAAGCACCCTTGCCGCTGATCCACTGCTCGATATCACTGCTCTTATCAAGAAGGTTGAAGAGGCGATTGAATTCGAAAAAGTGAAAGCGGAGCGGAAAGATTTAATGGATAAGCGCAAGACATTGTTTGAAAAAGAGGGAATCACCGTTTCGGCCGCTAAATTGGCCGAGGCGGAGAAGCTGAAGGAATCGCTAGCGCAGTCCGTGACCGAAAAGCAGGAAGAAATCGCGGAATGTTTCAAGGGCAAAGAATCCGTCGCCACCCTGGTCAAGACCTTGTTGGAATGGAAGAAGCAATATGAGGATCTCAATGCTGCAAGTTTAATCGAATTCAATACGGGACTGGAAAAGATTCAGGCCGTCTATGAACCAGCAGAGCTGGAGCCCTGGCTACTGACGGTCCTTACGGACGAAGCAAAGGAAGCATGGGACAAGTTTACGCCAGCTGAAGAAAAGAAGAATGCCAAGTTTATAAAACCTTCCGAGGACGACATTGGAAAATTAATCAATCGGATGAAGAAAGACAAGCAATGCGAAACTGCTGGAGCTGTCGCCCATATCCAGAAATCCCTCGACGAGGGCATGTTACCGTTCAAGGACAAGGACCCTGCTGGACACATAAAATGGCTCTTTGGGTCCAACGGACCGGTCCTCCCGGAGTTTCTAAAGCTCCGATTGCAGGAATTCGCTCTCTTGGGGAAGAATCAGGTGTGTTATGACGGCAAGAATATCAGTACCGAGGGACTTTCCTTCACGGAACGATGCAGCGCCCTTCTTGAGATAATCCTGCAAAAGGGCGAGGAGCCGTTGCTTATTGACCAGCCGGAGGAGAACCTTGGATCGGGCTATGTGGCCAAGATCTTGACCGAAAAGCTGCTCAAGCGAAAGATGGAGCGCCAAATCATAGTCATAAGCCACAATCCGAATACGGTCGTTTTGGCCGACTCCGATATGGTCATCGCGTTGGACCACCGGCAGGGTGGCGACGACATCGAACTCAAAATGGGTTCCATTGAGGCTGGTGGTATGCAGGATGTAGTATGCAATATCATCGAAGGCGGAAAGGACGCTTTCAAAATCCGGTACGAAAGATACTTAATCAGCGGACAGGGTGCCGCGCAAGAGTCGGAGCTGCAAGGCGCGGAGACAGCACCAAAAAGCAAAGCACGTGCCAGTCAAGAGACGGCTGGGACTGCTTCTGTTTGAGATCCAGATTCGCGACCCCTCAGGGTGCGACTGCGATGTCCACACATGCTGAAAGGCTTCAATGACCACTCCCGAACACCAATTCAAACGAGAACTCGAAGTCTTCCGCAACGAAGCCGAAGCGGCCAGCCAGCTCCTGTTCGGTTATTTTGCCGTCCATGCCATCGCTGCCGATAGGCCCGAGGTCCATCGGCTGCTTAACACAGCCCCCCTGTTTTGGAATACCGCCCTGCATGCGCTGCAATTGTCGGCACATATTGTGTTGGGCCGCATTTTCGACCAAAACTCACCTCACAACATAGATACGGTCCTTCGCCTTGGACAGCAAAACCTTGAAATCTTTTCCAAAGAAGCGCTCGGGGCAAGAAAGAAAGCCGAATCATCCAACGCCTCGGAATGGCTTGAAGAATATCTCAAGACGACTTATGAGCCGACAATCGCCGATTTCCGGCGTCTCCGCTCGCACGTGGCAAAGCGCCGGAAAATTTATGACGTTAAATACCGCGACATCCGCAGCAAGTTTTACGCACACAAACAGGTTTTGGAAGGGAAGGAAGTGGATGCCCTCTTTTCAAAGACAAACGTGCAGGAAATTCGGCGCCTGTTCGTTTTTTTGCAAGCATTGCACGAAGCATTGAGGCAGCTGTTTTATAACGGCCGTAAGCCGGTGTTGAATCCCGTTCGCTATTCAGTAAAACGCATGCTAGACCTCCCTTCGCCTCAAGGAGGGAGAAACAGCGTTCAGGAAGACATAACTCATGAGATCGAAAAGTTTTTACTGAACGCCGCCCGTAAAACCCATGATTGAAAGATTCCTCCAACTACTATCCGCAGCGACCGCGGCAATCCAGCAGCATTACTTCCAATTGCCCGTCGCCGGTCAGGAGGACCCCATTTACCGGGAGCGGGTCTACTGCTACGAGCTTTATCATCAGCTGCGCGAGTTGCTTGAGGGCGACCCGCTCTTCGACAGATACGCTTTGTGCGGCGAGGTCGATAAATCAGGGCACCCGATCATTCGTCGCCATGTGCCCGATTTTGTGCTTCACGTTCCGAAAACGATGGACTCCAATCTGGTTGTGATCGAGGTGAAACCGATCAATGCAGAGTTGTCAGGATTTCGGAAGGACCTGGAGACTCTTGCCTACTTCACCTCCGATGCCGTCGGGTACCAATGCGGGATCGAACTCGTCTATGGAGACGGGGCGCTCGAAAACTTCATGGGAGAATTCCCCAAGGACAATCCGAAACTTCGGCTGCTCTGGCATAAGAGTCCGGGCACCAAAGCCTTTATGGGGGAACTCTGAAGCCATATGGCAATCAAAGGCAGCAGGAGAACCAGCGATGACCTCACAGCCAAGCAACGGCGCCTCGTTCACGAGCTGGAAGAGATCGCGTCCCTGTTAAAAATTGATTATCAGGACATCCGTTCCTATGAACGCGCCGCTCGAACGCCAGTCTTGGAGATGATGCGGCGCAAGTTCATCATCAGCGAGGTTATCACAAGCTACACGCTCACAGATGAACATCTCAACGTGGTCATCTGTCATTACTTTTTTGGCCGTAAAGAAAATCCTGGACACCCACAAACGAGGCCAAGCAAAAAGTGGGTGTCCACGTTCTTCTGGTCGGTATTACATTTGGCATGGCAGCGGGCGTCGCTCACCGATTTGGTTGGCAGTGGGGATTGATTGCAGCATTTTTGACTGTGGTTGCGGTCTTTGCGTTTTACTCGCCTTTTTATTGGGCAGTTGGTTTCCTTCCATATCCGCTCGGAAAACCGAAGCGACCGAAACAGCAGCCAAGAGCAGATGATACCGATTCAAATCATGTCGCCTAACAAATCGCTGCAGGCAACGCGGGATGGCCGTTCCAGTTCCGCTTCGCGGTTCACGTCATTTGGTCCCGCGTGCCTGAGCTCTGGACGTTAGGCCAATTAGTGAATCGGCGTGTGCACAAAGGACTATGAACTCCAAATTACTTGTCAGTGCCGCGGCAGCGGCGTTCATCCAGCTCATAATACTGGCTGGTCTCCCACTCCTTGGATATTTCATTTACCAGAGGCGGCGACACCATCGTTCGTTCTCCGAGATTCTGAAAAGAGCCGGGCTGCAACGTTGCCCCGGCCGATATCTTGTCTACAGCATTGCGTTCGCACTCGCGGGACTCGTCCTTGCCGTGTTCTGGCCACCGCCGCTGGAGCCATTGACGCGTCGAGGATCAATGTATCGCGACTTTGCGGGCCTCGGCCTCACCATGCCCGCCATCGTGGCGGCGATCCTCTACGGAGCCGTGCAGACGGGCTTGACCGAGGAAATCCTGTTTCGCGGATTGATCGCCGGAAGCCTCGCACGCCGACTCCCGATTGCATGGGCAAACTTGGCGCAGGCGGTTATGTTTTTTCTTCCACACTGCTTGATTCTGCTGGTGGCGCCGGAGATGTGGGGGCTTCTGCCCCTCGTATTCGCGGTTATCCTTTTTTTTGGCTGGGTGCGGATCAAGTCCGGTTCGATCATTGGACCGTGGCTGATGCATGCGTCCGGGAACGTGGCGATGGCCTTGAGCGTCGCCATTCGCACCGCGGCTTGATATGCAGATGGCCTAACAAGACGCTACCCACGAACCGCTGCCCTGCGCTCCGATTTCGGAAGCACGGGCCTTATCGGACGCTGGATTCGCTGCCAGCACCCGTTTCCGGCGGCGGTCGGTGAGCTTGTCGTTAGCCTAAAGGTGCCGTGAACATTCTCTACCTCAAAAATCGGTGTCGGGCTACTATTTAACCAAATTCTTGGAGTCGAAGTCCTGTATCCGCCACTGCCGAAATTGGGTAAATAGTAGCCTGACACCGATTTTCAGATGTCGTTGCTGTCGAATGTAAGGTACCCCGAGTGCGGTCGATTCGCAATCCAAGCCGTGCACATGGGTGCCTGCAGCGCGACGGCACTCAGGCCATTAGCCGCATCATCGTGCAATCCTAAGATAGCCGCAGGTCGCGGCTGCCAGACGCGACCCACATCCTATTTTGCGCCGGCACGCGGATAGTAGCCGGATCGGCAATAAACTTTCAACTTCTTGTCTCTGGTGCGCAGGGTGATTTTTCGAAAAGCCTTGCTGGCGAAGCCCTTGGGTGGTGTGAAGCCAAAGATGTACTGGTTGCGAAGCTCCTCTTGAATTTGCCGGAAGATTTCGGTCAGGGGCAGCTTGTCCGAAATTTCGTAGAGGCGGCCACCGGTTTCATCGGAGAGTTTTTTGAGCACTTTCTTTCCATTCGGCAGATTCAGAATGATGCGCGGGATCCCCATCGGTCCTCTCCGGCCGCCCATTCCGATACTGCTTCTGTCGTTCCCGTAAAAGATGCTGTAAATCACGGTATCGGCGAGCTGCGCTTTTTCGAGGGCCGAACCCAGGCTCACGATGCTGCCATGATCGGCGCCATCGGAAGGTATGATGATCGCCTTCCGGCCGGCCTGGTCCTTAAGGACCTCGTCGGCGGCCAGGAAAACGGCGTCGTACAAAACGGTGCCGAATCGCCCGGGCAGCCGGGCCCGCTGAATAGCGCCCTGGAACGCCTTCAGATCCGACGTCATGCTGACCAGCAGTTGGGCCTCGACGTCAAAGGTGATGAGGAATGCCATGTCCGCGCGAGGCCGCAAAACCTGCTGGAGAAACTGGAGGCTCGCCCGCCTCTCCTCCTGCAGGACCTGCACCTGACTCATGCTGGTGTCGATCAAGATTCCAATCGTGAGCGGCAGATCAGCCTTCCTGGCGAAGTAATTGACTTCGACGGGCTTCCCCTCTTCTTCCAGGATGAAGTCCTCCTTGGCCAGGTCGATGCGCAAGCGCCCTTTCTCGTCACGCACGGTCGCAAGGACCTGAACTTCATCGACCTTCACCGAAATGGTCGGCTGTTGCAAGTGCGGCAGGAAAAGACCGAAAAAAAGAACTGCCGTTCCCAGTTTTATCAGCATCCTGTTGGTTCCTCGTTCGAGGTTCAAAATCAGCCAACGAGGGGGGCGGAGACGGAACCGGACGCCTCCGACGCTATATCCCAAAACAGGCCCTAATTCTTGCCCTTAATCGAGACCAATTCGACCTCGAATATGAGCGTGGAATTCGGGCCGATGAGATTGCTTGGGCGCCGCTCAATGGATAGGCGGGATAAGCTGCCTCATCCTCGGCGAGGCTTGTGGATCCGACCGCCATCGCCCGCCGTGCGTGCCCTTCCACGGGTTCTGATAAGATGCAATATGTTGCCTACGACGTCTGCGCATCAACTCGAGACGCATTATACACCGGAACCGCGCAGTCACATGCGGCTTTTGGGCACACCCCTGCCCCCCTGCCTCATAGCGGTGCAGATTAGCAGCTCCGTTCACCAGAGAATTGCCTCGTCAGTGTGCGGTTGGGCCTGATCAACGGGCGGGGCCCTCGTGGGAAGGCCAAGGCAGGAGAGAATTTTCCGAAAATCGGTGTCAGGCTACTATTTAACCAAATTCTTGGAGTCGATATCCTGTATCCGCCACTGCCGAAATTGGGTAAATAGTAGCCTGACACCGATTTTGCAATCGAGCGTAAGGGACAATGCCTTATCGAATCGGTGAAATAGTAGCCTGATACCGATCTAGACCTGCACCGTAAAGTAACTTCTTTGAGTTACATCCCTTTTTTGTTGCTTTCCCTGGCCTAGCCCCAATACTGTTCACTTAACGATTTTTATATGATTTTCGACCACAGTCCATTTTGTTCGCGATCGCTTGCGCGGTCGCAGCGGATAGTTGCTCATCTTGCGTTTGAGCCCTCGGGGATTGCTGCGCGAGCGGCTCGATGCGACGCGCTCCTCCAAGATCTCCATCAGTACCGCGTCATGAAATGCCTTCCTGCCCCGAGGGGGGAATTGACGCGAACGTCGCGATTTTCCTGCGTACCACGCGGACAGCGTGGAGAAAAGAAAGTCTGTCCGG
>JBGQNR010000165.1:0-14709 GCA_041501225.1 Acidobacteriota bacterium
CTCGGCGATCTCTGCGGTGAGGTTTTTTGGGGTGCGGTCGTGCCGCTTCGTGCCATTCGTGGCAGCCTTTCCATTTCCGTGTCTGGAGCGAGCTACTGGATGCCGCTGCACGCCTTTGTTTCGGTCAGCATGCTGCCGAGGGAAGTTGTCAACCCGAAGCCGGGGCCGCCTCCGGAGCCACGGGAGGAGCGGATAAACGTGCTCTTCTCATCGAGCGGCAGACTGGCCACGTTGGCGCAAAAGCTGTTCCAGTTGCTGCTCAAATACTGCTCGACGTTGGAAAGATAGAATGCGACAACCGTAGCTCCATGTTCCTTCAGATACTTGCCGACGGCTCGAATCGCTTTGGGCCCGGCGAAGTCCCCGACGAGGGGAATAAGGAGATTCTTTTCCTCGAGTTCCTTCAGAACTTTGAAGTTCTCTTCGTTGGCCAGATAACTGCGGTAGACGCCGTTTGCATCCGTTTGCGTCATCAGGTCCGCATAGGTCGTGAAGTTCCCGCCGCGCCCGCCGAAACCGCGGCCCGAGGAGTTGTAGCTGATGCCGGGGCCAAAGAGATAAAAACTGCGGTAGATGTACTCGATGCCGCCAAGATCATCTTTGGGAATCGGGAACTTATGTTTTTCTACCAGCAAGTTGTCGATTGCTTTCAGGTTCTCCTTGAACGCGCCTTCATCGCCGGTCGAAACCGAGGAGAAGGCACTGAAGAGTTCCTGTGCGGTGGACGTGGCGCTAATACCGTCAGGGCGCTTCTTGGTGAACAGGCGCGCGACGAAATCCGCGCGGTCCGCCGAGAGCTCGAAAAGCGCCTTGTATAGTAGTTGCGTGTGCGTGTTTCCGCGCCGGATATCTGTGATGAACACAATCTTAGGCTTGAGGGCCGCAATGTAGGTGAAGTTCTGCTCAGGGCCCACACCTATGTATGCGCCGCCGGGCTGCGTGTGCTTGATCAGGTCGGGAATGACGTGCTGCATCCACATTTCATTGGAGAGCAGGTTATCCGAGCGGAAGTAACCGTCGGGCTCGGAGAATTCTTCGGTCATCTTCCAGAATTCGGTGTCTCCTAACTGGGTGGGGAGAGTCTCTGCGGCGGCGCGGATGATCGGCGCGGACGACAAGCCGCTGATGCAGAGCATCAAAGCAAAGCTGGCAATGAGAAATCGACGATATTGGGTCATACCCGTACGCAAAATTATGATAGCACATAAACGAGGTTGATGTGCACCCGGATCTCCCGGTGATGTCCTCCTGTGTTCCGTCAGGATGTGCCGAAACATCTGGCCTCCGGGATATTCACCCCATCGATATAGACCGCTACAACCTTATCAGATCCGATTACTGACCGACGAGTCGATTTCGGTGATCGGCAGAAATTGATCCCGCTCGGTCGCTGGCCTCTATTCAAATGTCGCGATCACCGGAGCGTGGTCGGAAGGTTTTTCGCCCTTGCGTTCCTCGCGATCGATTTCGATGGCGACGCACCGCTTCGCCAGCGGCGCACTCACGAGGATGTGATCGATGCGCATGCCCCAGCCGCGATGGAATGCGCCCGCACGGTAATCCCACCAGGTGTAGAGGCCTCCCTCCGGATGATGAGCGCGCAAAGCGTCCGTGAAGCCCCAGTCCGTGATGTCGCGCAGGGCCGCCTTCTCCGGATCGCTGAAGAGGATTTGTCCACGCCACTGTTCGGGATCCCAGACATCGCGGTCTTCGGGCGCCACGTTGAAGTCGCCGCACAGCAAAACCTGGCCCTGCGGATGGAGGCCGTCGAGAAACTCACGCAGGCGGCGATACCAGTCGAGCTTGTAGTTGTACTTCTCAGACCCCACCGCCTGGCCGTTTGGGGCGTAAATGTCGATGATGTGCGTGCCGCCGATGAATGCAGCGAGAAAACGGCTCTCGGCGCCGGGGAGATCGCCGGGGAGGGAGCGGATCACATCGGCTGCAGGAAGAAGCGACAGGATCGCCACGCCGTGATAGGTTTTCTGCCCGCGCGCGAGACACTGATACCCGAGCGCCTCCAAAGGGCCGGCAGGGAAATCCTCATCAACCACCTTGGTTTCCTGGAGGCAGACAACCGTCGGTTTGCGACGTTCCAGCCAAGCCACGAGTCGCGGCAGGCGCACCCGGATCGAATTAATATTCCACGTCGCCACCGTCAGCATAATGCACCTCTAATTAATTCGGTGGCAGGCTACTATTTCCCCATTTACAGTGCAATACGACTTCCCCAAGTGCCATCGGAAAAATGGGGAAAATGGGGAAATAGTAGCCTGCCACCGAATTTAGCGTTTGTATCGACCCATGAGCCGGCCCTGGGCCAGGATGTGTTTCCCCATGGCTTTCTCCAGGTCGGCTTTGCTCGCCCCGGGCTGCAGATCAAGCCTGGCATCCAGGGCATAGAGCTTAATGTAATAGTGGTGTGCGGGGCCCCGCGGCGGGCACGGGCCGCCATAACCGGGCCGGGCGAAATCGTTGCGGCCCTGGCCTGTGCCATCGGCGAGCGCCTTCTCCTTCGGCACTCCTTCGGGCAGGGATCGCGTTTCGGCGGGCAGATTGTAGAGCACCCAATGCACCCATGTCCCGCCGGGCGCGTCCGGGTCATCCATGATCAGGCAGAAACTCCTTGCCCCAGCCGGCGGTGCGCTCCAGTTCAGAGCCGGCGAGACATCTGCGCCATCACACGTATATTCTTTCGGAATGTCGCCCTCGTTCTCAAAAGCGGGGCTTGTCAACTGGAGAGTCATGGTGGTACCTCCCGTGGGCGGGCTTCCGCTGGTGCAGCCGTAAAGCAGTGACAGCAAAAACAATCCGCCCAACACTGCGATTCTCATTGTCGAGGCCGATGATTGCGGACCGTTCCGCATCGTAGCCAAATTCCGGATCATGGCATCAACAGAAAGTGGTGGAAAGGTCATGTCGAAATCTCACGGTCCTGGTGCGCCCAAATTATAAAACAATGGTGCGCATTACGCGAATCACAACACTCCAACACTGCGTCCCCCGGGTTGAGAAACCAACTCATTCCATCCGCTGCAGACGAACGCTGGCCCAACCGTAGAAATTGCATTATCATGTGCGCTATGCGCCGTGAGGCGGATTCTTGTTGTCCTGATATCCATTGCGGAAACTAAATCGGCGAAAGAGAGGGCATATGAAAGTTCGGTTGCTCTCAGCAATCATGACGTTGCTGGTGTTGCAGGCAGCTGCCGATGGCCCCGCGCAGCAGCAGGCGCGCATTGAGTCGTTTTCTCCACAGGGTACGGTCAAACAAGTCCGGCAGGTCCGGGTCCGATTCTCTGAGTCCATGGTCCCTTTTGGAGATCCGCGCGCCGTCGAGCCGCCTTTTGACATCACCTGCGCAGAGCAGGGAACGTCCCGCTGGGCCGATGACCGCAACTGGCTTTTCGATTTTAACCGCGATTTGCCGGCTGGCGTACGCTGCGAGTTCCGAGCCAGGACGGGACTGTGCTCGCTGGCAGGCATGGAGATATCGGGGCAACGCATCTTCAGTTTCTCGACCGGCGGACCTGCGATCACTACGACCAGGCCCAACGAGGGTTCAGAGCGCATCGAGGAAGACCAGATCTTTATTCTGGAACTCAACGGCGATCCGACCGATGCATCTGTTATAGAGCATGCTTCCTTCGCGGTTGCGGGGATAGCGAGCCGGGTGGGTGTGCGTATCGTCTCCGGTGCTGATCGAGAGGCGATCCTCAAGGTTGAATACCGGTATAGAAAGAGGCCGGAACATCTCCTGTTGCTGCAGGCGCGGCAAAAGCTTCCGGCCGACACCCGCATCAACCTGATCTGGGGCCGTGGGATTGCATCGCCGAGCGGCATAGCCACCGAGCAGGATCAGATCCTGCCTTTCGTTACACGCACGCCGTTCACCGCCCGGTTTGTTTGTGCAAAGGAGAATCCCCAGGCGCATTGCATTCCCATTACGCCCATGCGGGTAGAGTTTTCCGCGCCGGTGCCATGGAGTGAGGCCGCCAAAGTAGGCTTGAAAGGTCCCGGCGGCAAACAATGGTTACCCAAGAGGGACAATTCGTCGGAGGAACAAGAGCCAAACAGGTTTGTCTACTCTGCAGACTTTATGGGACCTTTCCCCGAACTGTCTACATTTACGGTGGAGTTGCCGGCCGGATTGAAGGATGATTCGGGACGCGAACTGACCAACGCAGACAAATATCCGCTCACCGTCAAAACCGACGAATATCCGCCGTTGGCGAAGTTTGCCGCCCCCTTTGGAATTCTGGAACTCAAGTCCAATCCGATGCTTCCTGTGACTGTCAGGAATGTCGAGCCCGCAATCGCGGGTCGTATGATGGCAGTGGCGGAAGGGCAGGAAAATGTCGATCCCCCAAGAGAATTGAACCTCGATGAAGACCAGCGCGTGCAAGCCAGGCTCCAGGGGAAGATATTCAAGGTCCCAGCGAATACACCAAATGAAATGCTCTTCTGGATCAAAAAAGTAAGCAACCGATCCCGCGACGATCGGGGAAAATCAGTTTTTGGCGCAGTCACAGGCACCCGGGCGAAAGGATTCAGCATTCCGAAGCTCCATGGTCCCAAGGCCTTCGAAGTTGTGGGAATCCCAATGAAATCGCCCGGATTCTATGTGGTCGAGCTCGAGAGCGAGCTCCTGGGCGCCGCCTTGTTGGGCCAGCCCAAGCCCATGTATGTTCCGACTACGGTCCTGGTAACTAATCTCTCGGTTCACTTCAAACGGGGCGCCGAGTCCTCCCTCGTCTGGGTCACCTCTCTTGATGCCGCCAAACCAGTGAGTCAGGCCTCGGTCCAGATCCGCGATTGCCAAGGGAAGTTGCACTGGGAAGGCAAGACCGACCGCGAGGGCATTGCGCGCATTGGCAAGCTTCCCACCTTTTCTGAGTTGACCCAATGCTCGTATGACCGTCTCGACTCGGGGCTGGTGGTCTCTGCCCAGGTGGGTGACGACCTGGCGTTTGTGCACACAAGTTGGTGGGAGGGGATCGAGCCCTGGCGGTTCCAACTCCCGATCGATTGGCAGCAGAGCTTCGAGGTGGCTCATACGATTTTCGATCGGACCCTTTTCCGGCCCGGCGAGACTGTGCACATGAAGCACATCCTTCGCAAGCGTGTCCTCGCAGGCATCGCTTCCGTACCCGAAACCCAGATTGGCGCCAGCGTGCAAATCCGTCATCAGGGTAGCAATCAGAAATACGACCTGGCACTCAAGTGGAATGCCGACGGGAGTGCGGAGACCACCTGGACCATCCCCAAAGACGCAATGCTCGGCTTCTATGATGTGAATTTCGGCATTGCCGCTGACACCGCCCAACGTTCGGGGCCGGGGGGGCGGGCCTTCATTTCCTCCGGCAATTTCCGGGTTGAAGAGTACCGGGTCCCCCTGATGAAGGCGATCCTTCGTGCTCCGTCGCAGGATTTGGTTTCACCGCCGTCCGTGCCCGTGGATTTGACCGTCAGCTACCTGGGGGGCGGCGCTGCCGGATCCCTGCCGGTGAAGTTCCGCTATCTCCTGGAACCGCGCTATATCCCTTCCCCCTTGGAGTATCAGGGCTTTGAATTTACGAACGGCAAGGTGCATGAAGGACTGGTTCGGGGTGAATCAGAAGAGGAGCCGCAGGAGAAAAACCAGGTGCAGAGCAAGGATCTGACGCTGGATCGATCCGGCTCAGCAAGAACCACGATTGCCGGTCTGCCAAAAATCGAAGCGCCGATGGCGATCCTCGCCGAGCTCGATTTCAGGGATCCCAACGGTGAAGTTCAGACTGCGTCCACCCGGATCCCTCTGTGGCCAGCTTCATGGCAGATCGGCATCAAGCCCGACAGCTGGGCGCTTTCGCGCCAGTCGGTAAAATTTCAGGTCGTGGTCCTCGATCTTGCCGGCAAACCGGTCGCCGACGCACCCGTGAAAGTCGACCTGCTGCAGCGCAAGACCTATTCGCACCGCACACGGTTGGTCGGTGGATTTTATGCCTATGAGCACTCGAGAGAAATCAGCCGGATCCGGACTCTATGTACGGCCAACACCGACAAACGCGGTCTGCTCCTGTGCGAAAAACCGGTAACAGAGTCCGGCAGCCTTATCCTGGAAGCCTCAACCACGGACAGGTCGGGCCGAGAAAGCGCCACACACCATGATGTCTGGATCGCGGGTCCGGATGAGTGGTGGTTCGCCGCTGAAGACAGCGACCGTATGGACGTAATTCCCGAAGCCAAGCGCTACGAACCGGGGGACAAAGCCCGTTTCCAGGTCCGCATGCCATTCCGTAAAGCCACCGCTCTCATTACGGTGGAACGGGAAGGGGTTGGTGAGAGTTTTGTCAAAGAACTGTCCGGCAAGGAACCGGTGATTGAACTGCCGGTGAAAGGAACCTGGGCGCCCAATGTCTTTATCTCCGTTCTGGCGGTGCGCGGCCGGGTCAGCGATGTACAACCCACAGCGACCGTGGATCTTGGACGACCCGCCTTCCGCCTGGGCATCGCCGAGATTCAGGTCGGATGGAAAACTCACGAGCTCAAGGTGAAGGTTGCGGCCGACCGGCCGGTATACAAAGTGCGCGAGAAAGCGCAGGCGAAAATCGCCGTCACGACGGCGGACGGGCAACCGTTGCCGCCCGGCAGCGAGGTCGCCGTTGCGGCAGTCGACGAAGGACTACTCGAGCTGATGCCCAATGCAAGCTGGAACCTCCTGGACGACATGATGGGAAGGCGCGGCTATGGGGTTCAGACGGCCACAGCGCAGATGAATGTCATCGGCAAGAGGCATTTTGGCTTGAAGGCCATGCCCCAGGGAGGAGGAGGGGGAAAATCCCTCACCCGTGAACTTTTCGATACACTGTTGCTGTGGCGCGGACGTCTCAAACTCGATGCGCGTGGGGAGGCCTCCGTGGAGATTCCGCTCAATGATTCCCTCACGAGCTTCCGCATCGTTGCGATCGCCACCGCTGGTGCCGACCGCTTCGGCACTGGATCCACCTCGATTCGCACCACGCAGGATCTCATCCTTTTCTCCGGCATACCTCCACTCGTGCGCCAGGGGGACAAATACCTGTCCACGTTTACGGTGCGCAATGCGACGGAGCATTCGATGCAGGTGCGCGTCTCCGCGCGCGTTGACCCCCCGGCAGGAGTGCTGACACCCCAACAATTTTCTCTCGGCTCAGGTGAGTCGAAGGAGATTGGCTGGAACATCACGGCCCCTGTGAGCGCCGAGGCTGTCAAATACGAGATCGA
Source organism: Acidobacteriota bacterium (assembly GCA_041501225.1). Lineage (GTDB taxonomy): Bacteria > Acidobacteriota > UBA6911 > UBA6911 > UBA6911 > JAFNAG01. Next base: position 7,246 of record JBGQNR010000165.1, read on the forward strand.
AGCCGCCGCAGAAGGGGGGACCAGCGACCGCCTGTCCGTCGCGCAGAAGGTGGTGCCTGCCGTCCCGGTGCGCACCCTGCAAGCCACTTTGACCCAGATCGAGAACAGCTACCGCATGGATGTGGAACGACCGGCAAATGCCATTCCCGGAATGGGCGGCATCCGGGTCGGGCTTCAGCCCAGGCTCCTGGAAAGCATGTCGGGTGTGACGGACTACATGAAGCAGTATCCCTACACCTGCTTGGAACAAGTGGTTTCCAAGGCGGTGGCGCAGCGCGATGCCGACCTCTGGGGCAGAATCATGGAATTGCTGCCTGTCTATCTCGACCCCGATGGACTGACAAAGTATTTTCCCTCCATGAGCGCCGGCAGCGATACGCTGACCGCTTACATTATTGCAATTGCCGACGAGGCAGGCTGGGAAATCCCGCAGGCGTCGAGAGATTCCATGTTGTCCGGTCTCGAGGGCTTTGTGCAAGGGCGTGTTATTCGCTATTCGGCCCTGCCGACTGCCGATCTGGCGATTCGCAAGCTTGCGGCGGTCGAAGCCTTATCGAGAGCGGGCCGGGCGCAGCCCGCGATGCTGTCTTCCATCGCGATCGATCCCAATCTCTGGCCGACATCGGCGGTAATCGATTGGCTCAACATATTGTCGCGGATGCCGAATGTGCGCGATCGCGCCACACGCCTCCCGGAGGCGCAGCAGATCCTGCGCGCACGCCTGAATTTCACAGGCACGTTGATGGGATTCTCCACCGAGCGCACGGATGTCATGTGGTGGCTGATGGTATCCGTCGATACCAATGCAGTCCGCCTGCTGCTCAGCGAGTTGAGCGCGCCTGAATGGAGGCAGGACCTGCCGAGGTTGGTACGGGGGGCGCTGGGGCGCCAGCGGCGCGGGCATTGGGACACTACGGTGGCGAATGCCTGGGGCGTCCTCGCAATCGAGAAATTCTCCAAGGCATTCGAGGGGACTCCCGTGACGGGTGAAAGCACGGCGACCCTCGCAGGGCGAGCTCAGACGGTCAACTGGCAAACCAATCCGAAGGGCGCGGCGCTTTTCTTCCCATGGCCCGAAAGCCGGAGCGCAATCGAAATTGGCATGCACGGGACCGGCATGCCCTGGGCTACGATCCAGAGCCTGGCGGCCGTGCCACTGCGGGAGGCGCTCTCGACCGGATACAAAATCACCAGGACAATCAGCGCCGTGGAGCAAAAGGAGAGCGGCATCTGGAGCATCGGAGACATCGTTCGGGTAAAACTGGAGATCGAATCGCAGGCGGATATGACCTGGGTTGTGGTGAACGATCCGGTGCCGGCCGGGTCAGCTATTCTTGGTTCGGGACTGGGGGGAAGCTCCAGCCTGGCCACCCGAGGGGAGGAAAGCACGGGCTGGACGTGGCCGGCGTTCGAAGAGCGATCCTTTGAATCGTATCGCGCCTACTATCGATATGTGCCCAAAGGATCTTGGAGTGTGGAATACACGATCCGGCTCAACAATGCCGGAGCATTTCAGCTTCCCCCCACGCGCGTGGAGGCCATGTATGCCCCGGAAATGTTCGGCGAGATTCCGAATGCCACGATCCAGGTGAAATGAGGTCAAGACCGCGATTCCTTATCAGGGGATATGAGAAGACGGATTATTTTCATTGCGATTCCAACAATGGTTGCCGTCATCCTGGCCGGTTTTCTCTTTACTTTTTTCCCGCGCCAGTCAGGAGCCCCTTCGTTTGAAGAGGTGCGCGCCGCCCACAGCCGCTCGGAATCGATCTTGTTGGATCGTCATGGGGAAATCATCCAGGAGCGGAGGACCGATAACCGTGCGAGAAGATTGGACTGGGTGCCGCTCGACGAAGTTTCGCCGGCCCTGACTGCCGCGATCCTGTATGCAGAGGACCGGCACTTCTATCAGCATCATGGTGTCGATTGGGCTTCGATGGCCGGAGCACTAGCCGGCCTTTTCCGATCCGGGGCGCGCGGCGCCAGCACCGTCACGATGCAACTCGCCGCACATTTGGACGAAGAGCTGCGTCCCTACAAGCAGCACCGCACCCTCTGGCAGAAATGGCAGCAAATACGCAGCGCGCGCGCACTGGAACGGCGCTGGTCCAAACCTCAGATCCTGGAAGCCTATCTGAACCTCGTGACTTTTCGGGGCGAACTCCAGGGATTGGCTGCGGCGGCCGGCGGTCTCCTGGGGAAACAGCCGCATGGGCTGACCGATGTGGAGTCGGTGGCCCTGGCCGCCCTGGTGCGTTCTCCGAATGCCGACACCGACCAAGTGATCAGGAGAGCCTGCACGCTTGCCGCTGCCATGAAACTTGGAATCAATCCCGCGGAGATCTCCGCACGGGTCGGAGAAGCTCTTTCGCACCCCTATTTTATCCAGCCGCAAGCTTCACTGGCGCCGCATGTCGCGCAGCGCCTGTTCCGGGAAGCGCGCGCGAGCGGGGCGCGCGTCCCCGACCGGATTCTTTGCACGCTCGACCGCAGTCTCCAGCAGTTTGCGTCGGAAACCCTGCGCAGGCATCTGATGACGGTGCGCGCGCAGAACGTACGCGACGGAGCCGTCCTCGTGCTGGAAAATCGCACCGGCGAAGTCCTGGCGTATGTGGGCAACACCGGAGAACAGGGGAGCGCGCGCTATGTGGACGGGATCCAGGCATTGCGGCAAGCGGGATCCACTTTGAAACCTTTCATCTATGGCGCCGCCTTCGACCAGCATGTGCTGACGGCAGCTTCGCTGCTTGACGACAGCCCTCTGGATGTACCGGCCATCGGCGGAGTTTATCGTCCCGGCAACTACGACAAACTGTTCCACGGTCCGGTCACCGCCCGCACGGCTCTCGCTTCGTCTTTGAATGTCCCGGCCGTCAAGACGTTGAACCTCATCGGAGTGGAAGCTGGCTTGAAGGTGCTGCGCGCCGCAGGTTTCGACAAGCTGCAGTCCGATGATTTCTACGGCGCATCGCTGGCTCTCGGCGCTGCCGATGTCAGCCTCTGGGAATTGGCGAACGCCTATCGCAGCCTGGCAAACGGCGGCATTTGGAGTCCTCTGCGTCTCATGTTCGATGAGCCTGCAGGCCAGGAACGGCGGGTCATGTCAACGGCAGCGGCGTATCTCGTGGCGAACATCCTGAGTGACCGCGAGAGCCGGAGCCAGACCTTCAGTCTCGAGAGTCCGCTGTCGACGCGCTTCTGGACCGCAGTCAAAACCGGCACCAGCAAAGACATGCGTGACAACTGGTGCGCGGGATTCTCGGATCAGTTTACCGTCGCGGTGTGGGCCGGCAATTTTTCGGGCGCGCCGATGTGGAACGTGAGCGGCATCACCGGCGCTGCGCCTGTGTGGGTGGAAATCATGAACTGGCTCCATCGTCACCGCACCAGCAGAGCACCCAACCCGCCGGCTGGCGTCATTGCGATGAAGATGGCGCAGGACAACAACCGGCAGGAGTGGTTTTTGAAAGGCACCGAACAGGCGGTAGCGCCGGGCGAGGAGAATCCCGGTTTCCACATTGTATATCCGGCCACTGGGACTGTAATCGCCCTGGATCCGGACATCCCCATGCAGGAACAGAAACTTTTTTTTGAAGCCCAGCCGAAAGACAATCGCCTGCGTTGGATGCTGGACGGACACGACATCGGCGGTGCCGGCGCCCTGCTGCTCTGGACTCCAGTGCGCGGCAAGCATGCGCTCGCCCTGGTCGACGCCTCCGCGCATACTCTGGATTCCATAACCTTCGAAGTGCGTGGTCTCCTTCGGTGAAACGCTGAAAATCGCCGACGCCTTGTTGCACGATCCCGAGGATCTCATCCAGAAAGCGGTTGGCTGAATGCTGCGGGAAATCGGTAAAGGACCCGCCGGCAGAAGGTCCTCTAATTAGTTTCCGTCGCGAAATTCGCTCTGCCCTTTGAACAAGCCCCGGAGGGGCGGAAAGAGAGTAGCCCCGGGCGCAAGCCCGGGGTGGATCGGAAAGTAGCGTGGAGCCGTGGAGGGGCGACAGAAAAATGTTGCGAACAAATGCCTTTCGCCCCTGCCAGGGCTCTACCCATGCAATATCCTATCCGGGGGCTTGCGCCCCCGGCTACTGTCTTTCGGCCCCTCCGGGGCTTTGCCGCAAGGGCTCGAACGGCATTTTGCGACAGAAACTAGTTAGGACGCCTATTCACGCGCGGCCTTCTTGTCAAAGCGTCGGCAATTGACTTGACTAGTCTGGTCAACCAAGCTACCCTGAATTTGGTTACCGAGGACCCAAGAATGAAGAAGGCGATCAACATTTACGAGGCGAAAGCCCATCTTTCCAGGCTCATTGCTGAGCTGCAGCAAACCGGCCAGCCGATCACCATTTGTCGCAATCGCAAACCAGTTGCCGACCTTGTTCCGCATCGGAAACCTGGAGATCCCTTGAAACAGGATCCGCTGCTGAAAGGGGCAGCTTTTCGCGGCGATCCTTGCGCGCCTGTGGGAGAGGAAGATTGGCCAGAGGATTTGCGCTAATGCTCCTCCTGGACACGCATGTTTTCGTTTGGCTTGCATCAGCCCAGAAGCATCTCTCTCTGCGCGCGAAGCAAGCCATCCTGCAAAACGCCGATGAGTTATATATCTCTTCGATATCGGCACTGGAAATCGCCATTCTAGTCAAGAGAAACAGACTGAGATTGCCGGTTGGGGCCAGCGAGTTCGTCGAGCGCGCTCTGAAACAGCATGGGATTCATGAAATACCTGTGGATCGGCGCGTCGCAATTGCATCGGCCACATTGCCGGACATCCACCATGATCCTTTCGATCGCATCATCCTTGCCACTGCGCTGCTGAACGATATGAGTATTCTTTCCAAAGATAGAGTAATCCCCCAATATCGCGATGTAAAAGTCATCTGGTGATCAGGCTTGCCAGTTTTGTGTCAGGCCTGGAAAATGAAATTATCCAGGCCTGACACCAGGATTGTTGCCATTTGTGCCCAGCTTATTTCCTGTTCATGTACTTTTTGTACAGCAGAGTGTGCTTGGTTTCCAGGCTGACATCCTTGCCGGCGATGAACAGGTTCTTCACCTGGGTCCTGATTTCCAGCAAGTCGCCGTCGGTCACCACCAGATCAGCGATTTTGCCGGGCTCGATGGTGCCGATCTTGTCGGCGACACCGAGTATTTCGGCCGGGTAGATCGTGACGGCTTTCAGGGCTTCTTCATGGGATAGCCCATAGGCTTGTGCGAACCCAGCCTCATAAGGGAGATTGCGCACATCCGCGGCGCTCGGCGAAGTCAGGGCAAACTTCACGCCGGCGGCGGCCAATTCCTTAGGCAGTGTGAACCTCGCATCATACGGATCGTCTTGGCGCGTCGGGAGTGCGACGATGGAATCCAGGATCACCATGACATTCTCTTTCTTGAGCAGATCCGCCACCTTGTTGGCCTCGCGGCCGCCCTGGATGACGAACTTCAGATTCTCCTTCTTGGCGAATTCCACCGCATTGCGGATATCGCGCGCGGTCTGGGCCTGCATGAAAGCGGTCAATTGTCCCTTCACAACCGGCGCGAGCGCATCCAGTGCGCGATCGCGCTCCGTTGCAGGATTAGCTTCCCGGGCTTTTACGTAGTGACGCGTTTTCTCCAGCAGTTCGGAGAGCTCGCTAATCTGCTGTTGCTGGGCACGCGCGGCATCGGCCGCCTGCGCGCCGCCCGGGAGCGCCGTCCCTCCACCGCGTCCGCCCCTGCCGCCTCCCAGGCTGGGCAGCGTGATCACCATGCCGGCAGACTTCAGCACTGCCATTTCATCGGCGGTCCAGCCGTCCAGGTGAAGCAGGCTGGCCTGGCCCGCAATGATGCCTCCCGAAGGTGCGCTGATGGCCGTGGTAATGCCGTTGACGCGTGCAACCGGGATGTGCTCGCTGGCGGGATGAAAAGCACTGAAAGCCAGCAGCTGTGGTTTGTATGTGCCGAGGTCGGTCGAATCGTTCATAACCTCGACAGCGGGAACCTCGGTGAGCCCAATGTTGCCCCAGGCATTGATCATGCCCGGATACACCTCCAGCCCATCCCCTTTGATGATTTGCGCGCCGGCCGGCACTTTCACCGTCTTGCCGACTTGCGTGATTTTTCCGTCCACCACCACCACGGATGCACGGTCCAGAATGCCCGCCGAAGACAGGGTATTGACCTTGGCGTTCTGGATCACGTAGGCGTGGTTGTCCGCCGCGGACAGGAAAAGGGCTGCGGCGAGCACGGCCATGCTGATGAAAAGAATCAAATAACACTTCGATAATCTGGCCATGGTGTCCCCCCTTTAATCCTGGCGATGAGGAATCTTGTTGATGGAATTGTCCGGCGCAAATCCGCGACCGCGTCCCTGCGGCGTGTTCTTTTTGTCGAGGGCCTCGAGTGACCTGCGCTCTTCCTCCATGCGCTTGCGCATCTCCTGGTCCTTTTGAATGTCGAAGTAGATCTCTCCGTCAATCATGGTCTTCTGCGCCACCGCGTAGACACTGAGGGGGTGGTGATTCCAGATGACGAGGTCCGCGTCCTTTCCCCGATCGATGGTGCCGACCCGGTCGTCGATACGCAGTTCCTTTGCCGGATTGAGCGTCACCAGCGCCAGCGCCTCCTGCTCGCTCAGCCCGCCGTATTTCATGGTCTTCGCGGCTTCCTGGTTCAGGTGGCGCGCCTCTTCGGCGCTGTCCGAATTGATACAGGCCATGCCGCCCTTGCGGGTTATGATCGCAGCATTGTAGGGGATTGAATCATACGCCTCGATCTTATAGGCCCACCCGTCGGAGAAGGTGGAGACGATGGCGCCGTGGGCGATGATCTCCTTGGCGATCTTGTAGGCTTCGAGCCCGTGCTCAAAGGAGTTGACCTTGAAGCCAAACTCGTCCGCCAGGCGGAGCATCATGAGCATTTCGTCGGCGCGATAACCGTGCACGTTGGTAGTACGCTCCCCGTGCAACACCTCCGCGAGCGGTTCCAGTTTCAGGTCTTTCTTCGGAGGAATCGCAGTCTTGTCGCCTGCCGCGGCACGTTTTTTATATTCATCCCACGTGCGCATGTAATCGCGCGCTTCGATGAAGGCTGTGCGGATCACGTCCTCGGTCCCCATCCGTGTGGCCGGGTAGCGGGTCGCGGTCGTCCCGCTGCGTTTGACATTCTCACCGAGCGCGAATTTCAAGGTGGGCTTGGCGCCCTTGAACAGGAGCCCCTTGGCGTCTTTGCCCCAGCGGAGTTTGATGACGGCGTTGGTGCCGCCGATCGGGTTGGCGCTGCCATGCATTGTCAGCGTGGTCGTTACGCCGCCGGCGAGCTCGCGATAGATGTTGATATCCGTGGGATCCAGCACGTCTTCAATCGCGACCATGGACGTGACTGCGAGGGTCCCTTCGTTGATTCCACCTGCGATGGCAATGTGCGAGTGCGGATCGATGATGCCGGGCATGACGAATTGTCCGCTGGCGTCGATCACCGTAGCCC
>JBGQNR010000166.1:0-14494 GCA_041501225.1 Acidobacteriota bacterium
CCTCCATAGACGAGTTCCGTCAGCTTAACCTTCATGAATACGAATTATTGCCAAAGTGGAACTACACCATTGCGCCTAACCTGACGTAATATGCAATGGCTCTCCTGCAAAATGTGAAGTTATTTTTGCGCGGGCCCTAAGCGCGCTTCCTTAAATTGGCTTCGCTCCAGCAAATCCTTTCCAGTCTGCATTAGCATGCTCTCAGACGGAAGATCAGCTTTCTTTGCCGCAGCCTCCTGGCCGGCATGAGGTAACGGATTCCCTGCTTTTTCCTGCTCCGTTTGCATTTTGGGCTGATTCGTTTGATTGGTTCGTTCGGCGGCTGTAAAAGATGGAAGCGTACTTATCATTGGCTGGATAGGCGACATTGCCTGGGCCGGTGCCAAGGTAAGCAAAGATGGAATGAGGATTGCACCAGCACAGAAAACCGTAAGAAGGGCTATTTGGGTTCGCGAAAGCGCAGGACTTTTGCTGTCCGTAAGAATCCGGCGGATGCGGACTGGGAGCGTACTGCCGCCGATGGATGAGCCCCAGGCAGTTATAAGTGCGCCACCTCGCTTTACTGAGCGAGCCAAGTCCACGACAAGCTCAATATATCCGTTGGGATCGTAACCTTCCTCTAGCACTGCCTGTACCTGATGATCCGGATTCAAGCAAGAAAATTGTGATAATACGATCCCGGAACTCGTCCGGCCTGTGGAAAGTTGCGGGCATGAGCGATCCGGACTGGGCCAAGAGCTGGTCGGGTACTAGGAAAATGGGAGCGCTGGGAAGTCACGGCTCTCGCTGTGGTAGTAAAACGGGTAAACCGCCAATTGAGTCGACTCCCAGGTCTGGTCCCTGCAGGACGGCCCGGAGCTATGGAAACATCTGGGGGAGTGATAAATTTGGCTGTAGACTCAGAAATGACCCGTGCTACCGTCTAAGCTGCCTCGCGCGGCTTGATCTCCCTCTCGATTTTCCGCATGGACTGGCGGCGGATGATTTCGAGGTCGAAATGGGTCTGCATATTCAGCCAGTATTCGGGGCTGAACCCGAAATAGCGCCCCAAGCGCAGTGAGGTGTCGGGAGTAATCTTGCGTCTTCCGTGCACAATCTGACTCAGCCGGTTGGCCGGCACTCGGAGTTCTTTCGCGAGCCGGTTGATGCTCATCCCAAGCGGGTCGAGCAAATCCATTTTTAAAATCACTCCCGGATGCACCGGCGGCCGGTATTTGATTGCCTTCGTCACGTCTTTCTCCTAATGGTAATCGGTAATCTCAACCTCGAAGGCATCGCCATCACGCCATACGAAGCAGATTCGGTACTGGTCGTTGATCCGGATGCTGCGTTGTCCTGCCCGGTTACCCTTGAGCGCTTCCAATCGATTGCCGGGGAAAATCGCCAGATCCGAGAGCAAAAGAGCAACATGGATTTGTACGAGCTTTCTCTCAATGACCTGCGCAATCCGGTCGAAGCGCTTTGCATAGCGTCCATGAAAAATCAACTCGGCATCTCTGGATCGGAACGATCGAATCACCGTTTCATATTATGACGCTGTACGTAAAACGTCAAGGAAGAGTATCGGGATCAGGGCGGACTCTGTGGAGTCTGAGCACGGGGCTCACTTTTTTCCCGGTGCCATCACCAGATCTTTGGCAGACCGAGCTCTCGCCCACCTTTTCCTCTCGAATTTCCATGGCGTCATGAATTCAGAGCGGTGGAAAGACCAGAATCCACTTTATGTCACAGTGCGAAATGCGCGAAATGGCACTAGGAAATCCATCCGGCTGTATTACGCGTTGCACGCCGTTAGCCAGGGTAAAATGGGGCCAACTCTACCTTCGGATTATCAAATTGGTCGGACCATATGCGTCAGGATGGCACCTGTTCGTGAGAGAATGATGGGATTTGGGTGTGCTCGCGCGCATGGTCTATCGTGATCGCGCAGTTGTTGCCCTCACGATCCATGTCCAGGATCGTGTTCTCGTCCAAGTCTTTGGTTTCAAGAACCGCTGCCTGGCGGAACTCGATATAGGTTGAACCAGATCTGGGTAGTATCGGGGGTAAAAATCACCGACCCCTCGGCGATGGTGGATTATCTTCAGGTACTCCAGAAAGACGCTTTCGCCGACTATTTCGAATTGATGCACAACGTCACGTTGAGTCCTGCCATGGGCCGCTACCTGGACATGGTGAACAACGACAAGCCCGATCCCAAAAACTGCAAGGGCGCCAATGAGAATTACGCCCGTGAGATCCTGCAGCTGTTTACGATCGGTTTGAACGAACTGGCCCCGGACGGCACCGTGATCACGGACCATTTCGGCACGCCGTTTCCGACATACATGCAGGACATGATCGAAGGCTTCGCCCGCGCATTTACCGGCTGGACGTACGCCCCCCCAGCCAACGCCACGCCGCAAGCGCACAAACCGGCCAACTGGACCCAACCCATAGTTCCGTGGGAGGCCAACCATGACGTAGCCGCCAAAACACTATTGAATGGCGCGACGCTGATGCCCAACCAATCGGCGGAGGCGGACCTTATCGCCGCCCTGGACAACATTTTCCAGCATCCCAACGTCGGTCCCTTCATCTGCCGTCAGCTCATCCAACACCTGGTCACCAGCAATCCGAGTCCGAGGTATGTCAGCCGCATTGTGCGCGTATTCAATGGCCTGGCAACCCCCACAGTTCGGCAGCGTCGAACTGCCGTGCGCGACCTGCAGGCGGCAAGCCCATCCCGCCCCAGAGGCGACATGAAAGTGGTAATCAAGGCGATCCTGCTCGATCCCGAGGCCAGGGATGGAGACAGTGCCGTCCCTCTGCCGGACCAAGGCCATCTGCGCGAACCGGTCTTGTTCATGATCAGCATTCTGCGCGCTTTGGATGCGACGGTCAGCCCGTCCAATGGTCATGCAAGCAATGCCCCAGGGGAGCCAGGTGACAACCTTCACGGAATCGGATTTCGGCCGGACTTTGCAGCCCAACACAAACGGAGGCACCGATCACGCCTGGGGTAGCCACCACTTCGTCATGGGTGGCGCAGTAAGGGGAGGCGCCATGTATGGGACCTTCCCGGTATTGGACCTCGGCGGCCCGGATGATGCCGGCGGCGAGGGGCGCTGGATTCCCACAACCTCCATCGACCAGTATGGCGCGACGCTGGCCGCGTGGTTCGGGGTAAAATCACAGGACCTTCATCTGGTTTTCCCAAACATTTACAACTTCAGTCCCCAGACTCTGCCCTTCATTCAGTAATCCTTTGCAGGATCCAGAAGCTGGAGCGGAAACGCTGCGGGGATGAACGGCGGGACGAAGATCGCAGAGGTGCGTCCCGGCGCCTTCACATCGAAGGGTACGAATCCCACTTTGGCCGCTACCGCTGAGTTCCGGAGGCTGAAATCGTCCGCGGGATATGCCGGATTGACAAAACCTGGATCCGCAATCACGCTGCCCTGGTCTTCGCCGAGCGCCTGCCATTGATCAAAGGAATAGTTCTTGAGGATCTGACCGTTCTGATTGGTGGTAAAAAACGCGCTGGGGCTGGCAGCCAGCTGGCCGTTCGTGTGCCAATAGGCGTTGCTTGTGAAGTTGAAGATGCTCGTGCACGGCAAATTGTAGCAGTACCAGCCGCCGCGCCTTTGTACATTCCCCCTGTCAAACAAAACCAGGTTGTTCCTGAAATGAAACAGCAGCGCCGCATCCGCCGGCACCTGGGCATGTGTGAGCGTCCCCTGCAGGCTGAATGCGAAGATATTGTTCTGCACGATGTTGGGCGGATCGCTGAACGTCTGCGGACCCGATGTGGTTTGAAACGCGGCCTGCGACGCGCGATAGACAAGATTATTCATGACGGTCACGCCACTGGTGATGTTATCGAGATAAATGCCGTTGCCGCCATAACCGTCCGGGTCCCCGATGGCATGGATTACATCGTGACACCGATTGTTGAGCACTTGAATTCCGGAAGCCGCAGTGCCGACATAAATGGCTCCCATGTCGTCGCTGACACCCTGTCCGATCTGGTATACGTGGTTGAACCCAACCGTGTTGTTGAAGGGCCCGTTCGAGTTCGTCTGCCCGCGGCAGTTCGTCTGGCTCGGCATGCACACTTCGATGCCGGTATTGTAGGTGTCATACACTTCATTGTTGACGATGCTGTTGTCGTGGGAATTCCCGATCCAGATTCCCGGCCCAGCAATCAGCACGCGGCCCACCCCGGCCACTACTGTGTCGGCGACCGTGTTGAATTGCGGCACGTTGCTGTCGGTGTCGGCCTTATTGGCCCACTGGCCGATGCGCACGCCGCCGGCGCCGATGTCGTAAATCATGCTGTGGATCACCTGGTCCGCACTGCTGGCCGCGGCCGTATCGCTGACAAATTCGATGCCCCACCCGCCGGTGTGGGCGATCACGCTCGTGTCGAAAATGACCTGGCTGCAATTGGTAAGACTCAACGCCGCGCTGACGTCATGTTCACCTTGCTGGGACGGATGTCCCTCCGGAGGGACGACCCAGTTGTCATGCGAAAAGGACAAGCCCTGGAATGCCACATAACTCAAGCGGTCCGCCAAGATCAGTTGTGGAATCTGCGGGGCGATGACCTCCGCAGTCGCCAGGTCCTCGCCAGGAAGAGGGAGATAGGTTAACGTCCATGGGTCGGTCGAACGGTCAAGAAACCACTGGCCAGGCTGGCTCAGCGCATCCTTTACATTCTCCACCAGGTAACGATGTCCCATCAGGAAACCATGATTCTGGCTTCCCTGCCCGTCTTGCGCAGTCGGTCCGGTCAGATAAGCGATGTGATTGACCTCGTCCAGCGACTGCAATCGCATTTTGGCCATCGTCCATTTTTCAAATACGCAAATTTCTATGTCGCCGGAGGGAGAGGGAGCCTTGAGATTCGCCCAGTTCGGATCGAGATCGCCCGGCTCGTAGCGGAAGCGATCGTAGCACCTATACTGGTCGCCCACTTGGGTCTTGCAGCTCGGGCTGGGGGAGTCGAGGTATACGGCTCCGGCATTGCGCAAGTAGTTGCCGCGGTTGGCACGCGGGCGGAAACGCCGCCCGCCGTTGACAAACAGTTGTTCAAAATACCGGACCTGGGCCGGATTGAGGCGGGTAGTCCAGGTGTTGCCGGCGCCGAGGGTCCAGCCGGTGATTAACATACCGCCGCTGAAAACCGGCGTCTCATCCGGGTAGTTGCGGTAGATGATCGGCATGGAGGCCGATCCGGAATCGGCGGCGGTGAACCGGATGGGATCGGATAAATAATAGGTGCCGCCGCGAAACTGCACGATCACCTGGCGCAGTCCCGTTTTGTCCAGTGACTGCACTGCGCGGCGAGCGCGATCAAATGTTGCAAAGGGTCCATCCGTGCGGCCGGCGTTCACGGCGGCGAGCGCGCCGCTGAACGCATCGTTGCCGTCCGGCGCAACATACATGGTCACCGAAGTATTCGCGGGGGAAACTCCTGTTCCGCTCAGGCTGACGGTGTGCGGGCTGCCTGAGGCGCTGTCCTGGATCGTGAGGGTACCAAGGCGCGCGCCGGTGCCCGCAGGTTTGAAGATCACCTGAATGGTGCAACTGGCGCCTGCAGCAAGACTCGACCCACAATTGTGACTCAGTTGGAAGTCCCCTGAAACCGAAATGGAGCCGATGGTCGAGCTGACATTGCCTGTATTCGAGAGTGTGACGGTCTGCGCCGCACTGCTCGTGCCCACGGTCTTGTCGCCGAAAGCCAGGCTTACCGGGGAAATACTCGCTGACGGCGCGGGCGGCGGTGCCGGGTTGCCGGAAGAATTCTTGCCTCCACCGCAGCCGGCGAGATTCAAAGCAAGAATTACCAATGCCACGACGGCGCCACGCATGCCTCCGGCCTCCCTCTTTGGAGTCAAACCCGCAAGCCCGCCAAAAGTTTCCTAATGAAGGTTGACCATCAGCCAGAGCAGGAAGACGATCACACCGACGAGCAGCCAGCTGCCACCGAACCCCAGCACGTCCTTCCAGCCCGGTTTGTAGATTTCCCAATTCGAGCCCGGCCAGATTTTTTCCTTCTCGGTGTCCTGAAACTTTTGGATCATATCCGCCAGAGCCAGTTTATCCGCTTCGGGCGTAGCCTGGACGGGCGTGCGCAGGCGCGCGAAGAAGCGGTCGAGGTCGGCCCGAGCCACGGGCCGGGTGAAAAAACTGAAGCAAAAGAGCAGGAAAAACGGGAACAGGGCATCGAAATAAAAGCGCGCTGCGACCAGTTCTGCCTTACTGAAGCGCTTGAAATCGATCCCGAACCAGCTCAGCACCCAGATTTCGGCATGAAAGCGTCCCAGCCCGAACTTGACTGATTTAGGATCGGCAGGATCGCGGCGCGCCACTTGTTCGAAAAACACCGCACTGGCTTCCTGGACCTCGGTTTTGTCGATTCGCTGCCCGATCCGGGCGGCGCGGCCGGCGGCGACATCCTCGGTGGTGGCCTCGACCGACATCGCTATCTCGCGAGCCTGAGTCTCGACGGTGAAACGCGGATTCGTCCGGGCCCATTCCAGGTTCAGAAAGATATTGGGAATCACTGCGTAAATAGCGAAACAGAGGAACACCTGAAGGATGACCGCCCATTTGGTTAATCGGCGCCACACGAATCCCAGCCAGATGGCAGCGCCAAAGATGGCTGGGATCGAAATGAAATACTTGAACAGCTCGAGCAGGTTGTCGATGTAGAGCGCCGTGGCGGCGCCGCCGGCAATGGTTACCACGATCATGACCCGGCCGGCGTTAATATAATGCCGGTCGGAGCAGCCGGGACTAAACGGCCGGTACAGGTTTTGGATGACCAGGGCCGAATTGGCGACGCAGGTGGCGGCCAGACTCGACATCTTGCCGGCGAGCACGCCGGCCAGCATCAGTCCGATGGCGCCGGGAAACAAGAGGTCGCGGGTCATGTAGCCCCAGATCAGGTCCGGATCGTGCAGTTGGTTACTGTACAGGGCGATCGCCAGAAGGCCGGCCAGGGCCCAGAAGATCATGATGAAACGCTTTAAGTACATGCCTCCGATCATGCCGATGCGCGCGGACATTTCATCCTTCGCCGACCCGGCCGTTGCCATCCCCGGCGCCGAGGCGATGATCGACACCAGGTTGGCGAGCGCCATGGCGGCGATCGTGTACCAGGCGTACTCCCCCATCGCCGTCGAACCGAAAAGGTTGAACATATGACCGGGCACCGTGGCGTGCAGACCTGAGAAGCCGCCAATTCGCGCCAGCCCCACAGGGATCAGGAGCAGCGAAAATACGATGATCAGTATCCCCTGGATCACGTCGGTAATCACGGCAGCGATAAAACCGCCCATCATGGTATAGAGCGCAACCACGACTGCATAGACGGCATAGATCACGGCGGGATTGGTGTAGGAAATGAAGGCGCGCAGCTCGCCGCGCTTGAGCCGGTCGGAAAGTTCGTCGAAGCGTCGTTGCTCCTCCGGAGTCAATGCCGCAGTCGATTCGCGACGCGCGCGCAGGACGTTGTATTCGCGGAATTGCTCCACGCTGCGCCGTTCCTCGAGCGTGTAACGAGCTTCCGGCTTGGGGGTGAGCGCCATCATGGTCTTGGCCGCCACCATGTACCCGACGCCGATGCCGATCACGGCCATGACCAGCGAGAAGGCTGCGAAGGCGGCGCCGAGGAACCGGCTGCGGAAGCGCTCCTCGAAGTAGTCTCCGATGGTCACGAGCCGGACACGGCGGAACCAGAAGGTCGTGAACCAGTAGAAGGGGGTAAGGAAAAGGACGAGGTATTGAATCCACATGCCGCCGATACCCTGGCGGTAAATCTCGCGCGAGACGACCACGGCCTGGTCAGGGCTCGTGGACGTGCCCAGATTGAGAAAAAACTGATAGGTCTTGCCGATTTTCCGCCCGGCGATAAAGAAGTCCTCGCTGGTCTTCATGCGCCGGCGGGCGCGTTCGCCCAGCCACAGAACAAAGGCGACGTAGCCGAGGATGATGGTAAAATCGATCCAGTGCAAACCGAAGATGGTCACGCGGTCTCCATTCTCAGCGGCTCGTTCATCCACGCATGGCCGGTAGGACCCGCCTAACATACTCGGCTCCACCGCACCTGTCCAGCAACTTCCACCCTCTGAGCAGGCGAAACCAATTCCCTTTCAGTCCTTCCGGGCGTTCCCGCAAAAGAAGAGCGCAAAAGGGTATCTCCCTATTGAACGAGCATTCCGATTTGCGTAAGCTTTGTCGAGTCGATCTGCCCATTTAGAGGCAGGTTGAAGGGTGAAACCAGACTTCAGACAAGAGGAGTGCTCCATGAAGATCAAAACGCCGTTCGTGGCCGTCGTAACAGCTTTCATTCTATTGGCGATGATTACCGCCATCCCCATCGCCGCACAGAAGTCACCGGACGTTTTGAAAGCGGGAGAATATACCGCTAAGGTCAAAGCCATCACATGCGGCGGTTGCGGTCCTCTCATCAAGAGAACGATGGAGGGGATGAAGGAGATTGGTTCTGTTTCCGTAGACTCAACGAATAAGACCGTTCAGTTTGCCGTGAAAAAGGACGCCACGATCAAGTTGGCCGACCTGCAGAAGGCCCTCGATGGCGCGGCAAAAAACATGGGAATGGGAGCGGATTACACTCTTCTCGATCTGAAGCCTGCAAAGTAAGGCAGATTTGAAGCAGTCGCGTGCCGTTTGATGGCGCCCGTGCCCATGCCCACGAATGCGCGGTTTTTTCGAATCCTGGAATCGTACCGGTTCGCCGCCGGGCAATCACCGCGGCTCGCGGGTGTAAATCGCTGGGATTGGAACAGAGGTGCGTGCATGGAAAAGCGAACGCTGGGTAACACCGAATTCCTGATCACGCCGATCGGGCTTGGAGCCTGGGCCATGGGCGGCGGAGGCTGGGCGTTCGGATGGGGACCGCAGGATGATGCGGAATCTATTGCGGCGATCCATCATGCCCTTGATCTGGGAATCAACTGGATCGACACGGCCGCGGTGTACGGTCTCGGGCACTCGGAAGAAGTTGTGGCGCGGGCGCTGGCAGAGGTCCCGCCGTCGGACAGGCCTCTCGTCTTCACCAAGTGCAGCCTGGTCTGGGACGAGAAGGGCAAAATCTCGCACAGCCTGGAGCCGGCATCCCTCCGCAAAGAACTGGAAAACAGTCTGCGGCGCTTGCGCGTCGACACCATTGACCTCTACCAGATCCATTGGCCGAGTTTCCCACCCGGGGGTTCCGGCGGATCCTCGTCGGATGCAGGCCTCGAGGAAGCGTGGCACACACTCGCGGGGCTGCAGAAACGGGGCAAGGTCCGTAATCTGGGCGCGTCAAATTTCAGCGCCGCGCAACTGGAGCGAGTCCACCGTATTGCCCCTGTGAGTTCGCTCCAGCCGCCCTATTCCATGCTGAAGCGCCATATTGAGACTGAGACCCTGCCCTACTGCGCCGCGCACAAAATCGGGATCATCCCTTATTCGCCCATGCAATCCGGCCTGCTCAGCGGATCCATGACGCGCAAGCGCATCGCTTCATTTCCGAAAGATGACTGGCGCCCAATGAGCCTGGAGTTTCAGGAACCAAGATTGACGAAAAACCTTCAGCTTGTGGAAAGGCTCCGGGCCATTGGGGCACGGCACGGGCGATCCCCGGGGGAAGTGGCCATCGCCTGGACTTTGCGGCTTCCGGCGGTGACCGGCGCCATCGTCGGCGCCCGCCGGCCCGCGCAGGTCGACGGCTTTATCGGCGCCGCCCAATTCCACCTCAGCCCGCAAGAAATCGAAGAAATCGAAGCAGCCTTGGCGCGCGACGCATAGAAGCGCACCCAAGCCGATGAAAATGGGCCGACGAAGCGGGCGCCGCACGGCGCTCAGATCCGGGATTATTCGACCCCAGAGTCCAGCGACGCCCGGCAGCAGGCGTCGCAATTGCCCGCGCAGTACACCACCACTCATGGCAGATTGGGAAAACCAGATTATGAGTGTTTTTGCCAGAAACTCGAGCGCCGGAGGCGCGTAATACGGTAGCCTCGGGCAAGCGAAGCTCCGCACGGGGTTTAAGGGAATGTGGACGAGAGCCCTGTAATGGCGAGAGAAGAATCTCAATCTAATTAAGTGCCATTCGCGCGCGTTCCCGCTTCTGAAATTTGAATTGGCAGATGCGATGCCCTCGCTTTATAGTGGGGAGCATATTTGGGCTCGGATTTAGCCGGGCTATTCCGCTGCAATCCAGGTACTACGGAGGGAGTCATGAAGAAAGGGTCCATTCCCGCTTTTTTGCTGGCCGCGGTGCTCCTGCCGATCGCGGCCCACAATGCGGCACCGCATTCCAACGATCAGACAACCCTGGCCAGCTTGCGCTGGCGCTCCATCGGCCCGGCCAATCCTGGCGGCCGTGTCACCGACATCGCAGGGGTGCCGGGCAACCCGAACACTTATTATGTTGCCGGCGCAATCGGAGGCATTTTCAAGACGACCAACGGCGGCATGACCTTCGCGCCGATCTTTGACAGCCAACCTGTTTCCTCCATTGGCGCGATCGCGATTGCGGCATCCAATCCCAATATCCTGTGGGTTGGCACCGGCGAAGGCGATCCACGCAACGATGCCGGTTTCGGCGATGGTGTCTACCGATCCACCGACGCGGGCCAAACGTGGCAGCATGTGGGCTTGACCGACTCCGAGCGCGTCAAGCGCATCCGTATCCATCCGACAGATCCCAACACCGCCTGGGTGGCAGTGCTCGGGCACGAATGGGGACCCAACGAGGAGCGTGGAGTGTTCAAGACCACCGATGCCGGCAAAACCTGGAAGAAGGTGCTCTACCTGGACGCGGACACCGGCTGCTCCGATATCGACATCGATTCCCAGAATCCGCGCATCCTCTACGCCGGCATGTACACCTACCGCCGTAAACCCTGGCGTTTCGACAGCGGCGGCGGCGGCACTGCGCTTTATCGCTCCAAGGACGGGGGAGACACGTGGGAAAAGCTCACGCAGGGGCTGCCCAAAACGCCAATGGACCGCATCGGCGTGGCTGTCGCTCCCGGCAATCCCAACATCGTTTACATGATCACCGAAACGAAAACTGAAGGAAATCTTTTCCGCTCGGATGATCGCGGCGATACCTGGCGCATGGTAGCCAACAATCCCAATATCAACTTCCGCCCCTTCTATTACAGCGACTTGAGAGTGGATCCGAACAATCCTGAGCGTGTCTATTCGCTGGGCGGCAGCCTGACGGTTTCCAACGATGGCGGGCGCACCTTCACCAACATCGCCCAGGGCGTGCATTCCGATCACCAGGCACTCTGGATCGATCCCAAAAACTCCAATTACATCCTCAACGGCAGCGACGGCGGTTACCAGGTTTCGCTCGACGGCGGGAGCAGTTGGGAGGTCATTAACAACATCTCCTTCGCCCAGTTCTACCACATCACCTATGACCTGCAGACCCCCTACCTCGTCTACGGCGGCTTGCAGGATAACGGCTGCTGGGTCGGGCCAAGCGCCACGATTTTCAACAACGGCATCCGCAAGCGCGACTGGTACACCATTGGCGGCAGCGACGGATTTTTTGCCGTGCCGGACCTGAATGCACCCCACCTCGTCTATACCGACCTGGAAGGCGGCTCGATTACGCTGCTCGACCGCAACTCCGGCGTCGCACGCAACGTCACTCCCTACCCCAAGGATGTGGGCCCCACCGGCAGCCCCATTTTCAATTACAGGTACCGTTTCAACTGGAACCCGCCGATCGCCGCCTCGCCGCACAATCCAAGCGTCATGTATTACGGCGCCCAGCTCATTTTCAAAACGGTAAACCAGGGATATTCGTGGGAGATTATCAGCCCCGACCTGTCGACCAACGATAAGAGTAAACAGCAGTCCTCCGGCGGCGAAGTCGTCACGGACAACACGGCGGCGGAATTCCATTGCACGATCCTGACCATCGCCGAATCGCCGGTGAGAGCGGGCGTCATCTGGGCCGGCACCGACGACGGCAACATTCAAGTGACGCAGGACGGCGGCAAAAAATGGACCAACACCATCGCCAACATCAAAGGCCTGGCGCCCAATCCCTGGATTCCCACCATCGAGGCCTCACACTACGATGCCGGCACCGCCTACGTCGCGGTGGACCGTCATCAGGAAGACGACTTTGCGCCCTACGCATTCAAGACTACCGACTACGGGCAGACCTGGACTCCCATCACAGGCGACCTGCCGGCCAAAGGCTACGTCCACGTCGTGCGCGAAGATCCGAAAACAAGAAACCTGCTCTACATCGGCACGGAGCTGGGCATATTTGCATCATGGGACGGCGGCGGCCACTGGGTTTCCATCCGCAACGACATGCCGCCAGTGGCGGTCAGGGACATCGTCATTCATCCACGCGAGAATGATCTGATCGTTGGTACACACGGACGCGGCGCCTATATTCTGGACAACATCACGCCGCTCCAGCAGTTGGCTCAGGCAAAGGCAACCGACGCCTTCCTGTTCGATATCCTGCCTGCTATGCGACACCAGCTGGCGAGCCGCGATGCCTCCGTCGGCGCAAAGGACTACGGCACTCCCAATCCGCCCTATGGGGCGACGATCGACTACTACCTGAAAGCAGCGGGCACAGAACAGGTCAGCATCACGATCGCCGACAAGGCCGGCAAAGCGCTCCGCACCTTGCGAAACCAACCGAATCGAGCCGGCATAAACCGTGTCATCTGGGATCTGCGCGTCGATGGGCCGCAGATGACTCCAGCCGGCGCTCCCGGCGGGCCGGGCGCAATGCCTGGAGGCGGCGGGCGCAGCGCAGCCGGTGGGGATCGCGGCGGAGCTGGCGGTGGGGGCGGCGGCGGACGAGGCGGCGGGGGCAGCCCGCAAGTGGTTCCGGGCGACTATGTCGTCACCCTTCAGGTCGGCAGCAAACAGGTGACTAAGCCCGCTCGTGTTGTGTTTGACCCGAAGGTGAAGGTATCCCAGGCTGATCTCCAGTTGCAGTTCAACACAGCCCAGGAGGTACAGGCGCTCGCCGTGACGGTCGGAGATTTGGTCAATCGCGTGGAGGAGTTCACGCGTCAGCTGACCTCGGCCGCCGATCCCGCGCAGCGAGCAGCCCTGGACCAGCTCAATCAGCTGCATGGCAAGCTCGTGCGCGAATGCACAATGACTTATCGCTGCGGAGCAAAGCTGCGCGAGAATGTCAATTCTCTGCTCAGCTCGATCACTGGAGCGATTGCGCGACCCAGTGACGGCATGCTGCTGCTTGTACGCGAATACAAGGAGGAGACGACACAGGCGACAGCGGAGCTGAATCGCATCATCGCAACATCAGGCAAGAAGATTGACGATTGACGATTGACGATTGACGAAAAAAGATGCCTGACGTGTTGGTTTCCATTCGTAAATCGTCAATCGTAAATCGCCATTCCCACCCGGGGGTGTGGTGCGGAAATGCCGAAGGTTTTGATTACCGGGGCCGGCCGTGGGTTTGGACGCGAATTGTTCAAAGTCTACGCCGAACGCCGCTGGACTGTGTTTCCCCTGGTGCGCAATCCGGCGGTCGCTGAAGAATTGAGTTCAGCCCGAGTAGCCGCATGTTATCCGATTATCGGGGATGTGGCTTGCGCCAGCGTCGAAGATCAGATCCGTGCGGTGCTGGCGCAGCACGGTGACGCGCTCGATCTCCTCATCAACAATGCGGGCAATATCAAAAAGCTGCGCTGGTTGCCGAACACGGTGCCGGAGGACATGGAGAGTCTGTTCAAAGTTCATTGCGTGGGAGTATTCCGTTGTACCCGGGCGGCGCTGCCGTTCCTGCGTAAAGCGGAAAGGCCCATGGTAATCAACGTGACTTCCCGATGGGGCTCGATCGCGCGCACCGCCGCAGGGCAGTTCCGCGGGATCTACTCCTATCAAATCGCCAAATGTGCGCAGAACATGCTCACCGCATGTTTCGATCAGGAACTCAAAGACCAAGGTATCCGCGTCGTCGCCCTCCATCCCGGCAAGTTAATGACGGAAGCCGGTGCAGCGGATGCAGACACCCCGCCCAGGGAAGCCGCCCTGAAAATGGCAGATTGGATTCAATCCTTCGACCTTGGCCAGGCTTGCGTCTGTCACGACCTGATGGAAGGCGGCATCATCGAATGGTAGGGCCGCTGCCAGCCCAAAAACACCTGCGCACGATTCGTATTTCCTACTGCCAGGCCGTGTCCAACGACTAGTTGTCAAACTCTCAGCGCAGAGGCCGCGGAGTTCGCAAAGAATTGAGTAGTTTTCTCTGCGGCCTCCGTGACCTCTGCGTTGAGATTTTTTTGTTGTGGATTGGCTAAGTACAGTGGTTCATAAATACGGTGACGTATTTTTTGGGACGCGGATGAACGCAGGCAAACGCGCCCGGGGCTTGCCGGCTTCTGCGGCCCGAAGGGCAGCGCTGCGCGCTATTTGTTTCTTCCGGAGCCCGGAGTCAAACGCGTCTGAGCAGAACACTGCGATTCACAACCAAGCA
>JBGQNR010000167.1:0-14431 GCA_041501225.1 Acidobacteriota bacterium
GAGAGCACGTCGCCGGGCGCCTTGTCTGCGTCCTTCGACTCGCTGGTGAGGGCCGACTGGTCGACGCCCAACATACCGGTCAGGAGCTTCACGTCCGCCGGGATGATGTCGCCCGGGCGCATGCGCACGATGTCACCGGGGACCAGTTCCCGGGCGGGAATGACCTGCCAGCTCGCATCGCGCAGCACGCGCGCATTGACCTGCAGCCACCGCAGCAGCGTCTCGACGACGCCGGCGGCCCGACGCTCCTGCGCAAAGCTCAAGACGGCATTGACGACCAGCAGCGCGCTCACCACGGCGAGATCGGTGTATTTCCAGAGTACAGCCGAAAGCACCATGATCAACTCGAGCATCCACGCCGACAAGCCCCAGAATTTTCCGAGGAACCTGAGAACCGGGTGCCCCTTTTGTTCGACCACTTCATTGTAGCCGTGCTCCCTCATCCTTGTAACCGCGGACGTGCAGGTGCGGGTGATTAGTCCGACGATAGGTCAGACGATGGATCAACCAGGGATAGCCGTGGAAGGCAAAGATGATGGGCTTGTCCTTGGTGAAGAGGACATCGAAGTCCTTGTCGCTCAGTCCGTGGGGATGCTCACTCTGCGGCTGGAGCGTCATCAAGTCCACCACGTTGACGACGCGGATCTTCAGTTCCGGGAAGTGCTGCCGCAGGATCTCGACAGCAGCCAGTGTCTCCAGCGCGGGCACGTCGCCGCAGCAAGCCATTACGACATCGGGGTCGCAGCCCTCATCGTTGCTGGCCCATTCCCAGATGCCAAGCCCCGCCGTGCAGTGTTTAATGGCGGAATCCATGTCGAGCCATTGCAGTTCCGGCTGCTTGCCCGCGACGATGACATTGACATAATCGCGGCTTCGTAAGCAATGGTCGGTCACCGACAGCAGGGTGTTGGCGTCCGGCGGCAGATACACGCGGATGATGTCCGCCTTCTTGTTCACCACGTGGTCAATAAAACCCGGGTCCTGGTGACTGAATCCATTGTGGTCCTGCCGCCACACGTGCGACGAGAGCAGGTAGTTCAGGGAAGCAATCGGCCGCCGCCACGGAACATGGCTCGCCACATCGAGCCACTTGGCGTGCTGGTTAAACATCGAATCAACAATGTGAATGAACGCCTCGTAGGATGAGAAAAAGCCGTGTCGGCCCGTCAGCAGGTAGCCTTCGAGCCAACCTTCGCACTGGTGCTCGCTCAACATCTCCATCACCCGGCCATCAGGTGCGACATGGTCGTCCATGGGAATGATTTCCGCGGTCGAGCAACGGTTCGTCACCTCGAACACGTCGGTCCAGCGGTTCGACGCGGTTTCGTCCGGGCTGAAGACGCGGAAGTTGTGTGCATCGGCGTTGATCTGGAGCACATCGCGAATGAACTGGCCCTGGACGCGCGTGGCTTCGGCTTCCACGACGCCATGCTTCGGCACCTTTACCGCGTAGTCGCGAAAGTCCGGCATTTTCAATTCGTGAAGGAGAAGTCCTCCATTTGCGTGCGGGTTGGCCCCCATTCGCCGCTCGTTTTTGGGTGCCAGCTCAGCCAGTTCCGGAATGAGCTTGCCATTCTTGTCGAAGAGATCCTCGGGCTGGTAACTCTTCATCCACGCCTCCAGCATCTTCAGATGTTTGGGCTTCGTCGTGAAATCTGAAAGTGGCACTTGGTGCGCGCGAAACGTGCCTTCGGCCGGTTTGCCATCGACCATCTTCGGGCCTGTCCAACCTTTCGGCGAGCGCAGGATAATCATGGGCCAGCGCGGGCGCTCGTTGAACCCGGTGGCGCGGGCATCGCGCTGAATGCGTCGGATCTCGGCGACCACGGTATCGAGCGTGGCGGCCATGAGTTGGTGCATCTTCATCGGATCCTTGCCTTCGACCCAATACGGTGTGTAACCGTAACCGCGAAAGAGCGCTTCAAGCTCGTCGCGGGAAATGCGGGCCAGCACGGTGGGGCCGGCAATCTTATAGCCGTTGAGGTGCAGGATGGGCAGCACGGCTCCGTCGTGAACTGGATTGAGGAATTTGTTCGAGTGCCAACTGGTGGCCAGCGGGCCGGTTTCCGCCTCGCCATCGCCGACCACGCAGGCAACCAGCAAGTCGGGATTGTCGAACGCGGCACCGTAGGCATGCGACAGGGAATATCCGAGTTCGCCGCCTTCGCTAATGGAACCCGGCGTTTCCGGGGCCACGTGACTGGGAATGCCGCCGGGAAAGGAAAACTGGGTAAACAGCTTTTTCATACCCTGTTCGTCCTGGGAGATGTTCGGGTACAACTCGCTGTATGTGCCCTCCAGATACGTGTTGGCCACCAACCCCGGTCCGCCGTGACCGGGGCCGGTGACATAGATCATGTTCAGGTCGTACTGCTTGATAATCCGGTTGAGATGGACATAGATGAAGTTCAATCCCGGCGTAGTGCCCCAATGGCCGAGCAGCCGCGGCTTCACATGCTCGAGCTTCAACGGCCTCTTCAACAGTGGATTGTCGTAGAGATAGATTTGGCCTACGGACAGGTAGTTCGCGGCACGCCAATACGCATTCATCTTGCGCAAGAGTTCGGGCGATAGGGGTTTATCCATGACACGGCTCCTTACGTCGGATCGTATTCTATTTGGTTTAGTCTCCATCACACAGCAGCCGGCACACAGCACGGGCAATCATCAGCTCTTCATCGGTGCGGATCACGCGGACGGTGGCCGGACTTGCTTCGGTGGAAACCACCGGGGCGTTGACGGCGTTCCTGGCTTCGTCCAATTCGATGCCGAGAAATTCCAAACCACTGCATACACGGGCCCGCACTTCCCCAGTGTTCTCGCCAATCCCACCGGCAAACACCAACGTCTGCAGTCCGCCGAGCACGGCGGCGAACGCCCCGATCCATTTGCGGGTTTGGTAACAGAACAGTTCTACGGCCTCGGCGGCGCGGACATCGCTCGTTTGGCGCTCGATCAAGTCGCGCATATCGGAACTGGTTTCGGAGATGCCGAGCAGGCCGGATTCGTGATTGATGATGTGGTTGAACTGTTTGGGGGTCAGATTCTCGGTCCGCATCATGTACCAGGCGACGCCGGGATCCAAGTCGCCCGGCCGCGTGCCCATTGGCACCCCGGCGGTCGGCGTGAACCCCATGCTGGTATCGATGCTTTTGCCGCCGCGGACTGCCGCCAGGCTCGCCCCGTTGCCGAGGTGAGCCAGGATCACGCGCGCTTGGGCTGCATTCGTGCCGGCCACGCGGGCGAGTTCTTCCATGAGATAGGCATACGACAGACCGTGGAAACCGTATCGTTGTATCCCCATTGCGTCGAAGCGGCGTGGGATCGGCAATAGCCGGGCCACGCGCGGCATGGTGCGGTGAAACGCCGTGTCGAAGCAGGCCACCTGAGGCAGTTTCGGATGATGACGCCGGAAGGCCTCGATCAGTTCAATCTCTCGAGGCAGATGATCCGGGTCGTACGGCCTGATGCGCCGCAGTTCATCCAGCAATTCCTGCGTGACGCGCTCGGGCTCGGTGTGTTTCATGCCGTGCACCACGCGGTGTCCCACGGCCTTGACCGAAGCGAAACCAATCTGCTCTTCGAGCCAATCGATGAGGAAATCCGCCGCTGACCTGTGATCGGAGGCCTCGATGCTGCGACTATCCTGCTGATTTCGAGTCGGGTCGTTGAAGGTCAGATTCGCACCGGGCAAGCCGATGCGGTCAACCTTCCCATGAAGCGATCGCTTCAGCGTTCCGCCTATCAGATACAGCGCGAACTTGATGCTCGACGAGCCGCCGTTGATCGTCAGGACAAATGGTTTAGCTGGTTTCGCGGATGATTTTTCCATCATTCTGCGACCTCAAGGCGCGAGGAGGAGGCGATGACGGTGCACATCGTTGACGACGAGCAACGCGGAGATCGCCCACAGCCCCGATGCGCGCGACCCCTCCTAATTCTCGGACGATGCACTAGGTCCCCAGTTCCTGCAGGGTGCGCAGGAAGGTGATGACGTCCTCGCGGCTTAGCATGCCGACCACCTGGCTGTCGGTCATAACGGGAAGCTGGTTCACCCCGTTGCGATCCATCTGCTGGAGGGCGGCCCACAATTCCCTGTCCGGGCTGATGCGCATCAACCTGTCCAGCGGGAGCATGACTTGGCCGGCGCTCGTCGTCGGCCATTCGCCCCGCGGCACTTCCTTTATCCGGTGCAGCGTCATCAGGCCAATGGTGTCTGCTCCGCGATTGACCAGGAAGCAACGCTGCCCGCCGCCGAGGATGTGTTCGTCCACTAATTGTTGCAGCGTCAGGTCCGCGGAAACGGCGGCACAGCGACTGCTCATGGCCTGCGAAACCTTATGGCCCGCCAGCAACCCCTGAAACATCACTTGCTGCGCCTGCGCGGCAGCGGCGTTGTCGAGAAACCAGCCGATGAAGGCAATCCACAGCCCTCCGCCGAGGTTGCCGGTGAACACCTGCCAGACGCCGAAAAAGATGAACAAGAAACCGAAGAACCGGCCCACATTGGCTGAGATAAGCGTCGCGCGGCGCATGTTTTTCGTTACGGCCCACACGACGGCGCGGAACACGCGACCACCGTCAAGCGGATAACCGGGAATCAGATTGAAGAGCACCAACGCAAAGTTGATGTAGGCCAGGTATTTCGCCAGACTCCACAAGGGCTCGATGCCAGCGGCCACAGGTTTCAGCACGGAAAACATCACCGCGAGGGCAAGACTGACAATCGGCCCAGCGATGGCAATCCAGAACTCAGCGATGGCGCTGGGTGGCTCCGACCCGATCTGAGCGACCCCGCCGAAGATAAAAAGCGTGATGCTGCGCACGGGAATCTTATACCGGAGCGCCACCACGGAATGCCCTAGTTCATGAAGCAGCACGCTCACAAAGAGCATGATGGCCGTCACTGCGCCCATGAACCAGTACAGCAGGGGCGGCCAATTCTTGAACTCGGAGGGATAGTAACTGCCCGCCAGCATCCAGGTGAGCAGCGCAAAGATCAGGAACCAGGAATAATCCAAGCCAATCGGAATTCCCATGATCCTGCCCAACGGAATAGTCTGCCGATTCATGAGTCTTGTCCTTTCGTGTTGGGGGAATTCACCACTTCCGTAGGTGGTGGCCAACTATGTCCTTGTTGGGCGAGCAGGCGTTCAGGCGTTTTCATAATCAGCGCTGCCAGAGGATTCGAGGGGCTTCCAAAGGGTCATGCGTCAGTTCCCACAGCGCGGGATCAAGTTGCAGCCACACTTCGTCAGCGGCATGATTCCACGACCAGCGCATATCCAGGGCCAGCTCGGCGAGGGGATCGAACCCCTCGACTTCTGTAGGTAGAAAACTATATATCGGGTGGATGACACGGGTTTGTATGCCCATAATCTCACCTTATTATAGCAGGATACGAATTCGATGCCGTGATCTCCTTGAGTGAAGCCACCCTGAGCAATTTTGACCAGATGCTTGAGCAAAACTGAACTGACACTATATTTACCCCGGGGTATAAATCAAAAGTGGAGCCGTATAACGGGTGACGCCACTCGGACGAATCTTAGTAAATTCAACCGGGAGAGGATCAGAGAAGTTGTGACGACCCCAGCTTACTTACTAATTCCTGCCGCCATTCCTCCTACGAACGAAGCGAAAGCCGGGCGGTATATTGTGAGTAACGATAAGAGGGTCATGAAATCAAACAGGCTTGGAATCAAAAAATAAGGAGAAATTATATGAAACTGCAAAGATTAAGAAGACTTGGAATTACCTGCGTCGGCGCGGGCGTGTTGTCCGCGGGAATGTTGTTTGCGGGTGAAAGCGCAGCTTCGCGCTTGCAGGCTTCATCCGATGTCATGAGGCAGATCATGGCGACGCCGGATAAAGCTATCCCGAAGGAGTTGCTT
Organism: Acidobacteriota bacterium; assembly: GCA_041501225.1. GTDB lineage: Bacteria > Acidobacteriota > UBA6911 > UBA6911 > UBA6911 > JAFNAG01. The sequence continues at coordinate 5,895 of JBGQNR010000167.1, forward strand.
GAAAGTTGCCAGTGTATCGTGATCGTCCCGGGAATGAAAAAAGGCGCGTTTATCGTGGGAGCCAACTACGGCAGGGGCTTCATGATGTGCCGCCTGGCTTCAGGCACTGGTTGGTCCGCACCGGCAGCCATAAAGGTGGAAGGCGGGAGCGTTGGTTTTCAGATCGGAGGCTCGGAGACGGACGCCGTCATGCTTGTCATGAACACCGGAGGCGTTGAAAAACTCCTATCGAGCAAGTTCACACTTGGCGCGGATGCTTCCGTGGCAGCCGGGCCGGTGGGCCGCACCTCGTCGGCCAATACAGATCTCAAGATGCATGCGGAGATCCTATCCTATTCTCGCGCACGAGGCGTTTTTGCCGGTATCTCGCTGGACGGCGCAACCCTCCGGCCCGATGACGACGCCAATGTTGAGCTGTATGGAAAGGGAGTAACGAACAGGGAAATCGTCACGGGCACGAAGACCAGGAGGTCAGCGGCGGGAACCAGGCTGACGGCGGACATGAATAGGTATTCACTTCGGAATAAATAGTCGTGCCAATGAAGTTGCGGCTGCAATGCCAAACACAACGTGAGAAAGGACAACACCATGAATTGGGATCAAGTGGAAGGAAAGTGGAAACAGTTTACCGGCTCTGCCCGGGAGCGCTGGGGCAAACTCACCAATGATGACTGGCAGGTGATCGGGGGCAAGAAGGATCAACTGGTCGGGCGGATTCAGGAACGATATGGGATCGCGAAAACGGAAGCCGAAAAGCAGGCCGATGAGTGGGCTCGTGCACTGAATAAACGTTAGCGCGAAGGCTACGATGAAAGCCGTCAGTAGCGTACGCTCCCTTCCAAGGGTAGTACGGCGCTAATGCGAAGGAAATGAGAGCTGCGTTGCGGATAGCTCTCCGCGAGGCCAGGAAGCTCATCGAGTCAACCGGCGGGCTTCCGACGCCACGCGAGTACAACAGATGACAAGGAGGACAGATATGTCATTTCTAACCTGGGTCGTTTTGGGTTTGCTGGCTGGATTTATCGGCAGCAAGCTTGTCAATAACAGGGGAGAGGGCATTGTGGTCGATATTGTGCTCGGAATTGTGGGAGCAGTTGTCGGCGGGGTCTTGTTCAATGCGCTCGGAGCCCGCGGGGTAAGCGGCTTGAATCTTTACAGCCTGTTTGTTGCTGTTGTGGGCTCGGTCTTGTTTCTGGTGATTTACCACGCCATGTTTCGACGGGTGTGAGCGCGAGGGTCGGATGCCGATGATTCGCAAGTTCGTCACACCGGAGAGAGAAATCAGTCACCTAGGAGTAAACCTCATTTGTTCTGAATCAAACACTCCGCGGTTCAATCCGCAGTTACCTCCGCGAATCTCCCTGCACCTCGAAGGGAAGGGGACCATCTCTCCTTCCCTTTTTTCTCCCTTTTGCGCGCAGCAGAACAGTTGCTGTGGAGAAAGAGAGGACAAACACGATGACTCAAGTCTCCTGGACAGGGCCTGCACCTTCGCTTCCCGCAGATCAACAGAGCTTAAGCTGGAATCACCGGAGGAGGGGACGCGTCCAAGCCCGCCGCCCGGGTTGCGACCTGGTTGGTTGAGAGTTCGCTTCTAAAAAGGAGACCAACTTGAAGGCAAGCAAGATGATTTTCGGGAACTTGCTGGATTTCTGGGCGGGTCTCCGCGGAAACGGTGCGGCTCGGGAGTATGGCCTCGCCGAGCCACCGCTGCGATCGGAACTGTTCAGCCGCACCCAGATGGAGCAGCATGGCAAGACCCTGGCGGGCTTGCACAGGTTGAGTACGGGACGAGCTCCGGGCCGGCTCCTGACGCGGCTGGCTGAGAATGAAGGCGTCCTCATCGGAGTCCGCAACCTGGTCGAGGATGCGGTTAAGGCGAACCGCCAGATTTCGCCGGCCGGGGAATGGCTGCTCGACAACTTCTATCTGATCGAAGAGCAGATTCGCACGGCCAAGCGACACTTTCCAAAGGGCTACAGCCGAGAACTGCCTTGCCTGCTGGATGGGCCTTCGGCTGGGCTCTCACGGGTGTATGACATCGCGTTGGAGGCGATCTCGCACGGCGATGGCCGGGTGGATTCGGAGAGTCTCAGCAGTTTTGTCGCAGCCTACCAGACCGTGACGGTCCTGAAATTGGGCGAACTGTGGGCAATCCCCATCATGTTGCGCCTGGCACTGATCGAGAATCTTCGACGCGTTGGGGCACGGGTCGCCGCCGACAGGACCGACCGAAACTACGCCGACTCCTGGGCGGACCAGATGACGGAGATCGCCGAGAAAGACCCGAAGAGCCTGATTTTGGCGATCGCGGACATGGCGCGTTCGAACCCTCCGGTGTCGAGTGCGTTTGTTGCGGAATTTGCGCGCCGGCTGCAGGGACAGAGCCCCGCTTTGGCGTTGCCGCTCACCTGGATCGAGCAGCGGCTCGCCGAGTCCGGCCTTACGATTGAAAAGTTGGTGCAGTCGGAGAATCAACAACAGGCCGCCGATCAGGTTTCGATAGGCAACAGCATCGGCAGCCTCCGGTTTTTGGGAACGAGAGACTGGCGCGCGTTTGTCGAGACTATGAGCGATGTCGAGCGGACCCTGCGCGCGGATCCCGGCGGAGTTTACGGCAATATGGACTTTGCCACCCGTGATCGCTACCGTCACGTAGTGGAGAAGCTGGCGAAGAGCAGCCGGCTATCTGAAAGCGAGGTGGCGCGCAGAACGATCCAGTTGGCACAGGAGGGCGCGGCCAGGAAAGGCGGCGACGATCGGGCAGCACATGTCGGGTTTTATCTGATCGACAAGGGATTGCCCCAGCTCGAACGAAAGGTGGAGGCGCACCTGCCGGCCGCTGAGGCTCTTGAGCGCATGAGCCGGCAGTTTCCTTTGCTCCTCTATCTCGGCACGATCACGCTGATTACGGCGTTTTTTGCCGGGGGCTTAATGACGAAGGCACATGCCGGCGGGTCCCATGGATGGCCGCTTGCCCTGATTGGTGTCCTCTCGCTGTTGGGCGGAAGTCATGTGGCGGTGGCGCTGGTGAACTGGCTCGCGACGTTGCTGGCGAAGCCGCACTTGCTGCCGCGCATGGACTTTTCCGGAGGAATTCCGCCGGAATCATGCACGCTGGTTGTGATCCCGACTATGCTTACGAGCGCTCAAAACATCGAGGATCTGGTCGAGGCGCTCGAGGTCCGGTTCCTGGCAAATCGCGACGAGCACCTGTATTTCGGCCTGCTGACTGATTTTCGAGACGCGCACCAGGAAACGCTTGCGGAAGATGAGTCGCTATTACAGCTGGCCCGGAAGAAGATCGAAGAGCTGAATGAAAGGTACAAGCGCACAAAAGGCAGCAATTTTTTCTTTTTCCATCGCCCGCGCCGCTGGAATCCCCGGGAGCGGATTTGGATGGGTTACGAGCGTAAGCGGGGGAAGCTCGCGGAATTGAATTCTCTTTTACGCGGCGGCTCGAGGGATCGGTTCGCACTCGTCATCGGTGAGACTTCAGTTTTGTCGAACGTAAAGTATGTAATCACCCTTGATACGGATACGCAACTACCGCGCGATTCGGCGTGGCAGTTTGTAGGAACCATGGCGCACCCGCTGAATCGTGCGTGCTACGACGAAGATAAACAGCGCATCTGCGAGGGGTACTGCATTCTTCAGCCACGCGTAGCCGTGAGCATGACGGGCACGAACCGGTCGCGGTACGCGCGACTGTTCGGGAGTGAGCCAGGTATCGACCCGTATACACGCGCCGTCTCCGATGTTTACCAGGACCTTTTCCACGAAGGTTCGTTCATTGGCAAGGGGATCTATGATGTCGACGCGTTCGAGCGGGTGCTCAAGGGCCGCCTTCCCGAGAACCGGATTCTCAGTCACGACCTTGTGGAGGGGTGCTACACGCGGGCAGGGCTGTTGAGCGATGTGCTGTTGTATGAGGAATATCCCTCCGGCTACAACGCCGACGTGAGCCGCCGCCACCGCTGGATCCGCGGCGATTGGCAAATCGCACGCTGGCTGCTGCCACTCGTTCCCGGCTTCGGCAGTCGCCATCAGAAGAATCCGCTCTCCGGCTTGTCCCGATGGAAGATCTTCGACAATCTGCGCCGCAGTCTCGTGCCTGCGGGGTTGACATTGATGTTGCTGCTGGGCTGGACGGTATTGTCCCCACCATGGTTTTGGGTCTTGGCGGTGATCGGCATCATCCTGATTCCCGCTTTGATTAACTGCATCCTGGACCTGCTGCGCAAGCCAGCCGATGTACTTCTGGGTCAACACCTCGCTGCCGCGGCGCGTTGTTCAGCCCGGCACTTCGCGCAGACGGCATTTACGCTCGTGTGCCTCCCCTACGAGGCATTTTTCAGCCTGGATGCGATTGTGCGCACGGCGGGGCGGATGCTGTTCACGCACAGGCGACTTCTCGAATGGAGCCCCTCGAACAACCTGGATGGCAACAGCCACATGAACCTCTTCGCCTCCTACCTGTCCATGTGGATTGCCCCCGTTTTAGCCGTTGCCACAGGGGTCTATCTTTCGCTTTCGAGGTCTGCCACCCTGGTGGTGGCTGGGCCCATACTGGGTCTCTGGTTTGCCTCCCCCGTGATCGCATGGTGGATCAGCCGGCCGCTCGCTCGCCGTGCCGCACGGCTGTCAATCGACCAGACCATCTTTCTCCAGAAGCTTGCCAGGAAGACTTGGGCGTACTTCGAAACCTTCGTCGGGCCAGAGGATCATTGGCTGCCGCCTGACAATTTTCAGGAGCGTCCGGTTGCCGCGATCGGGCATCGCACGTCGCCGACCAACATGGGACTTGCGTTACTTGCAAATCTGTCTGCATACGACTTCGGCTACCTTACGCCGGGGAAACTGATCGAACGCACGGCGAATGCATTCCACACGATGGAAGCATTGGAACGTCACCGAGGCCATTTCTACAACTGGTACGACACGCAGTCCCTGAAACCGCTGCTGCCTGGGTATATTTCGACAGTAGACAGCGGGAACCTCGCGGGGCACCTATTGACCCTGCGGCCGGGTCTGCTCGAGCTTCCCGATCACAAAATCCTGGGGGAGCGCCTTTTTGACGGGCTCAGGGACACACTGAGGGTTCTCGTGGACACCGCGAGAGGAGCCGCTCCGGCCCGGCTCGCTCAACTTCAGGAGGATCTTGGGTCCGATTCCCGGCCAACCACGCTCACGGCAACGTGGCAGTGCCTCGACCGGCTGGCGGCATCCGCCGCGCAGGTGTTGGGCAGCCTCGATGCCGGAGACCCCGAGAGCCAGGCCAACTGGTGGGCACGCGCCTTTGCCCGGCAGTGCCAGGACGCCCTCGAAGAGTTGACCTTTCTGGCCCCGTGGACCCTGATGAAGACCGCCCCAACCGGACTTGGCTTTCGCGGGTTCGATGGGATCCCGACGCTAGGCCAACTGGCGAGGCTCGAGCGGGAGTTGCTGCCGGCAATCGAAGTGCAGCCAGGCTCGGACTCATCCCCGGAGGCCGGCGAGTGGCTGGGTGAGTTTCGACGGCTCGTCACGGAGGCAAGCCGGCGGGCCCGGGTAAGGATTGCGGTCATAGAACGCCTTGTGCTGCAATTAAGCGAATTCGCCCGTATCGAGTACGACTTCCTGTATGACAAGGCTTCCCATTTGCTGACGATCGGGTACAACGTTGCCGAGCGCCGGCGGGACTCGAGTTCTTACGACCTGCTGGCTTCGGAAGCGAGATTGTGCAGTTTCGTTGCGATTGCGCAGGGGCAGCTGCCGCAGGAGAGTTGGTTTGCCCTGGGACGCCTGCTCACTACTGCAGGTAGACAACCGGTCCTTCTTTCGTGGAGCGGTTCGATGTTCGAGTACCTCATGCCGCTCCTGGTCATGCCGACGTACGACCATACGCTGCTTGACCAGTCCTATATTGCGGCTGTGGACCGGCAGATCGCGTATGGCAAAAAGCGCGAGGTCCCGTGGGGCATTTCGGAATCCGGCTACAACGCGATCGACGTCCAGCTCAACTACCAGTACCGGGCGTTTGGCGTGCCCGGCCTGGGGCTCAAACGCGGGCTGGCCGAGGATCTGGTCATTGCGCCGTATGCCTCGGCGCTTGCGCTGATGGTGGCGCCCGAGGAGGCTTGCCTGAATCTCGAGCGACTCGCCGCGGAAGGGTTCGAGGGGAAGTACGGATTCTATGAAGCGATCGACTACACTCCCTCGCGCATGCCCCGCGGGCAATCCAATGTCCTGGTTCGATCTTTCATGGCGCATCACCAGGGCATGAGCCTGCTCTCGCTGGCCTATCTACTCTTGGGCCGTCCGATGCAGAAGCGCTTCGAGTCGGATCCGTCGTTCCAGGCGACCACGCTGTTGCTCCAGGAGCGGGTCCCCAAAGCTACGGCGTTCTACTCGCAAACAGCCGAGAGTTCCGATTTACGCATAACTGCCAGCGGTCCGGAGACGCCGGTGCGCGTCTTCAGCAGCCCGGATACGCCAATACCGGAAGTGCAGTTGTTGTCCAACGGCAGATACCACGTGATGATCACGAACGCAGGCGGCGGTTACAGCCGCTGGAAAGACATGGCAGTCACGCGCTGGCGCGAAGACAGCACCTGCGACAACTGGGGCACGTTCTGTTACATCCGCGACGTGGCGAGCGGGAAGTTCTGGTCCACCGCATATCAGCCGGCGCTCATACCATCACACAACTACGAAGCGGTTTTTTCGGAGGCGCGGGTGGAGTTCCGCTGCCGCGAACAGGAGGTCGACACCCATACGGAAATTGCGGTTTCCCCGGAGGATGACATCGAACTGCGCCGGACCCGCATCACCAACCGGTCCCGGACACGCAGAACCATCGAAATCACAAGCTACGCCGAAGTTGTCCTCGCTGAATCTGCCGCGGACGCGCTTCATCCGGCTTTCAGTAATCTGTTCGTTCAGACCGAGATCATCCGTGAGCGGCAGGCGATTCTCTGCACGCGCCGGCCCCGCTCTGCCGGCGAGCAGACGCCATGGATGTTTCATTTAATGGCCGTTCATGGGGCTGAGATGGGCAAAATCTCCTATGAGACCGACCGGATGCGGTTCATCGGGCGTGGACACAATGTGGCCGCTCCAAAAGCAATGACCGATCCCGCGGCGCTCTCGGGCTGCGAGGGGTCAGTGCTGGATCCGATGGTCGCAATCCGCCAACAAATAACGCTCGATCCGGAAGAAACGGCGACGATCAATGTCGTTTCCGGCGTCGGCGCGACGCGTGACGCGTGCCTGGGATTGGTAGAAAAGTACCAGGATTGGCGTCTGGCGGATCGCGTCTTCGACCTGGCATGGACACATAGCCAGGTGCTCCTGCAGCAACTCAATGCCACCGAAGCCGACGCGCAACTCTATGGGCGCCTCGCCGGCTCCATACTCTACGCCAATTCCTCGCTGCGTGCCGACCCGAGCGTCCTCATCAAGAACGGCAGGGGGCAATCCGGTCTATGGGGTTACGCGATTTCCGGCGATTTGCCGATCGTGCTGCTGCGGATCGGAGACCCGGCCAATATTGATCTGGTGCGCCAGATCGTGCAGGCGCACGCGTACTGGCGCTTGAAGGGTCTGGTGGTCGACTTGGTGATCTGGAACGAAGATCAGGCCGGTTACCGGCAAGGGCTCCACGAACAAATCATGGGCCTGATTGCCGCAGGCACCGAAGCCATCGTGACCGATCGGCCGGGTGGAATCTTTGTCAGGCCTGCGGAACAAATATCGAACGAAGATCGTGTTCTGCTCCAAACGGTCGCTCGTGCCATCATCAGCGACAGTCGGGGATCGCTGGCGGACCAGATCAACCGGCGCGGCCCTGTGGATGTGCCGGTCTCGCGCCTTACGCCGACCCGAACCCGCCGCGCCGACCGCCCGGCGGCCGCCGCGTTGCCTCGCCGCGATCTGATCTTCTTCAACGGGCTGGGCGGATTCACCCCTGATGGGCGCGAGTACGTTATTACGACCGCGCCCGGGCAAGTGACGCCGGTGCCGTGGGTGAATGTGTTGGCGAATCCGAACTTCGGAACTGTCGTCTCGGAGAGCGGCTTTGCCTACACTTGGAGCGAGAATGCCCACGAGTTCCGCCTCACTCCCTGGTACAACGATCCCGTAAGCGATGCGAGCGGAGAAGCCATTTATATTCGCGACGAAGAGATGGGCCACTTCTGGTCCCCCACGCCGCTGCCAAGCCCTGGAGCGACGCCCTACGCCACCCGGCACGGATTCGGCTACAGCGTCTTTGAGCACAAGGATCGCGGCATCCGCTCAGAGCTGTGGGTTTATGTGGCTCGGGACGCGCCGGTCAAGTTCATGGTGTTGAAAGTGCGCAACGAATCCGGCCGATCCCGCCGACTCTCCGCCACAGGCTATGCGGAGTGGGTGCTGGGAGATTTGCGGCCGAAATCCGCCATGCACGTGATCACCGAAGTCGACCTCAACAGCGGCGCGCTCTTCGCGCGGAACCCTTACAACACGGAGTTCGCCGATCGGGTTGCATTTTTCGACGTGGATGATCCGGCTCGGAC
>JBGQNR010000168.1:0-14259 GCA_041501225.1 Acidobacteriota bacterium
ACCTGGAGTGTGCTCCTTTTGGTTGTAGTGGTTATTTGCTAATTCCTATTATAACCAATAAAGACGCACATTCCAGGACTATTTTACCCTTTCGCCCCAAAAATCACGCTGGTTTATGGCCTAGACTGCCTTCGAATCTCAGTCCCAAGGATCCGGCGAATCCCTATGCCGACTATACCGTCGCACAACTCTACGAATTCCTATCCGGCTACAAGCTGACCTCCGATACCGGTTTGAACTTCGAATATTCCAATCTGGGCGCGGGACTGCTAGGACATGCCCTCGCGCTCAAAGGAGGAATGAGTTACGAGGCCCTCGTCACCCAGCGTATCCTCGAACCGCTCCGGATGTCGGACACCGTGATCACCCTGCGTCCCGAATTGCGCGCCAGGCTCGCCGTCGGGCACAACAGCGCCGGAAGTCCGGTGGCAAATTGGGATTTCCCCACGTTGCCCGGGGCTGGGGCGCTGCGATCCACGATGAATGACATGCTGAGGTTTCTCACGGCGCATCTCTCCGGGCAGGGGCCGCTCGCCGCGGTGCTGCATCAAACGCACCAGGCGCAGCGGAGCACGGCAACATCGGACGAGAGCATAGGCCTGGGCTGGCTTTTGCGCCGGTCGTCCGGCACCGAAATCGTCTGGCACAACGGCGGAACAGGGGGTTACCATTCGTTCATCGGGTTCGATCCGAAAGCAGGTGTCGGCGTGGTCGTGCTGCACAACTCAGCCGCCAGTATCGATGACATCGGATTTCACATCATCGACAACCGCTTCCCTCTCGCCAAGCCGACGGCGCCCCCTAAGCCGAGGACTGAGATTGCAATCAAGCCCGACCTGCTTGCGGCCTATGTCGGAGAGTACGAGCTTGTGCCGGGCTTCGCGCTTACAGTGACCCTGGAGGGGGTGGGATTATTCGTGCAGGCGACCGGGCAATCCAGGCTGCAGGTGTATCCCGAAACGGAGACGGATTTCTTCTACAAATTGGTCGACGCGCAGATCACGTTTGTTAAAGACTCCACCGGGAAAGTCACAGGCTTGGTGCTGCATCAAAACGGTAGGGACACCCAGGGGCAGAAAATTAAGTAGCATACGCTGGTAACTGGTGCAAAATCGGGATCAGGTCAATACCAATCGACATGTTGAGTATCGTGGGAGTTCTTGATCCGACTTACAGGCGCTCCTGCGGGCGCGCTGTTGAAGCGGCGCCTCGGAGCAGCTGAGCTCTGCTTCCGTGGAAATACCAGACGTGGATGCAGAACATCACGATCAGCACGGCTCCGAATGTACCGACGATCGTCGCACCGGTTGGCAGGTCAAGCTGAACGGAAAAATAGACGCCCAGCGCTGAAACCAAGGTACCCATGGTCCAGCCGATTGCAAGCCGTCGTCCTATACTGTCGGCAAACAACATGGCGCCCACGGAAGGGACTACCAAGTAACAGAATACCAGCAGAACACCCGCGATCGCGACCGACGAAGTCACCACGAAGCCGAATGATGCGTAAAACAGAAAATCCCAAATGCGGAGTTTGAGGCCGGCTTGCTCAGCAGCGGCGGGATTGGTGGAAATCAGCAGGAACTGCTTGCGGAAAGCATAATGAAAGGCCCCGATGACGCCGTACAGTAAAGCCGTTTTTATGACGTCGTGCGTGGAGACAGCCAGGATGTTACCCACGAGCATGTCCTTGAGGTGCTCGGTCTCGCCCGTTGCCTTGCTCATAGCGAGGATGGCGGTGGCCGAGGCCACGGCGTACGCAATGCCGACGAAGGCTTCCAGGGGAATGTGACTGCGCCGTGTGCGGGCGAATGTGAAAAGCGCCGCTCCCAGCAATGTGAATGTCAGGCTTAGCCAATACGCACCACCTCCATGCGGGTCCATGCCGACCAGGATGGCGACCGTAGCTCCTAGCGCGGCGATCTGCGCCAGTGCCAGATCGACGAAGATGACGCCGCGCTCCACCACATGCACTCCCAGGTAGGCATGGATACCGGTCAGGATCAGGCTCGCGAGAAATGGCGCCAACAAAAACGAGAGGATCTCCATAGTGCTCCTTTATCGGCTAGCCTGGAAAGCCTTAACCAGCAATCCAATATCGTAATCAAAAAGTTCGAGGTAAGTCGTGACTTGTTTCTCCCCGCCGACGGAGGGCAGGTAGACCACGACCTGAGCGCCGGTTTCGCGCCCGATCGACTGCGGCGTTTTCAGGTCGAAATACGGTTCCACCAGCACCACGTGGCAGTTTTCGCGTTTCATCAGCTGGATCAGTTCGAGGGTGTGGCGGGGGCTGGGCGGGATGCCCGGACGCGGTTCCACATATCCGATTACGTTCAGTCCAAAGTGACTTGCGAAATTCGGGAACGAACGATGATAGGTGACTACCTTTCGTCCTCGATACGGCTTCATCGCGGCGTCCCAGTTTTGCTCCGCTGCGCTCAGGCGCTTGTCAAAATCCTGGAACCGTTGTTGGAAATACGCCGCATCGCCCGGATCGAGTTCCGCCAGCTTATCGGCGATCCCGCGTGCAATCCGCCTTCCATTATCCGGATCGAGCCAATAATGAGGGTTGCCCAGCGGATGGACATCACCCTCTGCGCGCGTCACAGGGCCCTGCGGTATTTCCAGGATCTGGGAAAACTGGGAGGCGTCCAGATGGCCTGGCGCCCCCACCTGAATCCGAGAATTCCCACACTGAGTGATCAACGGCGGCAGCCACCCAATCTCCAACTGCAATCCAACGCTGATCAAGAGCTGGGCCTGGCGCAGCTTCAATAGAAAGCTGGGCTTGGCTTCGACAAAATGCGGATCTTGATAGCCCTTGGCGATGGCCTCAACGATGATCCTGTCACCCCCCACCTCCTGGGCCAGGGCCGCCATATCGGTGGTAGACGTGACGACGTTCAGCTTCCTTGCCTGACCCGCGGTTGGTGGCACTGTGCCGGCAATCAGCACTCCAAACAAGATCGCTGCAGCTATGCGTGCATAGTTCCGATTCGTCTTCATGCGTCTCTCCTAAAACGGGTGGGCCCCGTGTGCCCCTAAAGAAAAAAGAATCTGCAGCAGCAGTTCGTGCGTGTCGATGTTTCCCGCATAACGTGTAAAACGATATTGGCCGCGCACCTGGCTGAATTCGCTCGGCCAATAGGTGAGCACCAGGGAACCGCCTTTGTCCAGCGAATTGCTGAGCCGGCTGCGTTCGGAACGGTCGTAGCGTCCACCCAAAAACCAGCGCCGTCCGAGCTGATAGTCGATGGATGCATATAGGCCAAAGGCCTTTTGCTCGGCCGGAACCTGCTGGCGCATGCTCCAGAGGAATTCGCTCCGGAGGATGAAGGAATGATAGATGGAACGGCGCAGCGGTTTCCACCGCATTGTCGCATCCACGCCATAGAGCTTTGTCAGGAAGGCACTGCCGGTGTCGTTATGTCCTCGTGCATAGGAGATGCCAAAATCCAGATTGGTCGAGTCCGTGACATCTTTGTACCCTCGGAAGTGGGCCACCTCACTTACATCGCTCTTCCTCGATGCACTGAACACGTCAGCCGAATCACCTCGGAAGAGCTGCCCCGTCGCTTCCAGAAAAACTCCCTTGGGCGCCGGCAAGATGCGCTGGATTGAAAAGCCGGCGTCGTTAATTCCATCCTCTCCTCCCACCAGGTTTTCAGTCACCAGCGGGCGGTCCACCCAGGGAAGAACGTGATTGTGCAAGGTGTTCACTTTCCCGAAGGCTGAGCGCATTTTGCCTGCTCTTGCCACAAATCCGCCGGGCAGGGACGTGAAGGTGATGTACCCCTCCTCCAGGTTGACGCCAGCCTCCCCAAAGGAAATGAAGAAATCACCGCGCGCATAAGGATCAAGAATTGCCTGCAAACCGACCTCCGATTCGTGCATCTGTAGCGCGGGCGAAGGCTGCACGGGATTATGTCCGGCGATACCGATAAAGTCTCCTATCACGCTGATATCGGGATTCAGCGCCTTGGCGGCGCTCCCCCCGGCGCCCCCAAGGACTCCTGGCTCTTGGCGAGGTGAGCCTGCCTGGGCGCCAGCCAGATTCGACGGCGGGGCAGCGGCAGTTTTCGGAGGGGCCTGCATGGGCGTCCGCGTGCTGACATCGGCATCAGGGATCGACTGCGCAAGGGGTTGCCGATCCTCGAGCCGGCGGACCTGCCCCTCAAGTGCGATGATCCTCTCCTCTAATTCATGGATCTCCTTCAATAGCACAGCTATGTCCGGCTGCCCCTGGCTCGGCTGCGCCATTTGTTTTTCCTGTGAAAAGAGCGGCGTCGCGAGAAGTGTTACCGCAATCGCCAGACGGCTCACATATCTCATCGGAATCCCTCCTTCGTCGAACTATGCGTCAGAAACAAATCTTCAGAGCGGATCACACCGGTCACTGAATCCCGAGCAGTATAGCTGTTCTTGTCGCTCGGCGCCCACAAGCACATCCTGGTGACCATGTCACCGGACCCTCAATCATCACGGCAAATCTATTGATAATTCCGAAACAACGGTCAAGCCAGAAGGTTCTCCCTCATTGTCCGTTTCCGGTCAGGCCCGCGATGATGGACTCCAGGGGCGTTGATTCAAGAGCGTGGCAAAGGAGGACCTCGCTTGGAGGCAGAGGAGAAAAAAACGGAAGTTGGATGCAGGAAGGCCGGCGCACAAATCGGGGGCAGCGGCATTGTGTGCTCGAGCAGCGGTCCAGCGCTGGCTCGACTCAGATATAAGGCTTGCGACCAGAGGCAGGCTCGACAGACATCCCGTTTTTGAAAAGGAACTCGATGCTGAGTCGGGTTGGTCACCGACAGTGCGGCCGAATGGACCGACGCCGCCTGCCATCCAAAGGCAAGGATATCGGCACAATCGTGACTTAGGGGAAGACCAATGCACAGCAAGAGAAAGGAACTGACAAGTGCCCAAACCAGCAACGCCCGAAATCTCATCTGCAAGGTCACTCTTGGCTCTCCTCGGTTATCCTCGTGTGCACCAGCCCCTCGCCGGTTTGAACCAGGCCACCAGCTATATTGTTGGATCCAGATGAAAAAAGTTTCGCGCAGCCTCATTTTTTCCCTTCTGTCAAAAAAAAGCAGACAGGACGAAACTTCTCTTTCACCACCGTATCTACAGTTCCGAGTCGTTGGTTTTGAGAGTTGCTAAGAGTTAGACATCGTAAGGTCGAGTGAGTGCATCGTTGAGAATGCGAGGGAGGTCTGAACGCGTCGACAAGCAGTAGCGGTTATTGCAACACTCTTTTCGCTTCCAATCCTGGGATTAGCACAGGTAACTGTGACGGCTCTGGTCGCCGACATCGCGTTTCCATTCAATGCCGGGAGCAAGGTATTTCAGGCCGGCACCTATGAGTTCCGAGCAGGTTCCCAAACCGATGTCATAACCATGACTAATCTCAAGACGCGCGAGTCCTTTACCGTGCCGGTACTGACCAGGCTCAGCGCGCGACCGCCTGAAGAGTCTTGCGTGGTGTTCGACAAGGTGAAGGAGCAAAGCTATGTGTCGGAGCTTTATTTCCCGGGCGAGGATGGATTCCATGTCACCGGGGCTCACGGGCCACACACCCATGTGATTGTCAAAGCCAAGAAGAAATGAATTTTCCCCGCCTAAATTCCGGCCAACCGGGGCCCGCTTTGCAAAGCGGGCCCTTCCTTCCATTCAAATGCCGATCGCGATTCGCATACTGTTGGGGTCTGGCATTACGGACCCGGTAATTGTAGAATCTTGAATATTCGGGTTTTCTGACCACTTTTTCATGGAGATTTCAAACATGCTCACTCTCCGGCGCATCACCCTGGGCCTCTGTCTTGCCTTGGCTGCACTCGCAGCTACAGGTTCATTTCCGTCAGCCAAAGCGCAGGCACAACCTCCACAAAACCTCTATTCGGGCCTGAGCTGGCGCATGATCGGGCCGTTCCGGGGAGGCCGAGTCAACGCCGTAAGCGGTGTTCAGGGCCAGCCGAGCACGTTTTATTTCGGCTCGGTCGGCGGTGGCCTCTGGAAATCGACGAACGCCGGCCGCACCTGGCTGCCGGTTTTTGACTCGCAGGCAGTCGCCTCCATCGGCGCTATCGGCGTCTCACCATCCAATCCCGAAACCGTATACGTCGGAACCGGGGAATGTGACATGCGCGATTCGATCGCATTCGGTGATGGCATGTATAAGACTGCGGATGGCGGTCGCACATGGAAACACATCGGACTGGAAGCCACGCGCCAGATCGGCCGCGTCCTCGTCGATCCCAGAAACCCGGACATTGTTTTTGTGGCGGCACTCGGGCATGCCTACGGCCCGAGTCCTGACCGCGGCGTGTATCGATCGCGTGATGGCGGTACCACCTGGCAGAAAGTTCTTTTCAAGAACGACAGCGTCGGCGCCATCGATCTGGCATTTGATCCGGATAATGCGCAGGTCATCTACGCGGCACTTTGGGCCACGCGGCGCCCGCCATGGTACATCTACAATCCATCGAACAGCCCCGGCAGCGGCATCTTCAAATCGACTGACGGCGGCACAACCTGGCAGCCGCTCACTGCCGGCTTGCCGTCGGAAGGCGTGGGGCGCATCGGTCTGGCGGTCACACCTGCCAACGCAAAACGTGTCTTCGCCATCGTCGACGCCAAAGAAGGGGGGCTGTTCCGCTCTGACGATGCCGGGGCGAGCTGGACCAGGATTTCGAGCGACAACCGTGTATGGGGCCGCGGCTGGTATTTCGGAAAGGTGACCGTGGACCCGAAAAATCCCGATGTCGTTTATGTGTCGAACACCGCGCTCTATAAATCAACGGATGGGGGCAAGAGCTGGACCCCGATCAAGGGTGCACCCGGAGGGGACGACTACCACCAGCTTTGGATTTATCCCGGCGATTCAAGCCGAATGGTTCTGGCCAGCGACCAGGGTGCCATCGTCAGCGTCGACGGCGCGGCAACGTGGAGCTCCTGGTACAACCAGTCGACTGCGCAAATGTATCACGTGGCGCCCGACTATCGCTTCCCCTACTGGGTTACCGGAGCACAACAGGACAGCGGCGCGATCGGCACGCCCGTGCGCAGTCCGCACGCCGTGATCTCGATGCACGAATGGACCGGTCTGGGGGCAGGCGGTGAAAGCGGCTACACTGCGCCCGACCCGCTGCATCCGGAACTCCTGTACGGCGGCACGGTAACGCGCTGGAACAATGTCATAGGAACCTCCCAGACGGTTTCGCCCGAGCGCGGCGCCCAGGGAGGGCCGTTCCGGCACGCATGGACTCAGCCGCTGGTCTTCTCTCAGGCCGATCCGCACGCTCTCTATTATGCCAACCAATATCTCTACAAAACCGTGGACGGCGGGGAAAACTGGACGCAGATCAGCCCCGATTTGACGCGTGAGGATCCGGGCGTGCCGTCCAACCTGGACGAAGCAGCCGCGGCCGACGCCCCCCAGGCAAAACGACGGGGAGTCATCTACACGATTGCGCCTTCACCCGTGCGCGCTCCGCTGCTCTGGGTCGGCACAGACGACGGCCGCTTCCACGTCACACCGGATGACGGCAAAACCTGGCAGGATGTCACACCGTCGGCGGTCACGTCCTGGAGCAAAGTGACCATGATCGAGGCGTCACACTTCGAAGCAAACGAAGCCTACGCAGCCGTGGAGAGGCATCAGCTGGAAGACTACGAGCCCTACTTCTATCGCACGCGCGACGGCGGCAAGACGTGGCAGAAGATTACCAAGGGACTCCCCGCAGGTATTTACGTGCAGACCATCAAGGAAGATCCGGTCCGTCGCGGGCTGCTGTTCGCGGGCACCGAGCGCAACGTCTTCGTTTCGTTCAACGACGGAGATGACTGGCAGTCGCTGCAGCTCAATTTGCCGGCGGTGTCAATGCGCGATTTGGCCATCCGTGGCGACGACCTGATTGTTGCCACGCATGGGCGCGGTTTTTGGGTGCTCGACGACATCACGGCGCTGCGCCAGATCAACGACACGGTGGCGAATTCCGACGCATTTCTTTTCATGCCTGCCGACTCGATCAACATCCCGCCTGGCAATGAATATGGGACTCCGCTGCCAAAAGACGAACCTTTTGCGGAAAACCCGCCTTCAGGCGCCATCATCGATTATTGGTTGAAATCGGCATCCTCGGCTCCCGTAATCCTCGAAATCCTCAATGCATCGGGCCAGACGCTGCGCCGATATTCAAGCGAGGATCGGATCCCACCTCGCAATCCCGACACCCTCAACGTCCAGGCGATCTGGGTCCCCGTGCCGGAGCCGCTTCCCGCCACAGCCGGCATGCACCGCTGGATCTGGGATCTGCGCGCTACTCCGACGGCCGGCTCAGGCGGGCGAGGCGGAGGAGGATTTGGCGGCGGAGGTGGACGGGGCGGAGCCGCAACGCTACAGCCAGGAACCTATACGGTAAAGCTGACTGTTGCCGGGAAAAGCTATACTCAGCCCCTCGTCGTGAAGCCCGATCCGCGTCTGCGATGATTCCCGCGGCGGCGTGGGCTGGCACGGAAAAGCAAAGGCTCAACGCAGAGAGCGCAGAGAAACAACACCACTCGCTGCGCGCTCAGTTTTTTCTCTGCACTCTCTGCGTTAGAGATTTGAAGACAAAATCAGCGCTGGCACACCATGGGCTTCCCTATCATGTCAGTTTCCCGGGTTGGGATCGCGACTTACGCGAGAGTGAGCACGTAAGCGGGATTCAATCTGACGGGGGAATAGGAACGCTTGGCATCGCGCAGCCCGGGAGACCCAAGATCTTCCTCGCGGTTGATGAACTCGAAGCCCCTGGCGGCGATAACACGGGCTGTCTCCCAATTGATGATCTGATAGAGCCCTTTGTAGCTGCGGAGCGCCCGTTCGAAATGGACTGCGACCATCGTGGGGCTGATCGGCTCGTAAATGGAAAACGCGACGGGTTTCCCTCCCACCCTCAGGAGTAGTCCCTCCTGTCCCAGCTCTTTCCATAGATTCAAGGTCCGGTCGAGTGCGACCAGTTCCTGCTGCAAATTAATGTCGATTTCCGGTTCCTCCTCCTTACGGATTCTCCGCAGGATTTCAAAACAGGCATCGGTGTTGGCTGCAGCCAGGGGTTCCGGATCCCAGGAGTAGGATCCCTGGGCTTGAGACAGCAAGTTGCGTTTTTTCGCATACTTGCGACCGGGCAGTCGGGCAAGGTTTTCGGCCAGGTAAATGTAGTTAGAGGCTGCAGGATCCTCCATGACTTTGCAGCGCCGGACGAAATCGGCCGAGTTGGCGAGAAATTCTTCGCTGACACCTACGATCTTGAGAGGATAAGGGAGGCATGCCGCCTCGCGGACCAGCTGCTCCTGCACCGTACTTGGCAGTGGCCCGAGAGGTTGCATCAAGTGCCGAGTCCGATCCGGATCGAGGAGGCATGAAATGAGCAGGGTCCCGGATGAGTCGAGTGCCCAATTGTAGTGAAAAATCGGATCCCAGGATGCAAGCGAGGCAAATGTGAAACCGGAAAGAGGCTGAGGATGGCGCGCGAGGAATTCCGTGAGCTGCGCACGCTGGGGCAAATCGACGCGCTTGAAGTGCCATCCGAGAAACGGAGACTGCATCTAATCTCCCTTCCCGTAAAGCATCGCCTGGTATCCCTCGAGAATCCGGTAGCCCAATTGTTCATAGAAATGAGCCGTCCCCGGCTCTGCAACGAGACCGATCCATCCGATCTTATGTTTCAGGCAGTGCAGGGTCAGGCGCTGGATGAGTTCCCGGCCTATGCCCTGCCGGCGATAGGATGGGAGTACCACAACATCCTGGATGTAGGCGTCGCTGGCACCATCAGAGACGACGCGCCCCATCGCAATTATGTTGCCTTCTCCCAAACGCGCGATCATGAAACAGAAGCTGCCGCGGATCATCGCTTCGATGCGGTTCCGGTTCTCCTGGCTTTCCTGCCACCATCCCCCAGCCTGATAAAGCGCGACGATCGCCTCGATCGGGGCGGTAGTGACCACCTGATATTCCACGCCTGGCGCCATAGCTCGTTGTTCCTGTGAACTCGTGGAGCATAGATAGTGCTCGAGCAGAATTCAAGCCCCGCCTTCAAATAGGCGCCTGCATAAGATCGCAACATCTGCCACGAATGACAAAGAGCGGCATAGCCGCAACCAAAAAATCTCACCACAGAAATCGCCGAGACCGCAGAGAACTCTTTTGTTTTTCAAAAACTTCTCTGCGCTCTCCACGATCTCTGCAGTGAACAGTTGGTTTTCTTGCCGAAACGGCAAGGACTTGTACGAAGGTAGTATGAAGCGCCGCCGTTCCAGGCCAGCAAAGGTACGCGCCATTCGTGGCTGCTCTTGCAGTTTTGAGGCGAGTAATTTTCGGAGCAGAGGTCACAGAGAAAAGTCATTCAAAAGCAATAAATCCTCTGCGGCCTCTGCGTTAAGGCTTTTGGGATGCGGACATCCCGCGCCGTGTACCTCGTGGTTTGAGATTTCAGGCGATCTCCTATTTCTTGACGTCGCCGGCGTTGTATTGGATGCCTTTCTTTTTTGCTTGTTCGACAATCATCGACCGCACCTGTTCATCGAAACTGCCTCTACCGGCCTGCCGGCGCATCTGATCCTGGAGGTAAATCTGCCGCAACTTGACCAGTTCATTGATCCGGGATTGGATCTTCTGGCGTTCCTCCGCCTTGGCTTTCAGGAAGGCTTGCTGCTGCTCCCTGGTCATGTTTTGCATCGGAGTCGGCAATTCTTCCTTCTTGATCTCCGTCAGCGTGATCCGTTTTTCCTTCAAATCGTCGACCAGATCGCCCCCGCCCTGTACCGCCCTGCCGGTGTTGGCGTTGTAGGCAAGCCGGTCGGCGGCGGCAGGAGCCGCAGCCATCTCGGAAGCGACCTGCTTTGCTAAAACCGCTTTCTGGTCGAGTACGGCGCCATAAGGTGTCAGCGTGCGGCCCATGGTCACGTTAAGTTCGGACAGTTCCCTGTCCATCGGCGTGCTCACCACCTGCATGTCCCCTGACTGGCTTATGGCAACGGATTTTCCTTCCGCAAGGTTGGCGATATCCTGCCAGATGCGCGTCGTGTCGCTGTTGGCTCCGCACTGAACCGTGTTGATGATCAGGTCTTTCTTCATCGCTGCCGCACAGGTCACCTGGTATTTGACATCGTCCTGGTAGTCCATGTGAGGCGGGCTGTCGCCGACCAGAAAGACGATCTTGAGCACGCTGCGATCGGAGCTCCAGCTGATTTTGTTTACGGCTTCGTCGAGGGCCTGGTTGACCGACTCGGGTGTATCGCCTCCGCCGCCCGCCTGAAATTTCTGCAGGTTGGCATAAACCGCGTCAATATCCTCGCTCAGGTCGTAGCGGCGCACGATGTATTCGTCGCCGCGGTCGCGATACCCGAGAAGGGCGATCTTGAGCTGCGGTGCGGGTTTCGCCGACACCATCTGGTTGGCGATCGACCAGATCTTGAGCTTTGCGCCTTCAATCAGCCCTCCCATGGATCCGGTGGTATCCAGCACGAAGCAGACTTCGATGCGCGCTGCGGCTGGATTGGCAGGCGCGCTGCTCGCGGCCAAACCCAACACGACCATGGTCAGGATCATGACGTGAATTGCAGATCGACGTATCATCGTTTTCTCCTTTCTCGATTCATTCGACGATTTCATAGATTGTGCCGGCGAACAAAACCTGCACATTGCGACCCACAGACAGCCACTGAGGCATGTCCGGATGTTTTGACATCAGATCGAAATATTCGGGCGAGTTGAACTTGATCTGGACGACACGGGCGCCGGGCTGGCTCTGCACACTCGCATCGATCCACTGATTGCCGTTCTGATAGAAGTTGCGTCCACTGATGTAGCGGCTCTGCTGAGCATTGACGATCTGGCCTACCCGATCCTGCACTTTGGCATCCATGGCAACCTGGCCGCGCACGGCATACACATTGGCCTGTGCCGGCGCGCTGACAACGTCGGCAGCTTTGAGCGCACTATTGGCCTGAGCGCCACCCACTGCGCCGTAACCGGTTTTGGCAGCACCCATTTCCCGATACATGCGCGAGGTTTCATTTACCAGCTCATCCTGCCGGCTGATGTTTTGAAGGGTCTGCCTGGTTATCGGAACGTTGCGCCGCGCTTCGTCCTGAACGATCAGATACGCCGTGTAGGGAGTGACGATGCCATACTGGCGTGCCAGGCGAGTGACTTCATCCCGCAATTCAGCGTTCTCACCATGCAATCGGATCTGGTCCAACAGGAAGCCCACGCGCCGCGTCGCCCACAAGCGCGGGATGAAACTGTGCATCGTTGCATTGACGGGAAATTCGACGGTGTAGGCAAACGTACGATTGCGCCCGTTGACGGAACCGCTCAGGTTCAGCGTCGCCGACCCGCTCCCCTGGTAACGGCCGAACAGCATCAGCTGTTCGCCCTTGAATAAGTCAGGAAGATCGGTGGGGTGCATTCGGTTGATGCGCACTGGACCCGACGCCTCCAGCCGCAAGTTGGCGAGCACCGGATGGCTGATCTTCGCGAAAAAGTTGGACACACTGATTTCGATGTCCTCCTTGGGCAGCACGTACTCGCTGCTGCCGCGGGTCTCTTCCGACAGCCGATCCAGCAGGTGGGTATTGATGTCGGTGCCTATGCCGAAACAAAAGATCCGGACGGCGTGCCCGGTCGTGCGGCGTTTGATCTTATCCAGGATCTGCGTTTCATCGGTCGCACCGATCGTGGGTTTGCCGTCGGTCAAGAAAACTATGAAGTAGGGCCGTTCCGGCTGACTCAGGCTCGATGCCGGTGCCACAGCAACGGTGAGGGCGTCTTCGATGGCGGTGCCGCCGATCGGGCGAAGTTCCTTAACGAAAGCGGCAGCCTTATCGAGATATTCCTTGTCGGCCGGGACCAGTTTCTGGAACAGCGGTTCAGCCTCGGTGGCGAAGCGGACCACTTCAAACCGGTCACCCCGGTTGAGGTTCTGCAGGCAGAAATTGAGGGCCCGTTTAGCCTGATCGAGCTTACCCCCGTCGGCCATGGAGCCTGACGTGTCCAGAACGAACACCACGTCTTTTTGAACGATCTGCTCCGCACCCAACTTCGAGGATGGGGACGCCAGGAGCAGGAAATAGCCGCCATCCGCTTCGGCGCCGTCATGGAAGGCCAGCAGGCTTAGCCCTACATCGCCCTCCGGCCGCAAGGAGAAAAACAGCTGAAAATCGGTATCAGGCCGGACGTGATCCGCTTCGAAACCGACCGTGGCGCGGCGGGAGTCCTGACGGTGCACCTCAATCGGGTGACTAGGCGAATAGATAGATTGAAGATCGCGGCTGCCGGCCAACTCCACCTTGATCGAAACGCTGCCGATGGGTTGGGCGGAAAATTTCTCGGTGTTGAGCGGATAGATGTATTTCATCAGGCCGCTCTCCTGGCGAAGCACTTGGGTGTATGTCAACCGGATGCGTTTTTCGCTGTGCGGCTCGATGGGGAAGATCCGCACCTTGAACAGACCCTGCCCCGCATATTCGAGCAGAGCAGGATCGCGCATGCGGCGAACGATGTCCTCATAGATCAGCCGGGCCTTGCCGGCGTCCAGCAACTCCGCTTCAGTCATTTTGCCGTCTATGTCCATAGCAAATCGATCGATCTGAGCGCCTTTGGGGATGGGAAAGAGGTAGTTCCCTTCCAATCGCAGCGGCGCCGGGTTGAAAAACACCTGGTCCACTTCGGTGACCGCGACCTGGTCGGTGATTTTTACCGTGACATGGTGGTATTTGATGGCCAGCGGCGCAAAAGGGTACGGCACGCCCGGAGGCGGGTTGGGATGGAAGACCACGATGAGACCGTCAGCCCAGACCGTCCCACCTGTGAATATCGCAAGAAAACCATAGAGCAATAGGGATGTGCGTAAGCATTTCATGTCGGGCCTCCCGATAGAGTGAACGCCGGGTTTTCATTTCCTGATCCGACTCAGCAATGAGTGGATCATTCTGACGGTCATTTGGATGACGAATGTCCGCGCGCCTGCTTGCAGAAAAAATTGCGGGGGTGCGGCGCCCAGAGAAGCAAAAGACCAACGCAGTCTCCCATGCACCGGGGGCGCACCCAGGTGCATGAAAATGTTGTGCTCTCATCGCGCTTTCCCTGCGCCGCCCTTTCAGGGCTCTTGCCAACTCGATCCCCTGCTCCCAGGGCTCACGCCCTGGGCTTTGCTGCACCACCCCTTCGGGGCTTTCGCAGTCGTGAAATGCTTAGCCCTGAAAGGGCGGGACAGGACA
>JBGQNR010000169.1:0-14237 GCA_041501225.1 Acidobacteriota bacterium
GCACCGGTTCCAGTTCGGGATTGCCTGACCAAGTTGCCGTCTCCGCTCATGCTCGACGGCGAAGAGGTGACATAAAATACTAGGGATTCTTGAACACATCATATCGGAAGCTGCAGGAGACGCATGCTAGGCGGCCTGCGCCAAAACCGCAGCTTGTTTTTCTTATGCGCCGAGTGTACGAAATGTGTCGGACGAGTTTACACCTGGGGAGCAGTCAGATTAGCATTATCGACTAAAGCCGATAGAAAAATCCCGAAATTAGCTTTCATCTAGAGTGTCAGTTCTTCTTACACCTGTGTAATGCCCAAGCCATACTTTTGCCAGGCACAGCGATTGTCCCAATCCACGGATAAACCGTGTTTTTTTATGGGCTTGTAGACTTCGTGACAATCGTGATTCGTCCTCCACGCAGCGCTTGGCATATGTCTTGCTTCAGAAACCACGGTAAGGGTGTGCAGAGCAAGTCGCTGGCTGGCCGACAGAGAAGGAAGCCTGTGTCGCCAAAGCCGAAGCAGGAGTTATATCATCTGCTCCCGACAATCTCCTCCCACCTGAGCCGATGTCGTTCTTAATCTATCCCTTTTTCAGCAGGCCAGAAATCTGTATTGCAAAGGAGGTAAGGTAAAAAAATGAATAGCAAGGCCAGAAGCCTAATCTTGTTAGCGGCACTTATTGCCCTGCCCCAGGCAACGTTTGCGGACACAATCTCAATGAAGTTCGGAGCTCTTATTGATGGAGTATCTGACTTGATCATTCAGGGAAATACGCTCCAGTGGCACAATTTAGCCTATTACGCTCCGGGGAAATGGACTCCTTCGGCAACCCCATTTGATCCAAGTTCCTGGGACAATCGACCGACACTAGTGACGACGACCTTCAACGGCTCACCGCAGATGACGGACGTCGCGTGGTATCCTAACTGGCCAAGTGGCGTTGCAGGCGATCAGTGGTCTTCAGTTTTTTCAAGCTTGGTGCCAAATCTACCCTCGGGCGCGATGACTGTTACACTGGGTACAGTTGTGGCACGCGAAGGGTTCACAATCCAGCAACTGCCAACTGCTCTGAATGGGTATACATTGGTTCTTCATTTCAACGACAACTCCTCCCCAGGTGCCGATTGGTATGAAGCCACGATAAACATAGATGCTGTGCCTTCCATCCCTGAGCCTGGGACCGTCATACTCCTCAGCACTGGTCTTGGGGTACTTTGCATGGCTGTTTGGCGCAGGAAGAGGTAACGATTTTTCTGTGGATCTCGAATTCTTCGAGTTTCTCAAATAGCTTACAAGGGCCGCTCTCAAGCGGCTCTTGTTGTTTGTGCACTCTGAATTGCAGCGGCGCCTGCGGCAACAAAACACTGCCGGCATCACACCCGTTGCGCCTACTTTGCCCGAACCCGAGCCGGACGACTTCCGCCGCCACTGCAAGCACGCCTGGGCCCGGTTGATCCGCAAAATTTATTTTGTTGATCCCCTGACTTGCGTCAAATGCGGTAGGCGACTACGCATCATCAGTCTTATCGAAAACCCGTCGGTGATCGAAAAAATTGTGCGCCACCTCAAGATCTGGGATCCCCCCGAGCGTCCGCCTCCGCCCCGGGTTGCCACCACCCTGGAACCGGATGATGCCGATTTTCTTGCCTGGGAGGCCGCCGGCCGGCTCTTTGATGTCATCGACTGATGCTTGCGGCGCGTTGCGCCGATTGCCATCACATAACGGAACCGGGCAGCTACAAGAATGGTGTACCCCGCCGCCGGCAAAAGGGTGAGGAGAAGCGTCCCCCGAGCCCAGGGAACGCTTCTCCTCACCCTTTTGGCCCAGTTGGTCCCCCAGCTTCGGGAAAACCCCTCGACTTTACTTGCCGGGTGGGAAAATCCCCGATGTTTTCCACCCCAACCGGCGCTATTCTGCTCCCACCAAGAAAAAGCGAACTGCTATTATTCGGATAGAAATGCTTATAAGGTAATAAGGGATTCCCGCTCAGGATTGCGGCTTCCAAGCCTTGATTGTCTTCCAGCCGACTCAGATGGCGAGTTCTACGGTTCCAAAAGGCTGAAAAAATTCAAGTGCCCAAAAACCGGGAGATCGGGTCCCGGCAGTGACGGCGGGTTATCGCCACCCCTACCGGAACTCCCATCTGGTATGGATGCTATTTTCCTTCGACCTGGTGAACGTAGGCAACAAGATTGCGAATGTCCTGCTGCTTCAATTGGTCCCCGAAGCCAGGCATTGCGCTGGATTTCCCGACCGCCGCGGTTCCCTTCGAGATTGCTGTAAACAAGTCATTCTCAGTCAGCTTCGACATCGTTGCCTTGTCGGTCCAATCTGCCGGTTTAGTCTTGAGTAGTTTTGCGCCGGGCCCATCCCCCTTGCACTGCTCGCCATGACATCGCAGGCAGGTTTTCTTGTAGACTTCAAGTCCGGCCTTGGCATCACCTTTAGCCTGCGCCGCAGTCGTGGGAACGGCCAAGCGCACAACAACTACAGACACAAAAATGAATACCGCTGCCAACAGCGCCGTCTTCTTCAGCATGTCTTTTGACCTCGCATTCAAATAATCAATGTTTGTAAATGGATAGAGCAATCGTCCCGCCTCTTGTTCCGATTCCTGATCTCCCTTGCGTTCCCCGACCAGTGACATGAACCACAACTTCCGGCCTCTTGCCTGTGCCGAGGCAGTTCCACCTCTTGCTACGAGGACTCCAAGCACGGTTTGATGCATTTATTTTGCCATTCTCCACATATTCTATAATAATGACAGATTATTGGGATTGTCAGTGACTTAGCGTCTCGGCCGCATTCAGTAGATCAGCCTGGAATCGGAAGCTCGGGTTTCCTCACGCGGCAGCACTATGACAGATTGTCAGGCACGGCCTGAGCCGAGATCCAGGCGGTTTTCAAATCATGCCGAGGCCCTGTGCGCTGAAATGCGGGTGCCGTCCACTGTCTTGTCCGGGCGACGGCAGTTGGCAATTTTTAGCACATCAGGTTTCCTGGATCTCAATGAAGGAGCTCATGAAGCCAGCCGCTGTTCCTTTATTCCATCGGTTCAGTTTCAGAATCATCGCCGGTCTGGTCTCCATGCTCATCCTTGTCGGCATTCCGTTTTTCGTACTTTTCCTGCGCTATCATCAGAGCCAATTGCTGGAGACTATGGAGAACTCCACGACCAACATGGGACGAATTCTCACTCATCAAATCGAGGTCTCCGTCCTCGAGCGGCGCAACCACGATTTGACTCAGATCGTCGCCAGGCTGTCCGAGATCGGTGATGCCCGGAAAATCATGGTCATCAATCCTGACAACAAGGTAGTCCATTCCTCGGACAGCTCGGAATTGGGACGAATGCTTTCGCGCCAGACGGAGCCCGGATGCCGCGAGTGCCATTCCTCCCTCGCTCTGAAGGACACGATTTCTCTCAAGGATGCCCAAGGCCATCGCTACTACCGGACGGTAACTGTGATCCAAAATCGTACGAGCTGCACTTCGTGCCACGATCCCCGCTCGACGGTCAACGGCATCCTGATCATGGACTTCTCGCAGGACACACTCCAAAAGCAGATTCAAGCCGGCGCATTGCGCATGCTCGCCATGGGGGGCGCAATGCTGGCGCTGACCATCGGCGTTTTGTATGTCGTGCTCAACCATTTGGTCCTGCGCAAGTTGAGGCGGTTGGGAGAGGCGACAGAACAGATCGGACAAAGCAAGTTCAAGCGCGTTGAGATGCCCGGCAACGACGAGTTCAGCCAGCTGGCCGACAGCTTCAACGCGATGTCAGGCCGACTGGAAACCGCGATGGAGGAGATTCAGGGGAGTAAGGACTACCTCGAGAGCATCATCAATAATATCGATGATGAGATCATTGTGCTTGACCGGGACTTTCGGGTCGTAACGGCCAACGCGGCTCATTTCCGCAACCAGGCGATTATGGACCCCGATTGCGCCGGCACGGGTGGCGGCACGGGCGAGTCCCATAAATACGACACTACCGCCTGCAAGCACACCTTCGGTGATGGCCAGGTTCATAAGGAAGTTCAGACGGCGGTAAAAGCGGATGGCAAGGAAAGATACGTCGAGGTCTTTTCCTCCCCATTGCGGAACGAGGCGCGTGAAATCTACCAGGTTATCGAGGTGCGCAGGGACATCACGGAACGAAAAATGCTTGAGGCCAATCTGGCCCATTCAGAAAAGCTGGCTTCGATGGGACTGCTAGCATCCGGATTATCGCACGAGATCAACAACCCTTTGGCCTCCATTTCCACCTTCGTCGAAGGGCTGAGACGAAGGCTGGATGGGTTGCCGGAATCGTCTTCCGAGAATCTGGGCGGATTGGGGTCTTCCCTGGGCTTGATCCAGCGCGAAATCGAGCGCGCCCGGGATGTCACTCGGCGCCTGCTCATTCTGGCCCAGAAAGATGAATATGGCCCGTCCCTGGTGAATCTCAACGATTCCTTGCAGGAGACAATTCTGCTGGTGCAGTACGAGGCTTCGAAGCGAGGAATCGAAATCTCATTGGAGCTGGGATCTGAAATGCCGACTTTGAAACTGTCCGAAGCTCAGGTAAGGCAGGTCTTCTTGAATCTCCTGCTCAACAGCCTCCAGGCAGGGACCCAGAGCGGGCATATTTGGTGCCGCACATGGCAGGAGGACGGGCGCGCGTTTGCCTCGGTGGCAGACGACGGGTTCGGCATCGAGGCATCGGACCAGGTTCGAATCTTCGAGCCGTTCTTTTCCAAAAAGGCATCAGGCCAGGGAACTGGTCTTGGCCTGTTCATCTCCAAGTCGATCGTTTCCAGGTGGGGCGGGGACATCAAGGTCGAAAGCAAGAGCGGCCGGGGGGCAAAATTCACCATATGGGTTCCTGTACAGACATGAAACAATTCGAGCGCACTCCAAGGATTTTGGTGGTTGATGACGACAGCAGCTTCCGCTGTCTGGTTACGCAAGAGCTGGCACGGACATTTTCCGAGGTTGTCCCGGCCGAATCCGCCGCCAGGGCGTTGCAGCTGTGCGACGAGGCGAACTTCGATGTCATCCTGCTCGACATCCGAATGCCTGAAAAAAGCGGGCTGGAAATGCTCAAAGAACTCAAAGTCAAATCCTTTGAGGGGGAGGTGGTGATGCTCACCGGGCATGCCACCATCGACACGGCGATCGAAAGCCTGAAGATGGGAGCTTACGACTACGTGTCAAAGCCATGCAAGCTGGCGGAACTGGAATCGATCATCCACAAAGCTTACGAAAAGTGCCTTTTGCGCCGCCAGAACTGGACGCTGCGCAACCTCCTGGATCGGCAGTCGAGCTCCACTCGATTCATCGGCGACAGCCATGCTTTAAGGCAAGTGCTGGAAATAGTACGCAAAGTCGCGGCCACGGATACGACGGTTTTGATTCAAGGCGAGAGCGGGGTCGGCAAGGAGTTGGTGGCTCAGGCCGTCCACAGGGGCAGCTCCCGGGCATCCGAGCAATTTGTCGTGGTCGACTGCACATCGCTCCAGGAAGAGCTTTTGCAATCCGAGCTGTTCGGCCACGAAAAAGGGGCGTTTACGGGAGCCCTCGCGCTCAAACACGGCTTGTTCGAGGTGGCGGACGGCGGAACTCTCTTTTTCGATGAAATAGGCGAGCTATCTCCCGTCCTTCAAGCCAAGCTTTTGCGGGTGGTGGAGACCGGGCAATTCCGTCGTCTGGGAGGATTGCGCGATATCCATGTGAATGCCCGGATCATTGCTGCCACCAATCGCAATCTCGATCAGATGGTGCGCGATGGGCGAATTCGAGAGGACCTCTATTACCGGATCAACATCGTCACCGTGCGCGTCCCGCCCTTGCGCGAGAGGAGAGAGGATATACTTGCCCTTGTGGAGCATTTCATAAGCCGCATGCCGGGCCGAAAGCACGTTCGTGCCAGCGAGGACGCATTGGAGATCCTCCACCAATACTCCTGGCCAGGAAATATCCGTGAACTGCAAAATGTCATCGAAAGGGCGCTTATCCTTGCAGAGGGCGATGTCATACAGCCCAGAGATCTCCCCAATAACATGAAAGCCGATCAGGGCGCGCCGCTTTACCAACTGGAAAAGGGGTTCCCCAGCCTGCGGGATCTCGAGCTCATGTACATCCAGAATCTGCTCAAGCGTTTTTCCGGGCACAGGAGGCAGATCGCAGCGACTCTCGGAATCAGTGAGCGCAGCCTTTATCGGAAATTGCGGGAATACGGGCTTGACCAGGTTTCCGATTCGATGTGACACTTTGGCAGTCCTGCGGTCATTTGCCTCAAACCCTAGAATATCCATCCATATAGAGCGATTATTCATCCTGTTTGTACCAATCACTGATTTGTCTGCCTGCCATTTTGTCAGGTCACGGCCTCTTCGATCCGCTCTGTCCTGCCGCATAACCATTATGAAATCAATAGATTATATTCCATGCACCGGTTTGGATTGCTGATTGCATATCCCTGAAGCAGCTTCAGCATTACCTTCTCAAACACCTGCCTGTGTGGAGCAGGCATTGTGACCGTTAGCGGTAAGGCAAAGCATACGCCAGACGCAGTCGCTTGGAATCGGATGGTCTTGTAGACAACGGAGGGGCGCACGGATGGTACCGTCCTGGAAGCGCGGAACGATCAAAGCTATCGGAGCGCTGGTTGTGATGTCGATCCTGATATCGGGCAGTGCGTATACAGTCAAGAACTTGTACAACCGTGTCGCCCAGCCGATACAGTTCAACCACCGTAAGCACACGGCCCAGATGGAGTGCTCGGCTTGCCACCCCTACTACTCCCAGGGCGCCCACTCGGGTTTGCCGGACGCAAGCATTTGCTCCATCTGTCACGAAACCCCTCTCACCAAGAGCCCCGAGGAAGCCAGGCTGCGCAAGATCCTGGCGGATGGAAAGCCATTGGTGTTCAGCAAGCTGTTTCATCTTCCGGACCATGTCTATTATTCGCATCGCAGGCACGTTGTTTTAGGGAAGCTCGAATGCGTCCAATGCCACGACGGGATCGCCAACACGGAGGCGCCACCCTCCCTGCCGCTGGTAAAGATAACGATGGACTACTGCGTGCAGTGCCATGAGAAGTCGAAGGTGACAACCGACTGCAAGTCTTGTCACCGCTAATGCCGGATTGAGTGGATATGAATAGAAGAGAGTTTCTATTGCTAACAGGGGCTGCGGGCGCCTCGACTGCTCTGGGTTCGTTATGGGGATATATGACCTCCACAGGCGGTTCCGTTCCCGGAGTTCTGCCCGGCATCGAGAGCTTTGTCATGACGACATGCCTGATGTGCCCGGGCGGTTGCGGCATCAAGGTTCGCCGGCTCGATGGCTATCCCACCAGCATCAGCGGCAATCCCAACCACCCTGTGAATGCCGGCGGGGTTTGCACGGAGGGCATGTCGGCGCTCCAGTTGCTCTATCATCCGGAACGGTTGACCCGTCCCATGAGGCGCAAAGGGAAAAAGGGAACCGCTGAATTCGAGCCGGTCACTTGGGACGAGGCTCTGGATGCGATCGCGGGGGCCATGAAGCGACTCGAGAGCCGCAAGGCGGCGGAGAAGTGCGCCTTTATTCTCGGGCGAACCGGTGGGACCATGGCGGATCTCGTGGATCACTTCATGGAGACATGGGGTTCGCGCAATATTCTGCTGGACCAACCAGACGACGGTTACGCCCAGGTCTTCCGGGTTATGCACGGGCTGTCGGCGCGTCCGGCGTTCGATTTTGATAACGCCGATTTTGTCTTGTCATTCGGCGCAGATCTGTTGAATTCCTGGGAGTCTCCCCTGCAGTTTCAGCGCAGCTACGCTTCATTT
This sequence comes from Acidobacteriota bacterium, assembly GCA_041501225.1. Taxonomy (GTDB): domain Bacteria; phylum Acidobacteriota; class UBA6911; order UBA6911; family UBA6911; genus JAFNAG01. Next base: position 7,815 of record JBGQNR010000169.1, read on the forward strand.
CATGCCGCGGAACGAAGCGTAAAGGGGACTTTGGCCGTAGCGGACATCCGTTTTTCGCGCACGGCACAACTGGCGAGTGAGTGGGTGGGGCTCACTCCGGGATCGTACGGCGCTCTTGCGTTGGGCATCGCCTATGTGATGTTACGGGAGCGCCAGTACGATGCCGGTTTTGCCGAGGAGCACCTTTACGGTTTTAATGATGCCGAAGACGGAGATGGCAAGGTGACCAGGCAAGGCTACCGCAGCATGGTCCTGCGCGACTACTCGCCCGAAGTGGTATCGCGTCTTACCGGGGTGCCGATCGAGGGGATCATCAACCTGGGCAAGGCATTCGGCGAGAGCCCGAGCGCGCTCGCCATTTTTGACGAGAATGTGACCGCTCAGCCCGGCGGGATTTACGCGGGCATGGCGATTCATGCTTTGAACCTTCTGAAAGGGAACATCAATCGGCCCGGCGGCATTTATCTGCAGCCGAGGGTGCCGCTCGCTCCACTTGGTCCGCCACCTTCCGGCGGCGCTTCTCCGCGAAGCACCCACGCCATAGAAGACCTGCCCGCTCTAGTTTCGGCCGGGGGGCCGGAGATCGCCTTTGTCTATTATTCCAATCCGGCCTACTCCTCGGTTTTCCGCACTCAAATAAAGGAGGCGCTGGAAAAAATCGGGATGGTGATTTCCTTCTCTCCCTTCCTCGACGAAACCAGCCCGTACGCCGATTTCGTTCTTCCGGAAGCTCTTCCCCTCGAGCGCTGGGAAGACCGCCTCTTCCCGTCGTCTTCGCCAAGTGCGGGTTGGGAGATCGTGCAGCCCTGCATCCGCGCTGTTGGCGAAACACGTCATGCAGGCGATCTGATGCTGGATCTCGCGCGACGCCTGGGCGGGAGAATGGCGGCAGCCATGCCATGGAAAGATTTTGAGGAAATCTTGAAGCACCGGGCCCTGGGTCTATATGAAGCCCGGGCTGGCTTGCCCAGTCGTGACACATTCGACCAGGGCCTGCTGGGAGAGATGGAATCGAGGGGCTGGTGGATGTCGTCGTCCGCCACATTCGATGAATTCTGGCAGAAACTGACCGCGACAGGCGCCTGGGTGGATCCGCATTTCCAGGTGAGGAGCTTTTACGATTACAGCGGTCATCCGGATGGCCGTATTGATTTGTACAGCCGCGAGCTTCAGAAGCGTCTGACACGATCCGATGGAGCGGTACCCGAGATAGAGTTCTTACCTCATTATCATTCCGAAGGCATGCCAATCGCTCTTCCGGACCGGCCGCTGACGCTGAACCTCTACCGCCCGGGCAAGCTTCAAGGAGGTGCCGCCGGCATGCTCCCTTGGGCGCGCCTGGTTTCGATGCCGTTCGACAGGATCGCTGGTGATCCCTGGGCGGAGATCAGTCCAAAGGAGGCGCAGGCGGGTTCTTTCGGCGAACTGGACTGGATCTGGATTGAAAGCGCGGCGGGCAGAATTAAGGTGCGCGCGGTGATTTCTCCGGAATGCGCCCCCGGTGTGGTCAATCTGCCCTATGGCCTTGGGGCGATCGGAAGCAACGGGAAAGAACGCAGCGTCAATGCGCTCGACCTGATTACTCCGGAGCGCGACCCGCTCTCCGGTTTGACCTATCGATTTGGAACCAAAGTGAAGATTTACAAGGCCTAGGAGCGAGCATGCCTCGTTGGGGAATGGTGATCGATTTGGACAGGTGCACGGGGTGCCGTGCGTGCGAAACCGCCTGCGCCATGGAAAACAACGTACCTACCGGGAGCGACGATCAGCTCGCGGAAGGGCGTGGAATCACATGGATGAAGGTTCTGATCCAGGCCTCCGGTGAATTTCCTCAAACCAAAATCACGCATATCCCGAGGCCCTGCATGCAATGCGATAACCCGCCCTGCACCAAGGTTTGCCCTGTGAAAGCCACCTACATGGCTGAGGACGGGATTGTGGCCCAGATCTATGCCCGCTGCATTGGATGCCGCTATTGTGCGAACGCCTGCCCGTATTCGGTCAAATACTTCAACTATTACGAGCCCGACTGGCCGGAAAGCATGAAGCGGCAGTTGAATCGGGATGTTTCGGTGCGTCCAAAGGGGGTCGTGGAAAAATGCACTTTCTGTCATCACAGGCTCCAGAAGGCTCGTGAAAACGCGCGCGTGGAAAACCGGCCGCTAGCGGAAGCCGACTATCAGCCCGCATGCGCCGAAATATGCCCCTCGAAGGCCATCGTCTTCGGCGACCTTCAAAATCCGAGCCACCGCGTTTACGAACTGTCGCGCACGCCGCGTGCCTCGCGCCTGATGGAAGACCTGGGCACGGAGCCCAAGGTTTTCTACCTGAAAAAGGAGACTTGATCCATGTCCGACCCGGAAACGATGCTCGCAGGCCTGCCTCAGGATGAACAGGATCTGCTCCGGCCTCTCGTCCTAACCACGGGGAAATTCTGGTATGCCGCCATGATCCTCGGGTTGATCTGCTGCTTCGGGTCGGTCGCCTATCTAAGACAGCTTCGCTACGGACTGGGCACGACCGGCCTGAACAGCCCGGAATACTGGGGAATCTACATCATCGATTTTGTTTTCTTCATCGGCATCAGCCATGCGGGGACCTTGATCTCCGCGATCCTGCGCATCAGCAATGCCGAGTGGAGGAGAAGCATCACGCGCTCCGCGGAATTCATCACGGTCTTGGTGATCAGCTTCGGGGCCGTGCAACCGATCATCGATCTTGGGCGGCCGGACCGGGCTCTCAATATCATCCTGCACGCCCAGCCCCTGTCGCCGCTGCTCTGGGATGTGACGAGCATCGGACTCTACTTTTGGTCTTGCACAATTTATCTATATCTTCCCATGATTCCCGATCTCGCGATCATCCGCGATCGGAAAATCAAAATGCCCGGCTTCTACAGGGTGCTGGCACTAGGTTACAATGGAAGTCCTAGGCAGAAGCACCTCCTGGAAAAGACCATCAGCGTGCTGGCCGTGGCGGTGATCCCGGTCGCGATCTCCGTGCACACCGTCATCGGCTGGATCTTCGCCCTTACGCTGCGACCGATGTGGCATAGCACCATATTCGGCCCCTACTTCGTCATGGGCGCGATTTATTCAGGGATCGCAGCCCTGCTGATCGCAATGGCCATTCTCCGGAAAGTCTACCATCTCGAGAATTACTTCAAGGAAGCCCATTTCAACAACATGGGGATCCTCTTGCTGCTCATGAGTTGTCTATGGGCCTACTTCACGTTTGCGGAGTACCTGACTGCCTTTTACGGGCAGGAGGCCGCGGAGATGCGCACATTCTGGGACAAGCTCTCGGGCCACTACGCCTGGCCATTCTGGATCATGGTATTGTCCTGCTCGCTCATCCCCTTTTGCCTCATGTGCCGCAAGAAGACGCGCAATGCATGGGGAACCACGGTGGCATCCTGCTTCGTGGTGATCGGAATGTGGCTCGAGCGCTTCAATATCGTGGTTCCTACATCAATGAATCCGCGCTTGAACCTCTATCAGCCTGCCCGCTACGCGCCTTCCTGGGTTGAGCTGGGTATCATGGCGGGTACGTTTTCCGGCTTCATTCTGCTCTACATGATCGCCAGCAAGTTCTTCCCGATGGTTTCCATCTGGGAGTTGCGCGAAGGGAAAGAATCGCTGGTTGAGTTGACGCATCGAGTTTCGGACTATCTTCCCGAGACCTTGCCCGCGGCCGGGGTGCAACCGGCGAGGGCCGCTACACCGCTGTGAGGAGGGATTCGTGACCTTGACGGCATGTCAACGCATAACGCTCCTGATTGCAGGAGCCCTATTGTTGGCTGGTTTGTTTCTGCGCGCCGAGGATGCGCCTGTGCGTCTCGACACTGCCAATCCTCTTTACGGCATGCAGGCGATCACCTCCAAAGGGTGCATAACCTGCCACTCGATCTGGGGCATCGGCGGCAAGCTTGGACCCGACCTCGCCGCGACGGGCGCGGATCAATCATTTCAACAACTGGCTTCGATGTTTTGGAACCATACTCCCAGGATGGTCCAACTGCTGAAGCAAAAGGGACGGGAATGGCCCACTCTTTCCGAAAAGGAAATGGCCGACATTATCAGCTTCATCTACTACCTGAAGCTTCTGGATCGGCCGGGGAGTGCCGAACTCGGCAAGCAGGTGTTTCAGGGAAAGCACTGTGATTCGTGCCACTCGCTGCGGGACGGCGCTCTGCCCCTTGTGCGGTTCGGCGCTTATGTGGCGCCCGTCAACCTGTCCCAAGCCATGTGGAACGCCGGGCGGACCATGCGAGAGACCCAGCAGGCTCGCGGCATCGCGATGCCGCTCTTCCAGGGAAGGGAGATGGCGGATTTGCAGGCCTATATTCGCAGTGAGGTTACCTCTTCAGTCGCTGAAACCGCCTATTTGCCCCTGCCGGATCTGGCCCGCGGTGCGAGCCTTTTCCGTTCGAAGGGTTGCGCGCGCTGCCATCAGTCGGGCGGGGGAAAATCGATCGGTCCGGATCTCTCCAAACAACAACTACGCAAGTCCATGTCCGAGATCTGCGGCCTGATCTGGAACCACAGTTTCGCCATGCAGGCAACGATAGCCGCGCGGGGTATGGCCTTCCCACGCCTCGAAAACAGCGAGTTGGCAGACATCCTCGCCTATGTGTATTTTCTCCATTTTTCCCGGGATGAGGGTGATGCGCCTCGAGGAGAAAAACTCTTCGTCTCGAAGGGCTGCATCACCTGCCATGGGCGGAACAAGCAAGGGCCCAACCTCCTGGAGGGCGGGGAGCGATTCGAAATGCTCCGCCTGGCAACCTCCATGTGGAATCATGCTCCCATCATGTACCAAAGCATGGAAAACGAGGTCATGAAATGGATCCAGCTGGATCCGAATGACATGCAGGATCTTTCGAAGTATCTGCGGCGCTCACGGAAGGGGCCATAGATCCGAACCCACCGCGGGCCTCTGTTCTACAGAGGTTTTGAAGGGATCTCCCGGGCCTCGTCAAACCGCAGAGATCGGGAAATGGGTAAAACTGCGTTACAGGGACATGGCACGCCGTTCCCTGCCAGCCTATGATCTAAAGGAGGCGCTATGCTGCCGCAGCCACAGCAATTCGGCTTGGGTCGGAAATTCATTCCTTTGCTTCTGACACTCGGGTTCGGGTTCGTGCTTCTCATGGCCGCCGAACTGCTGGAGAGTCCCGGAAATGCCAAAGCCGGGCGGGACCTCATCATGAGCAAGGGCTGCATCCGCTGCCATTCGGTCTGGAGTGCCGGCGGCAAGCGAGGGCCTGCCCTAGCGTCCGTCGGCATGGGACGCAACCTTTACGAGCTGTGCGCTTCCGTCTGGTCCCATTGGTCACGTATGAATGCCGTGATCGAACGGGACAATGAAGCGCGCGCATTGCTGAGCGCAATGCAATTCCGGGACATCATCGCCTACCTTTACTACCTGAACTACAACTCCGAGCCCGGTGAGGCCGGGATTGGCGAGAAGATTTTCAGATCCAGGGGTTGCTTTCAGTGTCATGCTGCGGACCCGCTGCAGGCAGCGGGCAAACCGGGGAGGGCTGTCTACGAGATGTCCCAATTCACAGGGCCCGTGGCCCTGGCGGTGGCCATCTGGAACCATGGCAACGACATGTTCACGAACATGTTGCAGAAGCGTATCCCATGGCCGCAGTTTCAGGGGAAGGAGGTTGCGGATCTCGTGGCATTCCTGCGTGCCAGCACCCGCACACCCACTGAGATGGAAATGGTCGTGCCCGGTGATCCTGCGCGCGGACGGACTCTCTTCAGTTCCAAGGGCTGTGGGGGCTGCCATAAATCCGGGACCGATCCATCTCATCCCGCGCCCAATCTCGCCTCTTCCGGCACTGTGGCGAGCGTGAGTTCCTTGATTGCCGGCCTTTGGAACCATCACCCCCGGATGTCGCAAATGTTCGCTTCCAGCGGAATTCCATATCCCAAGATTTCACTGCCGGAAATGGAGGACCTTCTCTCCTATATCTACTGGCTCAAGGCTTACGGCTCATCTGGGAACCCTCAGACGGGCAGCAATCTTTATCGTCTTAAGCAATGCGCTAATTGTCATTCCCCAACCGCAGGAAAGGCGGCGGCCGCCGCTTCTCTGGTGCAATCCGAGGCAACGGCATCGCCTTACTCTCTGCTCGCGGCGATCTGGAATCACGGCCCGCGCATGGAATCTCTCTTGCGCGAAAAAAAGTTGTCCTGGCCTGCACTGAGCGGTGAGGAAATGAGGGATCTGGTCGCCTATTTTCAAAGCGGCACACCTCCCGCCAAAAAATAATTTGGTTAAGGTAAACCACCGCCTCTGGCGGTGAGACTCGAAAAAGCTATGCTGCCCGGGCGAGGTAGAGAAATTTAAATGGCGTTGGATCATGCGAGTGTTCGGATGGTTACGAGACGGAGCCCTGAAGGGGCGCAA
>JBGQNR010000170.1:0-14090 GCA_041501225.1 Acidobacteriota bacterium
CTCGATAGAGCCCTGAAAGGGCGAAGCAGCCTGCGCCCCTTAAGGGCTGTCTTACGTGGGCGCACATTCCCAGGGCTTACGCCCTGGGCTTTGCTGCGGCGCCCTCTCAGGGCTCGCAAGGCCCTTGCCTCCCTCCGGGAGGCTCCCTGAGGCCACCCGCTCTGCGGGTGGAGACTCACTCGGTCAGGGTAACCACCTCTGGCGGTGAGATGCGACAAAGCTCCGCTGTTTTCAGGAGAGAGAAGAGAGTATCTGCGCTGTAATGCCGGCAGGTTGAAGGCCATGTTTTTCCAGAAGCTCGTCTGCCAGCCCCGATTCGCCAAACTTGTCCTGAACGCCCAGCCTCAACAGGCGTGGGACACCCGCCTGCGCCGAGGTGCATTCGGCAATCGCGCTTCCCAACCCGCCGATCACGCTGTGTTCCTCAACGCTCACCATCAGCGCCGCGCCCTCTATCGCGCTCAGAACTGCCGGTGAGTCAAGAGGCTTGATGGTTGAAACGTTGATCACTTTTGCTTCGAAATGTCGCTGCGCGAGCAGTTCGGCAGCCTCGAGGGATTTCCAGACCATGGCTCCGGTAGCGAAGATGACCACATCGCCCCCTTCCCGCAAGACGGTAATTTTCCCAATTTGAACCTTATGGGTGTCACTGTGTACCCGGGGCACCGGATATCGTCCCACGCGCATGTACACAGGCCCCGGCCAATCGGCGGCTGCAAGGGTCATTTGAGTCGTTTCGATGTCATCCGCGGGCGAGAGCACCGTCATGTTCGGCAAAACGCGCATCAAGGCGATATCTTCCAGCGATTGATGGCTAGCGCCATCGGGGCCCTGCGTTAACCCGGCGCTCGATCCCACCAGCTTGACCGGCAGCGACGGGTAAGCGATCTGCGTACGGATGGGAATGTAGCAAACACCGGTGATGAAAATGGCAAAGCTGTTGCAGAATGGAATCAGCCCGCTGGCAGCCATCCCTGCGGCTGTGCTGACCATGTCGGATTCCGAGATCCCCATATCGAAGAAACGCTCCGGGAATTTGTCTCGAAAGAGCACCGTCCGGGTGGACTTGTAGAGGTCGGCATCGAGCACGACCACATCGGAGCGCTCCACGCCGAGCTGCAACAATGCATCTCCATAGGCAAAGCGGGTTTCAGAAAGCTGTGGCATTCACTCCCTCCAATTGCCGCAAGTGCGTTTCCAGCTCCTGCACGGCTTTTTCATACTGTCCATCAGAAATGGGCGCGTTGTGAAACCCCGCCTCGCCTTCGAAGAAAGAAACACCCCTTCCTTTTATTGTGTTGCAGATGATCGCTGCAGGCCGGCTCTGCTGGCTGCAGGCCCAATCAAGGGCGTCGCAGATTTCCCGCATGTTGTGCCCATCGATCTCCTGCACGGCCCATCCAAAACTCTCCCAGCGCAGTGGCAGCGGATCCATGGTCTTAGAGCTGTCGGTGGCATCCATGGCTTTGAGCCGGTTGCGGTCGATGAGGACGGTCACATTGACAAGTCCCCTCCTGGGCGCCGTCATCGCGGCCTCCCAGATCTGTCCCTCATGCAGCTCGCCATCTCCGATCGCGCAGAATACCCGGTAGCTGAGGCCGTTGACACGGGCGGCTAAGGCTATTCCGTTGGCATAAGACAAACCCTCGCCCAGCGCACCGGTACACCCTTCCAATCCCGGGGTAAGGTGCATGGCCGGGTGGCCCTGCAGCCTGCTGCCCAGCTTCTTCAATGTAAACAACTCGTCAACATCAAAGACCCCTAGCATCGCCAGAGCGGCATACTGGATGGGGACAGAATGCCCTTTGCTCATGATCAAACGGTCGCGCTCCGGCCATTTCGGGTTTTTGGGGTCGAAGCGCATCCTGTAAAAGTACAGGGCGGTAATGATATCGGCAGCAGATAACGACCCGCCGAAATGGTGCGCCTTGCCGGTTCCCATCATCCTGACCACCAGCAATCGGATTTCGGCCGCGATTCGGCGCAACCGGTTAATGGTTTCCTGATCCACCATTAGCTTCTCCAGAAATAAAGAATGAGTGCCCGGCTGCTTTGTCAGACGGCAGTCCAGCCGCCATCAATCACCAGGGTATGCCCAGTAACCATATCGGATGCAGGGCTGGCCAGAAACACCGCCGCTCCGAGAACATCCTCGACCTCGGCCACGCGCCCCAGCGGGATGCGGCTGAGCACCTCCTTGCGGACCTTTTCGTCCTCAAGGAGGGCGGCAACAAAGGGGGTGTTGACAAAGGTCGGAGCGATGGCATTCACGTTGATCTTGTGCTTTGCCCATTCGAACGCCAGCGTCCGGGTCATGTTGATCACTCCTGCTTTGGCCGAGCAATAGGCGACCCTTTCGCTGTAACCAACCAATCCCACCTGGGATGCCATGTTGATGATCTTGCCCCCCTGGGCGCGCGCGATCATATGTTTCCCCACTGCCTGCGTACAGAAGAAAACCCCCTTCAGATCCGTATCCAGCACCGGATCCCAGTCCGACTCGGAGACGTCGACCGCCCACTTGCGGATGTTCATCCCGGCATTGTTCATGAGGATGTCGATGTGATCCCATTCTTCCAAGACCCGCCGGACCATCATCTGGATCGAATCTACCTGCGTCACGTCCAGTGGCAGAACCATCCCACGCTTCCCAAGCGCCCGGACTTGAGAGGCGGTCTGTTGCGCCGCGTCCTCCTTGCCGGGCAGTTCGGTCATCACCACATCCGCGCCCGCATGCGCCAGGGCGATTGCGATGGCTCGGCCTATCCCGCTACCCGCCCCGGTCACAACTGCATTTCGGCCATCAATGCGAAACGTTGGTATGTTCATCATTTACTCCGTCCCGATTCCACTTTCGCCCGGGCAGGGGTTTTAGCCAGGTCTTCCATTCGGGCGCCCGACACCGTTTTGTTATCGCTACTTTTTCATGCCTGGAGAGGTCCACCGGATTGCGAAGTAGGTTGCCGGGACTTTCCCGACGTTTCGTACACCGTGCAGCTGATTGGATGCGCAAAAGATCAGCGATCCCGGCCCGATCGTTTTCGTCTCGCCATTCGCGAAAGCCTCAACTGTCCCCTCCTTCATGATCACCAGCTCTTCGTCAGAGTGCTTATGCGGCGGGTGCGATGTCGCTCCCGGATTCACGGTCGTCACATGGCACTCCAATTCGTCCAGCGATGCGGTCGGCGTCTGGAAGAAATGCCGCACGGCGCCGATATCCGTCTGCTCGGCAGGAATTGAGTTCCAATCGAAGATTGAGGACTGCATCACCGGTGTTTTTTGGCCGGCAACCGCAACAAGGCAGAGGATCACACCAGTTGCGAAGAAAGCCACAACGACATCTCGACGTGTAATCATATTTTCTCCGAATACCGCTGAGAGTTGCAGGTCAGGCAGCCCGGCGTCCGCCTCAGCCGCGGCGCATGATATTTTGACAATTGGGATGTTCCGCATCGCGGGCTGCCGCATCTGCCCGAGAGATGCAAGCAACTAGCCAGCCCGCATTTCTCACCAGCTTTCTACTGCGGCGGCGGATCCGGGCATGTCTACTGCGTTGCGCTCGGTCGGGCTCCTCGACGTACTGTCGAGTACGCCTGCGGAGCCCTCGGTCGCGCGCCTTGTATCCATGCCCGTCTGCGCCGCCTCGCTACGAAATCTGGTGAGAAGTGCGGGCTGGAGCGCCTGTTTTGCCAATCTCCCGTCAACTGGTGATATAGGGCCAGCGTTGGGGGCGAGACAGCATGCTGTTGGCCCCGTCGTCATTCTTGAATCGCTCTTTGAGCGGATCCCAGAACAGCCTCCTCTTCAATTTCATGGCTAGGTGATGAACCAGGCAAGTCGAGCAAGCCCTGTGCCCGACCTCTATCGGCGCGATGGGCTGTTGCCGCGACCGCACACAGTCGAGCCAATTGCCGTGATGATCCTTGCTTTCATACAGATGGATTTCATCAGGCCCGATGATCGAAGTGATGATTTTAGGATCGCTGGCGGACAGCGCCTGCGCATCTTTCAGCTTTGCTACCGGATCGCTTTCGGTCACGGACTCATTGCCGCGCGAGACGAACACCCAGCCTTTGGACCCCTCGAATTTGATGCCGTTCGGTAACTCGTCACTGATGATCATGCGCACGCCATCGGCGTACAAGCCTTCGGTTTTGAACTTGCCGTGTACGTCCCACAACCCGCTGGCCGGAAATTCTGCCGAGCCGGAAACTTCAACCGGCCCCGTGTATTCTGCTCCCATCGCCCAGTGCGCGCTGTCTATATGGTGAGCGCCCCAACCCGTAATCATCCCGGCCCCGAACTGCTCGCAGCGCAGCCAGCCCGGGCGGTCGTAACTGTTTTGCGGGTGGACACGCTCCTCGGTGTAGTACACGTAAGGGGTGGAGCCCAACCACATCTCGTAATTCAGATTGCGGGGAACGGGCATCTCCGGCTCCACCTCGCCTGACGGGTCCACCGGCAGGCCCACATACACCGTCTTCAACTGGCCGATGCGCCCGTTGCGGACCAGTTCTGCGGCGTAGCGGAACTGCGGCGAGGAGCGCTGCTGGCTGCCAATCTGCAGAATGCGTCCCGTGCGCTGGACCGCATTGCTCAACGCCCTGCCTTCGGCAATGGTCAGGGAAGCCGGCTTTTGCAGATACACGTCTTTGCCGGCTTCCACCGCATGAATGCCGATGAGCGCATGCCAGTGGTCCGGAGTGCTGATCAGTACGGCGTCGATGTCCCTGTTTTTGAGGAGTTCGCGGTAATCATCGTAGCCGGTGACGCCGCCGTAAGTCTTCCCCGTCTTCTTGCTGTAGTACTCATTCACCAGTTTCTTTGCGTCTTCCACTCTTCTGCGATCAAAATCGCAAACCGCAGTAATCTGGGCGTTGTCGTACTTCCACACGCCCGGCATATCGTGTCCACGCGAGATGCGGCCCATCCCGATGGCGCCGATGTTGATCCGGTTGCTGGGAGCGTTCCTTCCGAACACGGAGGCCGGAACCACGGTAGGAAAGCCGTGAACGACAATGGCGGAGGTAACGGTCCCTTTGACTGCTGTTTCGATGAACTGGCGACGCGGCATTGCGTTTCTGCGATTGTTTGTCATAGCGCCATCCCTGCTGTGAACTGCTGGAAGTGAATCTTGGTTCGTCTGAACATGGGACTCCGCTCTGTTTACCCGCGAACGAGAGCCCTCTGCGCTTCATTCAGGGGCGCAACTGGGGCAGCCGAAGCAGGCAGGCCTGATCACACCCTGAGGTTCAGATTTTGCGCCTGCTTCTGGGCTTTCAGTACCAACTCGGTTGCAAGGAAACAGTGCGCCTGCGACATTGCCGTCTCGGTCCGGTTGAGGATGTCCGAGACCAATTGCTCGCCGTAGGGCAGCGCCTGGTTGCTGCCATCCATGTATCGAGTTTCTTTCTGATCCACCAGGAACAAGTGGCTGCTGCCGGTTTTCCCCGCAATATCAATGTTTTTGCGGACTTCGATGTAGCCGTCGGTGCCGAGGATTGTCAACCGTCCGTCCCCCCAGGTTGCCAGGCCATCCGGCGTGAACCAATCCAGGCGAATATAGCCCGTCCCGCCGTCGCCGCGCAGCACCATATCACCGAAATCCTCAAACGCGGGATATTGCGGGTGGTGAACATTGCCGATCTGTGCGAAAACCACCTCAGCCCGAGACGAGCCGGTGAAGAACAGGAACTGATCGGCTTGATGGGAACCGATGTCGCAGAGGATGCCGCCGTACCTCTGACGCTCGAAGAACCAGGGAGGCCTTTGACTTGGGTTCATGCGATGCGGCCCCAACCCGACGGTTTGAATGACCCGGCCGATCGCCCCTGCTTTTACCAACTCCCCGGCTTTGACGGTCGCGCCGTTTTCAAAGCGCTCGCTATACATGATCGAGTAGATACGGCGCGTTTGCGCCTGCACACGTCGCACTTCGGCGAGTTGTTCGAGGGTGGTAATGCCCGGTTTGTCCGCCATGTAGTCCTTGCCATGCTGCATCACCCTGATACCCAGAGGCGCGCGCTCTTCAGGGATGGACGCGCTCACCACGAGCTGAAGCGCGCGATCCTCGAGGATCTCCTGCTCGCCGCCCGCAAGCCTCGCCTGGGGGTACCGCTTGCTGAAGGCGGCGGCGAGATCCGGCTCTTTTGCGTAGAACGAAACCAACTCACCGCCGCCCCGCAGCACGGCTCCGATTTGGCTGTGGATGTGGTCGTGGTTGATTCCAATTACCGCAAACTTGATTCTGGGCGAAGTCTGCCGCTGCGCCCGCGCTCGACTTTCCACAGGATGCCCGCCGTACGCACCGTCACCCAAGCTGAAAGCTTTGCGGGGAAAAGCAGGGTATACAGCTGCCGAGCTGGCAATCGCTTTGATAAAGCCGCGCCGATTCGTTCTTGTCTCTTTCATGGCTCCATTCCGATCAAGGTGAAAACAACCGCAGTTCTTTATGTGCTCACGGCAAGACCCGCCACGCATCGCCCCGCCGAACGCACCGCTCGGCAGTCTGCAGCGCGACCTCAAGCTTGGGTACATCTGACGCGTTGAGAATCCAAAGCTCATCAGCCAGGACAAAACAACTTCGTGCAGAAGCATATTGTTCGAGTTCACAACAAACTCAATTCACTGTCATTTCTATCTGCAATCGAGTCCCGCCCCACAGGTTGGATACCATGGCGCAGCATATTCCCAATCACCTTTCATTGCAAGAGGATGCGCAAACTCCTCCCCACAACGCAGCCCCGTTGATGGTCCCCTTGGGGGGCGCGCAAAAATGAGTCGGCATTTTCATTTCCGGGGACATATTCGAATGGCCACCAGCTCACATCGCAGAGAGGCTCGGTTGCGGAAGAAGGCCGAGACAAAGATCAGTGCATAAAGAAGGACCTCTTGCCCGAATCGCAGAAATTCGAGGAGCTGCCGCCAGAGATACTGGATCGTTCTCATGCTCAAAGATAACAAGCGGCGGGCGGGCTCCACAACCTTCTTAATTTCTTAAACCTAAAAGGATATGAAGTTTTTCGTGTAGATGGGGGCGACCGGCCGAAGTTAACATAACATCTTATCTCAGAACCTGAGCCGCGGCCGCACCCACGCAGCAATCCGAAATGCAGTCAATTCGGACTTCCGCCGCGCGCGCGGTAGCGATGGGCTGAACCGCATGCTGCTCTCGATTCTCAAAATAGAGGCTGCCATGCTCCGCCGCGCCAGATTCCGCTTGCGTTTCGGCCTGTCCCTGCTCGTGATCGCCGGCAATCCTGGAGCGCGTGCTTCCAGGTGAATATCGCTTGCGCCTGGCACATACCCGATGTAGAAATACGATTCTTATCAGGCTGAACGGGAAGATCCACTGTTAGTACCCCGTTTTCCAGACTGTCTTGCATTGGTCGACCTGAACAGGGCGCTCCGGAATTAGGGGCCAAACATCCAGATCCCGAACTCATTCCGTAGAGGCTCGATTTCATTTCCAGAATCCGACTCTATCCGGCGGTTCATTCGGAGGCCTGGGGGAGTTGCAGATATGCAAATACGCGCCAAGCGCCGCTATTGGGTGGATCTCCTGCTGGCAGCATCCATTGTTGTTTTCGTGCTCTGGCAGTATTGGAACACCTTTGAGCATCCCGCGTTGTTCGCGGATGATTACATGAATATTTCCAGAGGCATTGACTACACACCTCAGAGACACTTTTAAGGCTTTCTCGCTCCCAACCACGACCGGAATCCCAGACCCCTGGGCAACCTGGTCTTCACGTTGCTCTATCGATTTCTCGGCGTGCACCCGCTTCCCTGGATCGCAGTGCTTTTGGGGCTGCACCTCGCCAATGTTTTTCTCGGATATTTTCTCGCCTTGCGGTTGCTTCAGAACAAGTGCTTCGCTGCCCTGGCTGCGCCGGCCTGGGGCTTTAGTTACCTTACCTGCCAAAATGCCTATACTCCTCCCGTAATGTACGACAGTATGGCCTTCCTGTTCTGGACGGCTTGCCTGTTGCTGTACCTTCAAGATCGGGAAACTGCGAACCCATACAAATATATTGGTGCGCTTCTTTGTTTTTTTCTGGGTACGCGCAGCAAGGAAATTGTGGTTGTATTACCTTTGACCCTGCTTATCTTCGAACTAATTGCCTTAGATCGAAAAGCATTGATGAGCCGGAGCGAGCGCATCACCGCCTTTATCCGGATCATGAAGCGGCAGCGGCCGTATTATGCCATTTCGCTACTGTTTGTGATTCTTTATAAGAGAGGCGTGACCGATTTTAGTTCCTCGCCCGCATATCCCTACTATTTGGAACTGAGTTATCGGGCTTTTGTAGAGGGGATGAAATACTATTTATCGTGTGTGTCTTTCGGGCATGAAGTGATCAAGAGCCCCCTGATGCTCTATGGCAGCATTGCATTGCTGGCCGTTTGGGCGGCGCTCTTGCGCCAAAAGATACTCATTTGGGCCCTCCTCACCTTCATAATCGCGCTTCTTCCCGTTGTCTTTCTGGTAAATGCCCGGCGTCAAATGTATCTATACCTCCCCTTTTTCAGCTTGACCATTACCCTGCTGGGAGTGATTGGTCATACCATTCTCAGGACGCTACGGCGCTGGGGGATGATCGCTCACGTTCTGGCCTATGCGGTCCTGGCCTTAACGTATTACCAATACTTCACGATAAACACCAGATATGTCGGATTTGTTTGGGAAGGCAATTAGAACGCGAGAGTTGATCTGGACAGGATTGTCGTGCAGTTGAAGCAATGGTACCCCACGGTTCCGGATAGTTCGCGTTTCTATTTTCTCAGCCTGCCCAAGGACGTGCCGGGTTCGGATCTGTTTGTTTCGTACATGCCGCGGCTGCTTTACGAAGAAGAAAACATCGGCTCCAGCGTCGTGACGCCCAAGGTCGAGGAGGTTTTACAGAAGGAGGTTTCCCACACGGACAGCAATTTCTTCTGTTTTGATTTTGCAGAAATCGATGATCCTGCGGGGCGCAATCGCTATTCGCGGGATGTGCTCGTGGACCGCACCTCCGAACTCCGGGAACTGAAGAAAACGAAGGGCCCGAAAGACTGAGCGGCAGCAGAACCCTGACTTCGATCTGTTATAATGCCGGCAGCAAGCTTGGGTGCAAGAAGCCATAAATTATGATTATGAAAACCGATAAGATGCTGCGCCGCGCTTTCCTGAAGTCGGGTCTGCTGGTGGGTTCGACCTATGCAGCTGGATGGCTGGGCGCTGGCGACAAGCCTCATGCACCAATTGGCTCTCAGCCAGAGAGAAAATCAAGAGTCGTAATTGCCCGCGACCCGCAGCTGCAAAAAATGAAATCCGGGCCGGACCAGGATTCCCTGTTGAAGATCCTGGACCGAGCGCTGCAGAGTTATTACGACCGAAACAGCCCGATCGAAGCGTGGAAGCAGGTGGTGCGTCCTGGAGAAGTGGTCGGGCTGAAGGTAAACTGTTTGGCCGGCAAAGGCATTTCGACAAACCGGCAGCTGGTGGAGGCCATCTGCGAACGGCTCCAGCAGGCGGGCGTCCGGAACATCGTGATCTGGGATCGGCTGAACGCGGACCTCGAGAGCGCCGGCTTCAGAATTGCCGACCGGAACTCCGTCATTCGTTGCTTCGGCAACGACTCAGCCGGTTACGAGCAGGAGCTCTCTGTTTATGGGAATGTGGGGAGTCTCGTTTCCACCACGCTCACGCGCGTCTGCGACGCCGTGATCAACCTGCCGGTGCTCAAGGACCATGGGATCACCGGCGTCACCGGCGCACTCAAGAACATGTTCGGCGCCATCCACAACCCGAACAAATACCATCTCAATGTCGGCGACCCCTACGTCGCCGATGTCAACATGCTCCCGCCAATCAGGCAAAAGGTCCGGCTGACCATTTGCGACGCCATCACGGCGCAGTACGAGGGAGGACCTTCCTTCATGCCTCAGTGGACCTGGCCTTACAATGGATTGATCGTGGGCACGGATCCTGTGGCGCTGGACTATACCGGCTGGCAGATCATCGAGCAGAAGAGGGCCGAAAAAGGGTTGGAACCCTTGCGACGGTTAAAGCGCGAACCGACTTACATTGCCACGGCGGCCGACGCGCGGCATCGCCTCGGCACTTGTGATCCGGCGCGGATTCAGGTGATAGAATGACAAGACTGCAGGACCGGCAAATGATGAATCTTGGGAATCCGTGTTCTGATGAAAGCACGTTGAATCGGCGCGACTTTCTTAAAGCCGCCTCTCTCCCTTGTCTGGCAGTTGCCTGCGCAGCGGCGTATCAGGTCTCTTCCTCTAAGGCGTCACCTTTGACCGGGAACGATTCCCAGTTTGTTGTGGAAGCGCGCTTCTACGAAAAGCTCCCCTTCAAGAAGATCAAATGCAAACTGTGCCCCCGTGAATGTGTCATCGACGACCGTGAACGCGGCTATTGCGGCGTTCGCGAAAACCGCGGTGGCACTTACTTCACGCTGGTTCACTCGCGCGTCGCAGCGTCAAACGTGGATCCCATCGAGAAGAAGCCGTTCTTTCATTTCCTCCCCGGAAGCTCGGCGTTCTCGATCGCAACTGCCGGCTGCAACGTCAACTGCAAGATGTGCCAGAACTGGCAGATTTCGCAAGCCAGGCCGGAGCAGGTCCAAGCAACCTACCTCCCTCCCGATCAGGTCGCCGTCCAGGCCAGGAAGTATCAATGCCCGGTTATCGCATATACCTACTCCGAGCCGGTGGTTTTCTGCGAATACATGCTCGATGCGGCTGCGGCAGGACACGCGGCTGGTCTCAAGAGCGTACTGGTGACCGGAGGGTATGTTCAGCAGGACGTCTTGAAGAACGTGTGCCGCTCGGTCGATGCCATCAAAGTGGACTTGAAGGCTTTCTCGGAAAAGTTTTATAAGGAAGTGGTGAATGGCGAGCTAAAGCCTGTGCTCGACGCTCTCGTGACCATACGCAAGCAAGGCGTCTGGATGGAAGTCGTCCAGCTGGTGGTACCGACCTTGAATGACAGTGACGAAGAATTCAAGGGGTTTGCCCGCTGGATCAGGGCCGAGTTGGGCCAGGATGTACCTATTCACTTTTCGAGGTTTCATCCGGAATACTTGTTGAAGAACCTGCCGCCAACGCCCGTTAGCACTCTCGAACGCGCCAAGGCCATCGCCGACGGGGAGGGGCTTCGCTTTGTTTACATAGGCAACGTGCCGGGCCACCCCGCAGAGAGCACCTACTGCCCCAAATGCCGACAGGTCGTGGTGCAACGCAACGGCTTCGTGTCGGTGGAAGTGCTCCTCGAGAAAGGCAAGTGCCGCCACTGCCAGACGCCGATCGCCGGAGTATGGGGCGCATCATAAGCGGGTGGCAGCACAATCTTCTTAGCGTCCGTTCCGTTACAATAACACTGCGAAGACGCGAGTCTCTCTACAGAAGAACGACGGCTGCAAGACACTCTTCCGCACCCACTGTCCACGCCTGGATTTCAATGGTTTACATCAGAGCCTACCCCACTGTCTCGAGGAATCGGCGCACTCGGCAGGATCACTGCAGCGGGCCTTTGCCTTGCCGGATCAGCATGGGCTCTTCCTGGGTCAAGTCAATGATGGTCGAGGGTTCCAGGCCGCCGGGCCCGGCATCCAGGAAGAGATCGACCGCGCGCGCAAAGGTTGCCGCTATTTCATCGGGATCGGTGAGAAAATCCTGATCGGGCAGACGGGCGCTCGTACTGATGACCGGCCTGCCGAATTCGGACAGCAGAGCCTGGCAGACCGGGTTGTCCGGCACCCGTATGCCGACGGTTTTTCTCTTCTCCAACAGGATTTTGGGAACCTGTCTCGTGGCCGTCAGAATAAAAGTATAGGGACCGGGGAGGAGATGCCGCATGATCTTATACGCGGGATTGGAAACATAGGCATATTCCGCAATACCCTTCAAATCCGGACAGATGAAACTGAGGAGCTTGCGCTTGTCGTTCCCTTTGATCTGATAAATCTTCTCGACCGCTTTCTTGTCAAAGAGATCGCATCCCAGCCCATAAACAGAATCCGTCGGATAAATAATGAGCCCGCCCGCGCCGAGAACTTCGGCGGCGGCCCTCAAGTGCCTGCCCTGCGGATTGTCCGGGTGTATGGTCAGCCGTTTCATCATGACAGGTCCAGTCTAATCCATTCTGATCGCGCTCGGAACCTCGATATTTCTACGAGATTTATGGATTCAGCCGGTGGACAGGCTCACTTGGGGATGATCGAAAGCGGCACCAGGACATGGCGGATGCGCTGACGGTTCCAGGTGTAGGTAATGTGCAGATCGCCGTTCTTCGCTTGGATGATCGCCGGATAGGAATATTCACCCGGCTGATCCTCCAACGTATAGAACATCTGAAAGTGCTCTCCGTCCTTGCTGACAGCGATATTCAGCGGGGTGCGTTCCTTAGTGGAATGGTTGTAAACCAGCACCACCCGTCCATCCCGCAATGCCACTGCATCGATGCCGGAATTGGGATTGGGTAAGTCAATGGGCCGAGCCTGCGTCCAGGTCGTGCCGCCATCGGCGGAATCAGCAACGCATATCCTGCCTATGCGGGCGGTAGAGCGCGCGTAGAATCGCAACCGTTTGCCGCCCAGGGAAATGACCGACGGCTGAATGATCCCGTCCGGAAGCCTCCGCCCTGCCGAAACCGCAGGCTGAGTGCCGCCTCCCTTGCCGGCAGAATCAACATCTCCTGGGACGGTAATGGGGCCGAATCGCGTCCACGTCTTGCCGCCGTCGACGCTCCGTTCGATCCAACAGGCCCATGATTGGTAGCTCTCTACCGAGCTTCCGCTGACAATGGCGCCGTCGAGCATGACCAGCGGCTTGGCCCGGATCGGGCCATACAGCCCGGCAGGCAGATGTTCCACGATCGACCAACTCTTGCCGTCGTCACTGCTCCAGCGCCGCGCCGCGCTCCAACCAGTCGGGCCCGGGCCAAACTTGTAGTAGAGCCACAAGCGTTCATCTTTTGTGAAAAATAACACCGGATTGTAGGTGGCGATGTTTGGCTCGCGTGCGAGTTCAAACGGCGCCGACCACCGACCGCCTGCAAGGCGAGCGCCCCAGATGGCGACGTCCGGCCTGCTTTCCGCCGAACCGCCAAACCAGGCCGCAAGAAAATCCCCGTTGCGCAACTCAACGATAGTGGAGGCGTGACAGGACTCAAACGGCGCAGTGGTAAAGATGAACTCGCCCACATGTTTCATCTCGACTTGCAGCGGCACATCTCTAGTTTGCTCTTGTGTGATCAAGGCCGCCCGCGATCCGAGGTCATTGAGTCCGCAAGCCAGGAGGATGACTATAGGAAACGACAAAAATAGCACCCTTGATGAATTGATCATGGATCACTCACATGCACGGCGGGTATGCCGGCCGACTTCGAAAACGATCCGAGCCCTCACCTGTGGGGGAGGACAAAACATTGATGCATCCTCAAACCTTCATAAATCTGAGACGATTTTCCGTGGGTTCTCCCCTGCGAATCCCTTCACGGCTGGCAGATGGAGTTGTCCCTCTTTGTTGGCCTTACGAGTCGCGCTCCGAGACGATCACGATCTGCATGTCCCGCGCTAGGGAAGCAATCTTCTGAACCAGATTGCGTGACAGCCATGGCAGCGGCATGCGTTCGCGCGGCCGGGCGAGATAGATCTGCGTGATCTGATTGCGGCGCGCAAAATCCACCAGCTTCTGCGCGACATCGTCGCCTTCGAGGATGCGCGTTTCGATGCGCATGTTGCGTGCGAAGTTCAAGTGCCGAATAATATGCAATTGCTTCTGAGCTGATGGGCTGAGGATAGCATGAATTGGCGGGGAGAGCGTCTGGAATTCTCCCAGAGTGGTAGTGGGAAGGGGCTGGCGCACCTGGCATTGACCTGAAACTTGTAATAGGGAACCTGAAACTTGAAATCAGGGGGGAGGGAGAGCGGTTTCCGACGTCGGGAACCGCTCCCCCTCCCCCGCCGACGCCTTCTCCAGGGTACACTTTTCCTTTATGCCGCGACCGCCGGGTTGAACAGTCGCAATCCAAGGAAGAAGGCAGGCTCCTGGAAGCCTCAATCTCTCAGATCTCTCAACAGGCCGAA
>JBGQNR010000171.1:0-13893 GCA_041501225.1 Acidobacteriota bacterium
CGACGCAGGCGATGTCGCTGTACATCGTCGAGGAGCGCCAACGCCGCAGATGCCCCCGCGCCGCCGGAACCCGAAGGGCGCATGGGGGTTGCGGGGCGATCTCCGCGTTGCTCGTCGTCAACGATGTGCACCGACATCGCCTCCTCCTCCTCGCGCCTTGAGCTCGCCCCGCAAGCCCCATGCGCGCGACCCCTCCTAATTCTCGGACGGGCTCCTAGTGCATGCCACTCGTAGAGTCAAAAGACTTGCCCGTTGACTCCCCGGGTGGGATCAGGTGCAAAAACGCCCTCTCTTTGCCGTATCGCTCCCCAATTACAGCATGAAGGGATAGGCAAAATTGTAAGGTGGAACAAAAGTCTCTTTGATGGTTCGAGGGCTTATCCAGCGCAGCAGATTCAGATGCCCACCTGCTTTATCATTGGTGCCCGAGCCACGAGCGCCGCCGAATGGCTGCAAGCCGACCATCGCCCCGGTGGGTTTGTCATTGAGATAAAAATTGCCGGCAGCGTAGCGCAAAACCTGGCAAGCGTTGACAAAAACATACCGGTCATTCGTGAAAATCGCGCCGGTCAGAGCATACGGGGAAGTCTCATCGCAGAGCCTCAACGTCTCTTCAAACTGGTTGTCTTCGTACACAAAAATTGTCAGCACTGGACCGAAAATCTCTTCCACCATGGTCCGGCTCTTGGGATCCGTGGTAACAATGATCGTGGGTTCGATGAAGTATCCCGTCTGGTCATTTCCCTTGCCGCCGCAGAGGATTTCGCAGTCGGGATTGGCCTTGGCTTGGCTGATGTAGCCCATGATCCGGATATATGCGGTTTTATCAATGACGGCATTCATGAAATTTTTGAAATCGCAGACATCTCCGATCTTGATTTCCGCAACCATCTCCTGGAGCAGTTGACGCACCTGTTTCCAGAGGGATCGTGGGATGTACGCCCTGGATGCCGCCGAGCATTTCTGTCCCTGGTACTCAAAGGCGCCGCGAATCAGAGCTGTGGCCAAGGGGTGGGGATTCGCAGAGGCGTGAGCGAAAAGGAAGTCCTTCCCTCCAGTCTCGCCGACCAGCCGTGGATAGGAGCGGTAGTTTTCCAGATTGGCCGCGACCTGTTTCCACAGCGAATTGAAGGTCGCGTTGGAACCCGTGAGATGGATGCCGGCCAGGTTTTTATCGGGGACGATGGTCTTGCTGATCTGTGGTCCGTTTCCGGGCAGGAAGTTGATCACGCCGTCAGGAACGCCTGCCTCCTGGAATATCTTCATCAGTACATAGTTGGCATACAAGGAGGTCGTGGCCGGTTTCCAGATGGTGGTGTTGCCCATCAGAATCACCGACATGTTCAGGTTGGAGCCGATGGCGGTGAAGTTGAACGGGCTCACCACATATACGAATCCTTCCAGCGGCCGATATTCCATGCGGTTCAGCTGTGAGAATCCTGAGCGAGGCTGATTGGCATAAATTTCGGATGCAAAATATGCGTTGTAGCGCAAAAAATCGATCGTCTCGCAGGCAGCATCGATTTCAGCCTGGTGGACATTCTTGCTTTGTCCCAGCATCGTGGCGGCATTGAGCGTGAAGCGATATTTCCTGGCCATCAGCGCGGCTGTTTTCAAGGTAATGGAGGCGCGTTCCACCCAGGAAAGATTCATCCATTCGTGCTTGGCGGCCTGCGCGGCCGCGATGGCGGCAGCGGCCTCTTTTTCCCCAGCCAGGTGATAGGTCGCCAGGGTGTGCCTGTGATCGTGCGGCATCGGAATCGATTCGGTATTACCCGTCCGCACTTCCTTGCCGTTGATGATCAGGGGGATTTCGGTAATCTCCTTTTTCAGGCGTTCCAGCTCCTTCGCAATCCCCTCCCGTTCGGGTGAATTTGGAGCGTAATTAAATTGGGGCTCGTTTTGTGGTACATCGAAACGAAATATCGTGTTGTTCATACCCATCCTCTAGATATTGGCTGGGCCGCACTTACCCGCCGATGTTATAGAACTTGTGTGAAGTACTTTTGTCTCCGCATTCGGGTTTTTGCTCGATCGCCGCGCGCAGGGCATCTCGATAATCTATCTGGCGGATGTTGAAAGCGATGTCATTGAAAAGACAAGGCTTCAAGAAGCCATCGCTCGTCAGGCGCAGGCGATTGCAGCTAGCGCAATTGCCGCCGCTGCCTCCGTGGACAACTCCGTATTGACCTTTCTCGATGTCCATCTCGTCGATAAACCTCGCGACTAAGCCCTGTGCTTCACAATATTTTCTCACCTCGAGCGCTGCAAGCTCATCGGGGCTTCGCTTGATCACGCAATTGATTTTGATGGGGAAGAGGCCGGCCTGTTTTGCCGCTTCAATTCCTCTAATTACGTCCCCGATATCGCCGCCTCTGGTAATGGCTCGGTATTGATCCGCATTGATGGTGTCCAGGCTGATGTTTACCCTATGCAAGCCGGCATGTTTCAGGTCCATCGCGTAGCGCGGAAGCAGGACGGCATTCGTGGTCATGGAAAGATCCAGAATGCCGGGTATCGAGGAAAGCATCCCGACCAGCTTCACCACTCCCCGCCTTACCAGAGGCTCTCCCCCGGTCAGGCGGACTTTGTTGATCCCCAGCTCAACAGCGCACCGGGTGAATTCGGTGATCTCTTCGAAGGACAGAACTGCGCTGTGATCAATCAGCTGGATCCCCTCCGCGGGCATGCAATAGACACAGCGCAGATTGCAGCGATCCGTCAGGCTGATGCGAAGATAATTGATGGGACGCTGAAACTTATCCAACATCGACGGCCGGTCCTTCCAGAATCAGTTCTGCGCCACAATCGCACAGACACCTCCATCTAATCGTATCCAACCCCGGCCGATGCTGCCACGTGTTTTTGATTTCCATGAGAAGCTCGAGCCTGCGTTCGGTGTCATAATGCCGGCAGTCGCGTGACAGAGCGAATCATTGCCCTTGAGATTTATGGCGCTGAATTCGAGTGAATCATCCCCTGACCCCTGATATAAACCGGTCCCGGGGAGATTCCTGGTGACCTTACATTTTGATTCAAGTTTGCGGGGGCGCCTGTGGATCGCGTCCGTTGTAGCGTTTTGTGTCGCCGCATTCAACGTCATGTGGATCACGATCCTGGGCGGCTACGATTTCCATATCGGCCCATTACACCTGGTGGCTCAGGATCTGTTCAAGCCGCTGCTTTTTCTGAACTTCGCCTTTTTCGCCTCACTGGCGGCGCGGGGGGGAAGCGGCCTGCATGTCGTTGCCATGCCCGCGCCTGGACGCCGGGTGACGAGCGCCGGGTTCCTCATTGCGGCTGCGGCTATAACGGCTGCGATCTACGCTAGTTCTTTCCGCATCAATCTCGAGTTTCCGGATTGGACGCATCGGATCTCGACCCATGGTCGTGGCATCCTGAGCTTCTTCACTGAGCGTCAATACGACGGCCTGTATCGCCCGCTCACGTTTATTTCGCTGTGGATCGATAACCGGATTTTCGGCGATGCGCTCTGGGCGTATCATGCGCAAAACCTGCTGCTGCATTTCCTCAACGCTGTGCTGGTGGCGCGCCTGGCCTTGCGCTGCGGACTCAGCCGGACCTGGGCACAGTGGGCGGGAATTCTCTTCGTGGCGCTGCCTGCGGCATTTGAAGCCGTCATCTGGCCGGGCGCGAGATTTGACCTTTTGGCTACGGCATTCACTCTGGTTGCCTTCGAGCGAGCGCTCGCAGGGTCGATCGTGGCAAGCGCTGCAGCCTTCGCTCTCGGCGTTTTGTCGAAGGAAAGTGCGTATTGCTATCCGCTGGTATTGGGGGCGATCTATGTGTGGCGCGCGCGCCTGGGGATCGCGCTCGACGACCGGTGCTTCCGCCGCGTCCTGGTCGCTGCCGCTGCGCTCACCGCGGTTCTGATCGCGATCCGTTTTGCTGTGTACGGCAATTTCGGAGGATTTCTTGATCCTGTGACAGGCAAAGCCATTCAATTCGTGATCACGCCAAGGTCGGTGACCTCGCTGCTGAGCCGGGTCCCGGCTTCCCTGTACGTGGTGAACTCCACTATAGAATTGGCTCTCTGGATGCGCGCGGCGTTGCTTCTCTATACCGCGGCCATCTCTGCCGCAGTCCTGGGGGGCGCGCGACTCGACTCGCGCGCCGTCTTGGCCGTGCTGCCGTTTCTCGCCGCCATCCCTATGCTGAACATGATCGGATGGGTCAATCATTTTGCCCAGCAAGGGCGCTACCTGTACCAACCCGGAGTGTGGGCGATCATTGCGGCATGCTGGGCTCTGTCGCGCGCCCGGCACGCCCGCATAACAGTTCTGGCCTTGGCCGTGAGCATGGCTGCCGCTGCCATGATCAACACCAGCGCCTACCTCCGCATGCTGGATGCGGTGGATGTCGCGACCGCTTCCGCTGCAGCCGCGCGCACAAACAGCTCCTGTTGCCGTACGCTCATACTCGAGGACGTGCCGGCCAACTTATATGGCGCGTTTTATTTCAGATATCAGGTCTGGTGGGATCTTCAACACCTGCTGCCCGACGTGAACATCCCGGAGCCGAACGGCTCCAGGACCGCATCCCCCTGTACCCTGATCTTGCATTGGACAGCCGGGAATACCTGGACGCTTCAGGGATTGGATTCGAAGGGTGGCCCGCGGAAACCCTGAATTCGTGGGTACTCGCGCGAAGCAATTTCGTATATTTCGTGATTGCCATTTTTGTGCAACTGCGGCTAACCGTCCATTATTGGCCGATGAGATAACCCGGACGGGCCTTAACACTAAACTTGCGTCCTTTGACGCGTACTTCGAGGCGGTGCCACCCCTCCTTCGAAACGCCGTCGGGCGAGTAGGTCACTAGATAGCGCTCGCGGAATTCCGCGAGAATGCCGAGAAAAATCTCGCCGAGGTTTTTGGTCGATTCGACTTCGAAAAGGGAACCGCCCGTGAACTTGCAGAGATCGCGAAGGAAGGCCACATCCGGCAGCCGGCCGGCCAACACTGCGTAAGCCACCGCGTCACTGCGCTTGGCCGTGTCGAGAACAACCTCAGATGTCAGCCAACTCGAAGTGTCGAGACCATCGCTGAACACGATAAGCAGTGGGCGGCCTGCGTCCGACTCTCCGGCCAGCAATCCGCAATAGCTGGCATCGATAAGAGAGGTGTTTCCGAACGGTTGCGACCGTTCCAGCGTCGCTTTTACGCCTGCAACGTCGGTCGTGAGCCTGGAACCGAGCGCCACGACATGGCTGAAGGTCACAAGCGCGGCGCGGTCGTCTTTTTTCAATCTGTCGAGGAGCGACCGTCCCGCGCTTTTGAGGTTGTCCAATTCTGTACCGGCCACGCTTGCGCTCATGTCGAGCGCCAGGGTGGCGTTGACTGGAATCAACTCCAGGCTGGCAAACTCGATCTTCTGCGCCACGCCGTTATCGAACACTTCGAAATCCGCCGGCCCGAGCCCGCGCACCGGCTTGCCGTGGTCGGTCACGAGCACGTCGATCCTCACTTCCTCCGTCTTGATCTTGACGGAAAAAGTAGGCATCTGTGCACTGGCGTATATGGCCACGGCCACGGCCAGAATCACGAGCACCACGCATCCCCGGCACGTCATCGCGGCAGTCCTCCAAATGTCTTGCGCATCTCCTCCATGAGGGCATCCGCTTTGCGAACGTGGGCAACTGGGTACGTCCACCATGGATCGTCGTGGGCCGGCAAGGTGAGCGCCAGTTCCATGGCAGCCAGGGCGCCGGGAGAATTGCCTTTGCGGTCGAATTAAATCGAGCAACTCGCGCGCGAATTCCCAATGCGCGCCACTGGATTGACCGACGGTGCGGCCATCATTGACCATCACCTGCGTCGGCCCGCCATACAGCTGCACAACCGACGCCCTCTCTGGCGCCAATAGCGCGATGTCGATGTGCAGCAGGGCGCCGCGCTTAAGGACCCGGCTCGCGTCCCCGTGTCGCGCTTCGTCGCCTGTAAGCCCCAGCCACCGCTGCTGCAGCGACCCCACGACGCGCGCAGGCGACTCTCCAAGAATTCTCGTCACCTCTTTGATCGTACCGATCACGCCCTGAACTTCAGGATATGACTAACCG
Source organism: Acidobacteriota bacterium (assembly GCA_041501225.1). GTDB lineage: Bacteria > Acidobacteriota > UBA6911 > UBA6911 > UBA6911 > JAFNAG01. Next base: position 6,080 of record JBGQNR010000171.1, read on the forward strand.
GCGATTGTCCTGGCTGCTTCATCATATTGGCCGGGATCATGCTGCCCGACCACAGTCCGCCACTGCTCGAGCTTTTCAAGCGCTGCGGTCAGATTGCGCGCACCTGTGCCTTGAGATGAATTAGGCGTCGGCGAGACGTACATGCCTGGGCCGCGCTGAGTTGGAGGGCATGCGGGCGCGCTGCCGCCTGATAACACTATGCAGCTGACGAGGACAACGAATAGGCTCACAACCAGTGAGCGGCCCGGACTGCCTGAGAGAACCGCTCGCGAGGCTGGAGCGCCGATGTGCTCAGGATTCACGGGATTCACAGCCCCCAGTCTACGCCCCGCATCACCCCGATGCAGATTCTTTGGCCGGATCCGCAAAGACCTCGCAGAGTATTTTGGGTGGTCTTGGTGGTTCAGTTTTTTTCAGATTCCCGGAATGGTCCCAATCGCGCAAGGCGAGCGCCGAGATCAATGATTTTCATGCGCCTGCGGGATTGATATGCACGTTCCTATAGCGTTCCATACGGCCAGGCGTGGCGCGCCGCAGCCGTTTTCCCTGGATGCTGATGAGTCCGGCTCTTGATGTCCTCGGGCCCGACGGTCAGAAGAGGCGGGCGCCTTCGAGTTCGAGCAGAGATCCCTTGATCGGCAGTCCGCCGCCGTACCCAGTCAGCTTGCCGTTGCTTCCGATCACCCGATGGCATGGGATCACAATGGGGATCGGGTTGGAACCGTTCGCAGCGCCCACGGCGCGCGAGGCATGAGGTTTTCCGATCCGGTTTGCCAGTTCCCCGTAGGAAATCACCTCGCCGTACGGAATGTTTTCCAATTCATGCCACACGGCCAGCTGGAACGGCGTGCCGGCAGGTTGGAGCGGCAGGTCGAATCGAGTCAGCTTCTTGTTGAAATAGGCCTGGAGTTGGCGGATCGTCTCGCGCACCACGCTGCATTCCGACTCCTGCCAATCCGGTTCGGGCTTCGCGGCACGTCTCCCAGAGCCGAACAGGATGAAATGCAGGCCGGTGTCATCACCGGCGATCGACAGGGGGCCGACAGGGCTGTTCATTACCGTGTACTTCATGGGGTCCTCCTCCTTGGCCGTTTGGTTCCTTTGCGGGACTGTGTCGTGGGGGCCGATTCCGCTGCCTCAGCCCAGATGTGCATGGCGGCATACGATCGCCAGGGGCGCCAGGCTTCCGCGCGCTCACTCAGCGCCCGGGCGCCGGCGCAGCCTTCGACGCCGGCCGCGCGCAGCAATACGAGGTCGTTTACCGGAAAGGCGTCCGGCTCGCCTAGTGCGCGCATCGCGACATAGTGCGCGGTCCACCCGCCGATGCCGGGGATCGCGGTAAATGTCTCGACAAACGAGTCGAGATCGCAGGCACCATCGAACGAGATCGCACCGCGACAGGCGGCACGCGCGAGTTCCCGCAGCGTCTGCGCCCGTTTTTCCGTCAGGCCCATATGCTTGTAATCCGCTTCTGCCAGAGCCTCCGCCGTGGGAAACAGCACGCCATGATCCGAGCGCCGGCCCAACGCGTCGGCGATTCTGCCCGTCAGCGTGGTGGCGCCTTTCACCGTCACCTGCTGGCCGAGCACCGCGCGCACTGCCAGCTCAAAGCCATCCCAGGCGCCAGGCACGCGCAGGCCGGGCCGCCGCGCCACCGAGCGCGCGAGCCAGGGATCGCGCCGGAGATGTCGAGTGATTTCTCCGGGATCCGCGCCCAGGTCGAAGATGCGGCGTATCCGTTCCAGGATTCTTAGCAAGGCGCGAGGGTCGGGAAAATGCACCCGCGCTTCCAGGCATGGAATCTCCTCCACCGGCCGGACCTCGAAGAAGCCGGCCGCGCCATCCAGGGTAATGGTCCGCCGATAGCTGCGTTCCGTGACCGATTCCACGCCGGGTGTCGCCCGAGGCTTCAGGAACGAGATCAGCGCATCCCAATCGTAGGGGGGCCGGAAAGCCAGCCGGAAGCAATATTCGTTGGTCTCTTCCGGGTCGCCCGCTTGCGGCCCGATGAGCCGCAATTCGCGCGGTGAGCGCCCGTACAGGGTCTGGAAAGTGGCATTGAAGCGCCGGACGCTGCGGAAGCCTGCGGAAAACGCCACCTGTGTCAAAGGCAGCGCGGTTTCATCGATCAGTTTTTTCGCGAAGTGCAGGCGCCGCGTCTGTGCCACCGCCACCGGCGTCGCGCCCAAATGCTTGAGAAAGAGACGCCGCAGCTGGCGCCCGCCGATGCCGAGCCTCGCGGCCAGTTCTTCAACCCCTTCGACATCGAGAGCGCCGCCCGCGATCAGGCGCAGCGCGCGAGAGACGGTCGCCGAACTCCCCAGCCACGCGGGCGTACCGGGGGACGCTTCGGGACGGCAGCGCAGGCAGGGTCGGAAGCCGGCCGCCGCAGCGGCCGCCGCCGAGGGGAAATAACGGACATTCACCGGCTTCGGAGCGGCGACCGGGCAGACGGGCCGGCAGTAGATCCCGGTGGTGACCACCCCGATGAAGAATCGCCCGTCGAAGCGCGCATCGCGCGCCAGCCTTGCCCGTTCCAATACCTTCCCATCGTGTTCCATGTCCATGAATATAGACAAACCCGTGCCCTGTGACTAGCCGTTTTCGGACCTGGTTTCCTCGACCGGGTGGAACCGGGACCGCGGGCGCCCCGGCCGCAATGTCCCATGGTTCGATCGGAATACACCTGTGGATCAGGATGCGATGCCCACGCTCCTAATCCTCCGCCGCTCCGTGACGGAATCATCTTGGCAGTTTATATACTTCATGATATAAAGTTCTTTATGTTAAATCATCATTCGATGAGCCAGCGCGCGCCCGCGCTTTTGCGCCTGAACATGCCGGGACGCGTGGCAAGGAAATCCGCGCTGCTTGTGATGCCGTTCTATCCCAAGAGCCGGCACGGCAGCCTGGGTAAGCACGCGCTGACGCCGGCGCTGACCCTGTCCGCCGTGGCGGCCGCGACGCCCGCCGATTGGCAGATGCGCGCCTGGGACGAAAACCTGTTACAGGGCCTGCCCCCTCACGAACCTGTGCCGGAAATCGTGGGGATCACAGTCCACCTCACGTTCGCGCAACGGGCGTATGAGCTGGCCGCGTGGTATCGAGCGGGCGGCGCGCGCGTGATCCTCGGCGGCTTGCACGTGCAATCGTGCCCCGAAGAGGCGGCAAACCACGCGGACGCGATCTCGCTGGGCAATGGCGTAGAAACCTGGCCGCGCATTCTGCGGGACGCCGAATCCGGATGCCTCGCGCCGGTCTATCAGGGCAGCTATGAAACGCCCTTCAGCCGTGAACCTCGGCCGCGTCGCGAGCTGGTGGATCGAGCGAGTTATCTGACGATTGCCAGCCTGATCGCCACGCGCGGTTGCGCGAACCGCTGCGGATTCTGCTACCTGTCCACCTCCGGGGTCCGCATGCCCTATGAGGCGCGCGCTCCCGGCGACGTCGCGCGCGAACTTGCCGCCCTCGAGGAACCCTACGCCGTGTTCATCGACAACAACCTCGGCTCCGACCGCGAGTATCTGCGCTCCTTGTGCCTCGCCTTGAAACCGGTCGGCAAGATCTGGAGCGCCGCGGTGACGGCCGATGTCGCCGACGATCCTGCCCTGGTGCGCACGATGAGCGCCGCAGGTTGTATGGGAGTATTCCTCGGCCTCGAGTCCGTGAATCCCGCCAGCCTGGCGGAGGCCGGAAAAAGGAACGCCTCTTCCGACCGGTACACCGCGCAGATTTCCGTGTTCCGCGACCATCATATCCAGGTGAATGCCAGCTTCGTGTTCGGCTTCGATCACGACGATTCAGGCACGTTTGAACGTACGGTCGCCTGGATCGAACGGCACCGGCTGGCGTGCGCCACCTTTCATATTCTCACACCCTACCCGGGCACTCCGCTCTTTCGCCGGCTGGAACGCGAGGGGCGGCTTCTCACCCACGACTGGTCGCAGTACGACACTTCGCATGCCGTGTTTGCCCCACGCCTCATGAGTTCCAGCGAACTGGAACAGGGCTACGCCTGGTGCTATCGTGAGCTGTTTTCAGTCGGATCGATCTGGCGCCGGCGCCCTCGGGACTCAGCCTCCCTGCCCTCCTATCTCGCCGGCAGCATCCTCTATAAAAGGATGAATTGGTTGTGGCCTCGATTGACCCAGGCGCGTGCCACCCACGCGGTCTGGCGCCCGCTCATCGCCCTCGCACGCCGCCGCCATAGGATGCGCGTGACAAGAGCTGCGCGAGGAACCTTGCATAACTCCGGGAAAAAACCGCCTGGTTGACCGAGGGAATCAGGAGGACACTGCCCAATTTTGCCGCTGATTGCCTTCAATACAAAACAAGTAGCCTCTTCGGCCCGTTTGAGGCGCGCACGCATGCCTTCGTTAAAACTTTGACTGAATCCACATCGAATAATGGCGGTGATAAGCAGCAACAGGCATGATCCGATCCAGAGCCACATGGTGCGCGCCATTGCCCACCTGGAAGTGTGATTCAGACAGTGAAAGACAACAGCAGCCACGAACGACACGAATAGCTAAAGCCGCAACAAAGAAATCCTATCGCAGAGCGGGCCGATCATCCGCGATTTCGTCTCCGCCACATGGGCGCAATGCTTCGCGCTGCAACGGTCTGGCGCCAATCTCCCGGGAAAGCGCTTCCGGGGCCGGATATAGAGGGGCAGCCCGAGGGCGCTTTCCCGGGAGATTGGCGCCAGACTGTTGGCCGGAGGCCGCCCATGTGGCGGAGGCAAAATCGCACTCCCATGGTGGCCCCTCGTGCCATTCGTGCCATTCGTGGCTAGGTTTTTTTCATCATCTGAATCGCAGCGCCTGGAACCACAGAACACGAATCCTCATCATTTGTTTCGTGGTTGCTGTTCCGTTCCTATCTACTCATTGGCGTGCTGCAGCCGCGTTCGTACGCATAATCGGACAAACCTGCGGTTGCGGAGTTTTCAGACTCGAAATTATCGGCCGCTGCTGAAGCCGATGGCGAGGCTGAACCTGGTCACCGAATCGCTGTTGAATTCGTTGAAATTCCTTACCCAGTGATAGTCAAAGGTAGGGCGCAGGAAGATGCTCTCCTTTATATAGATCCGCAGCCCGGCTTCGGCGTGCAACTGAAAGTGGTTGATGCTTCCGGCAAAATTGGTGTACCTGCCGGTGTTGTAATCATAGTATTGCGTGCCGCCGTAAAACCGCATATTTACGAGGCCAAGACCGCCCTGGAATTCCGGAACGATGCGCTTTGAGCCGAGACTTGGCGTCCAGATTCCGTTGAAATCGTAAAAGATCGGCCGGTACCCCGTGTTCGCGTAGTCTCCCTGCGCGAGGCGGAAAGACACTTCTCCGCCGACACCGAGATTCGGTTTGATCATCACGCCGCCCCCGATTGTGCCGAAGACGCCGCCCAATGCGGTTGTCGGCATGGGATTCCCTGTGCCGAGAAGGTCGACCAGCTGGTTGGTTGAGCCGTCGCGCGCTATCCCAAGGCCGAAATAGGCATTAAAGCCCTGCGCATGGGCAAGTGCGGTGCAGAAAAACAACACAGATGCGAATACGATCGTGGATCGAAGTATTTTCAAGGTGTCTCTCTCCTTAGCAATCACTACACTGCTATAATGGACCGTCTTCCTACTTAAGACAACGATTAACCCCCTTCGTTTCCTTGGGATTTTGGGTAAGGTCACAGATATTGATGACGTTGGAGCACATAAATCTCAATAAAGTTCAGAAAGCCTGTGCATACTGCAGATCACGACAGAAAATCTAATCCGTCACGATCCTGCCTGTATGCTCGATTTCATAGCCGCCCATGGCGAAGGCCTGGTGACTGAATTGCGGTGAGCGGATCACTTCGAGCAGAAGGCGCATGCGCCCATCCTCGAGCAGGTCCGTGGGGAAGACGAGGTCGTAGCGCTCGCGCGTCAGAGGGATAAAATCGAGATCCAGAGCTCGGGCCGCAGCCAGTACCCCCAATCCGGCATCGGCCCGGCCGGAAGCCACAGCCATGGCCACATTCATATGCGTGTATTCCTCGTTGCGATATCCGAGGATCGCAGCGGGAGCGATGCCGGCTTTCTGAAGTTCATAGTCGAGCAAAATGCGTGTGCCGGAACCGGCCTGCCGATTGACGAATGTTACATCGGGGCGCGCCAGATCCGCAATGCCGCGAAATCCCTTCGGATTGCCTTTCTTCAGCATGAATCCTTGCCACCGATGCACCAGCGTGATGAGGGTTACCGGGATACCCGGCACGTACTGACGAATGTAAGAATGGTTGTAGTCGCCTGTCTGCGTGTCCAGAAGATGCGAGCCGGCAAAGTGGGCGATGCCTTTTTGGATCGCGACCAAACCGCCGATGCTGCCGACGTTGCTTGAGGAGATGGTGATTTTTCCCGCTGATTTTTCTCTGACCAGGCTCGCGAGCAGATCGATGGTCAGGTCGTGTGAACCGACGGCGAGAATCCTGTGGTCCAAGGTCTGCGCCGGCGTCAGGAGTTCGACTTGCACTTTCTCTCCCTCGGCGAAGCCGGTGGTTTCCGCAGGAATGCGCAAGATTCCATCTGCGCGCACGAGAGATGTCATCATTCCCGCACCGGCAGCAAGAGGCAAAGCTACGATTCGTCCCCGCACGTTGCCGAGGATTACTCTGACATGTTCTTCGAGGCCGGGCTTGGAGGGGAGCTTGCGCCCCATGATCGCCTGGACCAATTCCGGCGCGGGCGCCAGGCCGCCCTGCATGCGCTCCAGCAGGGGCCGGACAAACTCCCGGAAGGAGATCACTGCCGAAACCGGGTAACCAGGAACACCGACAACCGGGCGTTCATCCACCGCGGCCAGCAAGGTCGGCTTTCCGGGCATGACCGTCACACCATGAACGAGCAATTCTCCCATCTCTGCCAGCAGCGATGGCGTGAAGTCCTCGGTCCCTGCGGAAGACCCGGCGATGATCAGAATGACTTGATATCCGGCCTGCAGTCCCGAAGTAATGGATGCTTTGATCTTCGCAGGATCATCGGGGACCGTCCTGGCTAGAACAGCTTCGGCTCCGCAATCGACGATCATCGACGTCAGGACTTGGCCATTCACTTCGAGGATGGCGCCCGGCGGCAGAGGATCCGCAGCATCTTCGGGCGACACTATTTCGTTCCCGGTCGGGATAATGAGCACCCTCGGCTTGCGAAAGACTTCCACGGAGAGAATTCCTGCGGCCAGGAGCGTGCCCTGGTCATAGGCGCGAATCCGGTGACGCGCCGGGAGCAGGATCTCTCCGGCGACGATGTCCTCCCCGGTCTTGCGGACGTTTTGCCAGGGATACGCTGCCTCCCGAATCTCGAAGCGGCCATCCGCACATTCGACTTTTTCGATCATCACCACAGCGTCGGTAGTCTCGGGGAGCGGATCGCCGGTATTGACCTGGATTGCTTCCACACCGGCGCGCAGGAAAATTGGATTCTCGGGAAGAGCGCCGAAGGTCGCGGCTGCGCTGACCGCCACCCCATCCATCGCCGCTGCATGATAGGCAGGTACGGAACGGATAGCTTTGACAGGACTCACAAGCACTCGCGCCAGGGCCTGTCGAACCGGCACGATTTCCGGTTCAGTTAGAATATCTTTGAAGCGCGAAAAGAAGATTTCCTTCGCTTCGCCCAGCGGTTTCAGATTGCGGTAAACTGGCCTTTGACGTTGCACAGAGGCGATCCTTTCCGAGGAGCCCGTCCGAGAATTAGGAGGGGCCGCGTTCCGAGCGCCGCGGGGGCAGATGCAAGGCGGCGCGACGCAGGCGATGTCTCGGTACATCGTCGAGGAGCGCCAACG
>JBGQNR010000172.1:0-13884 GCA_041501225.1 Acidobacteriota bacterium
ATGCTGATGATCTTGAGCGCGCCGCCGCAACGCGGGCAAATCAGAGGATCCGCTTCGTACACCTTCTTGATGAGCCGCGCCCAGGAGCGCCGCAGCCGGCGCGCGAAGGCATCGGCGCAACGGGGATGTTGCGCCGACGATTCGGGCGCATCAAGCTCCTTGGCCGGCGCCGAACCAGCACGATGAGCGCCCGCGCGGCGCACGTTCGAGAACGCGCCGCAATATCGGACCAACTGCTGTCCGGCATCCGGAATATGAGTGCACAGGGCGGCGAGAAAATCGAGGGCGGGGATGATATGCGCCGCGCAGCCATCGGGCGCGCCCGACCGGTCATGATTCATAGCATAGTAGGTGACCTGGGCGGTTTCGGGAGGATAGCGCAGACGATCCAGGGCGACGGGCGGATGAACTATGTACCTGGCCAGGCGCTGGCGGGTCTCGTGGTCGTCTGGGGCAATGGACTCCGAGAAGATCGCGTCCTACCAGCAGGATGAACGCAAGGTGGGCGACATGTACCTCGTCGAAACCAGGGTGGGGCATCCGGTGCTGCGCGCCTGGAAATATCCGCTCCCGGGAGACGCCGAGATTGCGATGCTGCAGCGCGTCATCATTGATGTCGACGCCGCGCGGGTCCTCCGGCTGCAAATGCCTCCTGATTACCACCGCGCCACTCTCGGCGACAATTTCAGCCTGCGCGACCTGCAGTGGAACCCGGATTCTTCCCAGCTTGCGTTCGCCTCGACCTCCCGCGATCACAAGCAGGCGAACCTGTGCGCGGCAGATGCGACCACCGGCGTCGTGCGGCAGGTTCTCGAGGAAACCGTCGCCACCCACTATGAGTCCCGGACCGGCTGGCAAGTGCTATGGCCTACTGACGAAGTGATCTGGTACTCCCAGCGGGACGACTGGGGGCAACTCTACCTGTATGATTTTGTATCTGGGAAGTTCAAAAACAAGATCACGACCGGCGAGGGCCCGGTCAGCCAAATCGTGCGCGTTGACGAAAAATCCCGCACGATCTGGTTTACGGCCCTGGGACGCGAAAGGGGCCAGGACCCCTATTTCCGCCACCTCTACCGCATCAGCATGGATGGAACCAGGAACCTGAGCCTCACGCCGGACGACGGAGAACACACGGTGCAACTCTCCCCTTCGGGGCGAACCCTGGTCGATACGTATTCCAAGCCCGATGTTCCGCCGGTCGTAGTATTGCGCGATGCCGACGGCAAGGTGGTCATGCCGCTTGAAAAGGCCGACATTACCAAGTTGCTCGCCATGGGATGGAAGCCGCCGATCCCGATCACGGTCAAGGCACGGGACGGGAAGACGGATCTATACGGACTCATGTTCCGGCCCACCAATTATGATCCTGCCAGGAAATACTCCATTATTAATAATGCCTATCCCGGCCCGCAGTCGGGAAGCACGGGCTCCCGGTCATTTTCCGCGGCGCGGGGCGATCGACAGGCACTCGCGGAGCTGGGTTTCGTTGTGGTCACGATTGATGGCATGGGGACACCCGACCGCTCCAAATCTTTCTATGACGCATACTACGGCGCCATGGGCCGGGACAACACGCTGCCGGATCAGGTGGCGGGGATGAAGGAACTCGCAAAAAAGTATCCATGGATCGACATCGACCGGGCGGCGATGTGGGGTCATTCCGGTGGCGGTTTCATCGCGGCCGACGCCATGTTCCGCTATCCCAATTTTTTCAAGGTCGGCATCGCAGAGTCCGGAAACCATGACCAGAGGGTCTACGAGGACGATTGGGGCGAACGCTACCAGGGGTTGCTGGTCAAGAATGCGGACGGCACCGACAATTACGATGTGGAAGCCAACCAGAATCTGGCGAAAAACCTCAAAGGCCATCTCCTGCTCGCCCACGGGACCATGGACAACAACGTTCCGCCATACAACACGCTGCTCGTGGTCGATGCGCTGATCAAGGCGAACAAGGATTTCGATCTTCTGATGCTCCCCAACCAGGCTCACGGGTTCGGCGCCATGTCGAACTACATGATGCGCCGGCGCTGGGATTACTTCGTACGATGGCTCCTGGGCGCGGAACCACCAAAGGAGTACCTGATCCAGGCCCCCGCAGGCGGCCGCTGAGTATGAAAAGAAATGATGCGATTATTTTACATATTTGTACTATTTACGTACGCGTCCTTGCCATTTAGGCAAGAAAGGCAAATTTAACCGCAGAGATCGCCGAGACCGCAGAGAACTCTTGAGCTTTCATAGCTTGTCTCTGCGGTCTCGGCGATCTCTGCGGTAAGATTTTTTGGTTGCGGCTATGCCGCGCCGTGTCATTCGGGGCGGCATCGATACGATCCAATATAAGGCAGGAGGCGGAAATGGAAGGCACCATCAGCAGACGGGAGTTCTTGGAACTCTGATTCACAGGTGATTTTAATGATCGATGACCTTTCGAAGCATTCGCAGGGCGACATGCCCGGGGAAGAAATCTGCACCGATACTCCGTTCGTCGAGTTTTCCAGCGCGAACGCTCCCAACCGGAGCGACAACTATGGCTACCTGGGGGATCGCGAACAGGAAGTTCTCGAGCGCCTGATCGATTACATCCGCGTCACCGAAATGCGCAACCTGGGCCATCCGGTTGGAAAGTACCATACGGCATTGGGCGGCAAGAACTTCGGTCATTGCCTCCTGATCAAATATCTGATCTTCAGCGGTTCCGACAGGGTGGAGAACGTCCAGGTCCTGCTCCCAAACACCAAGATGCTCGGTTCCGCGTTTTACTTTACGTTTCTCCATCACAATAAGAATCTTCAGCGACTGCTCCTCGCCAAGTACAACACGAAGGGCTACACCAAGGCCGATTACGAGGAAATCCGGCAGGCATTCACTGCGGCCGAAGTGCCGCAGGTCATCAAAGAAGAGCTTCTGGTGCTGCTGCAGAAAACTCAAAGCGACTTCTACATTCTCCGTTCCAGCGCCTCCTGCGAAGACGGGAAACTGCCTTCCGCGGGGCTGTTCGACAGCCTGGTGTATTACGACGACCGCCAAGGCAAAACCATACACCAGAGGCTCGGATACCTGGAGAAGGTCATGAAGCAGGTATTCGCCAGCCTGTTCAATCCTCCCGCGGTCAGCATGATGCTCCGTTGCGGGCTCAATCCGCTCAGCGAATCGATGTCGATCACATTCCAGCCCGTCATCGGCGACTGGTACGGTCCGTATTTTTTCCCATGGATTTCGGGGGTCGTAAAAAGCACGAACACCTGGCCCTGGGGCCCGGAGATCAAACGCGAGGACCCGGTGGGCCGCATCGGCCTGGGGATGGGCACCTTCATGGTGGGGGAAACGGGCGGGTACTCCGAAGGAGGTCCCCGGGTCATGTCATTCCACAAAGACGGGAGCCTCCACCAGTTGTTGGGGGAATATGTCGACCCGGAAACAACCTATGCGACCGGCGGCAAACCGATCTCGCGCAACGATTCCCCCGACAACGGCCAGACGCATATGGATGTCCTGGCGGTTGAAAAGGACGGCACCGCGAGCATTCGCACTGTGGATCTCTTTTTCGATCCGCGGAGAAAGGATAACCAGGAGGGAGTGGCGGCTCACCTTCCGGCGGAGCTGAGACGCTTTATGACCTCCCTCCGCAGGGTCACCGACTGGGTCACGGGCTGGTCGGAAATCATGGAGACCTATGACGCACTCGATTTGCCGATGTTCATCCAACGGAAACAGATTTTTGATCTCGGGTATCTGGTGCGCAAAATCATGGATGACCTGGGACATGAAACGCGGCAGGCCGTGAGCATGGAGTTCGCGGTGCGCCCCGTTTTCACAGAAGCAGTGGATGAAGGCGGCCGCAAATCCACCCGGATCACCTGCGAGTTCCATCTGCTCCAGGTGCGCCCGCAAACGACGAGCGTTTCGGACCGGGAAATCGTGCGGACCGACCTGAACTCCGGGCAGTACACGCTGCTCGCAAGCAGCGACAGCTGCTTCGGACACATGGAAAGCCGCCTGGCATGCACCTTCGTGCTTACTAATGAAATTGTGGAGCACCTGGGAAAGGAAAAAGTCCAGCAGCTTCTGCGGGACATGGACCGTACCCATAGGAACTCGTACCTGCTCATAGGCCCGGATGCCGAGGAATTCGTGGTCGGTTCCAGCGGCTTCGAGAGTCTGTACAGCGGATTGTCGCCCCAGGCCGTCATCTCCATCAAAACCCAGGCCGGGATCCGCACCCTGGCCGGCTATTCCGGCAGTCATGCGGCGGACAACATCGAACGCGCGCCGGTGATCATTCAGGAAGCGGACTGCCTGCTGGAGGGGTTGAGGTCACTCATCGAGGGCAGGCTCCAGTGTGTCCTCGCCAAAGGCTCGGCGGTTATCTTTGAGGATTTGATGTTCCGCAAGGAGGTGGTCGTCGAGCTCGACGGCACCTCCGGAAAGGGACAGGTGTTCTACGAACAATAAATCTTCTCGCTGAAATCCGGACATATAAGGGCGTGTAATCGGAAGTGGGAGTCAGTAGCTTGCCGCCGCTTTCAGAACGAATTGGGCTAAAAAACAAAAACGCCACGGATTCCACGGATTCCACGGATTCCACGGATTCAAAAAGCCTGGCGGATGATACATTTGAACTGGGGCGACCTGGTGCCGAAGTTGAGGAACAGCGCCAGCCGGAGTCCCGTCCAGCGGCCCCAGTACATGATCGAGAATTTTTTAACAAATCAGTGAAATCCGTGGAATCCGTGGCGTTTTTGTTTTGATTTCTCCAGGAGTGACTCCCACTTCCAATTACACCCCATAAAAGGTTTGCCCTTTACAGGGGGCGAGGGCGGACGTACATTTACAGCTTTTCCAATGGAGTTTGAAGTGGGATCGCTTCTGCAGAAAATTTTGCGCACAGGTATCGTGACGGAGGAGATCGATTCCCGTTTTTCCGAAGCTTCCACCGTGGTGCGTGCCATCGAAGCCAGGGTAAAAAAACTGTTCGGGCGATCCCTCGCAATCCGCGCAGTGGACGCCGGCTCCTGCAACGGCTGCGAAATCGAGATTACGGCTCTGAGCAATCCTATATATGACTGCGAGAGATTCGGTGTCCGCCTAGTAGCATCTCCTCGTCATGCGGACATGCTCCTGGTCACCGGCCCGGTGACGCACAACATGGAGATGCCCTTGCGCAAGACCTGGGAAGCAACCCCTGAACCCAAGCTTGTGGTCGCCGTCGGTGATTGCGCCCGGACCTGCGGGGTGTTCAAGGGAAGTTATGCGGTGGCCGGCAGTGTGGATCTGATCATTCCCGTTGATGTGTTCGTCGATGGGTGCCCGCCGGAACCGGCGGAAATTCTTCTCGGCATTTTGAAGGCATTGGATCGCGTTCCCTGACCGAAGGCCTTCCTATCGTCCGTGGTGTGTATGACCTTCCTGGCTTTGCTGATCGCCGGATTTCTCGGGGGAGCCATAACGGCTCTTCTGCCCCGGAGTTCGCTCTCACGCCGTTTCGCAGCGCTGGGAGCGGTGATCGGCGGCATCGGCGCCCTCGGTGCGGCGCTTCAAGTCCTGTTGCTCCGGCAATCCATCGCGATCACCCTGTCGGGAGCGGATCCGCTCCTGCGCTTCACCTTTTGCCTCGATCCGCTGGGAGCGCTCTTCCTGCTGTTGATCGGACTCGTCGTCATTCCTTCCGCGGTGTATGGGCTCGGGTACACCGATCATGGGCCGGCAGCCCCGCCTCCCCGGCTCCTCGGGTGCATGCTCAACCTCTTTTTTATCTCCATGAGCCTCCTGGTCATGGCCGCCAATGTCCTCACCTTCCTGGTGTTCTGGGAAGCGATGTCGCTGGTTTCGTATTTCCTCGTCATCAGCGAGAGTCAGGACGCGGAAACATTGTCGGCGGGAAACTGGTATGCGGGCATGGCGCATGCCGGGTTTGCCCTGATCGCCATGTCGCTGCTGCTATCCTCCGCGGGAACCCAGGGAATGCTTTTCAGTGAGATCCGGCAGGCCGGCCTCAGCCCCCTGGTCAAAGACATCGTATTTGTGCTTGCGTTGCTCGGATTCGGGTCCAAGGCCGGCCTGGTCCCACTTCATGTCTGGCTCCCCAAGGCTCATCCTGCGGCTCCCAGTCATGTCTCGGCGATGATGTCCGGAGTCATGGTGAAACTGGGAGTGTACGGGATCGTGCGTGTATCCCTGGATCTGCTGGGGGGCGGCCCTTCCTGGTGGGGAGGGCTGGTACTCGCCCTCGGGGCGATCTCCGCGCTGCTGGGGGTTCTCTACGCGCTCATGGAACACGATCTCAAGCGCCTGCTCGCCTATCACACGGTCGAGAATGTCGGCCTGATCGCGATGGGGGTCGGTCTCGCCCTGATATTCCGCAGCAATGGACTGGCGCCACTGGCGGCCTTCGCGCTTGTGGCTGCGCTCTTTCACACCTTGAATCACGGCGCCTTCAAAGGGCTCCTCTTTCTCGGGGCCGGATCGGTGTTGCACGCGACCGGCACGCGCAATATGGAGGAGATGGGCGGATTGATCCGGCGGATGCCGGTCACCTCCGCCACCTTCCTCATCGGAGCCGCGGCGATCTCGGGCCTTCCACCTTTGAACGGTTTTGCCAGCGAGTGGATGTTGTTTCAGTCTCTGTTGGCGGGAGTGCGCATCCCCCATTCTTTCATGGCGGCGATGATGGCAATTGCCGTGGGCATGCTGGCGTTGACGGCCGGACTCGCGGCCGCATGCTTCGTCAAGGCGTTCGGCATTTCCTTCCTCGCTTTGCCCCGCTCCCGTTCCGCGGAACAGGCGCACGAAGCCTCCCGGTCCATGCGATTCGGCATGATTTGGCTCGCCGCGATCTGCATCCTCTTCGGGGTCCTTGCCAGCTGGGTGGCTTCGTTCCTGGCGCGCGCCGTCGCCGGCCTGCCGGGTCTCGATGCTTCGTCCGTGACATTCCAGCTCGGCCCGCTCATGACGGCGCCCGGACAATCGTCGCGCATATTCCCGACCTATCTGGCGCTCCTGTTACTCGGCGTCGTGGGCGTCATCCCGCTGCTCTTCCGCGTGCTGCACGTGAATCTCCGTACCCGGACGGGAGAGTCATGGGGATGCGGCCGCACCGGCCAGACGGCTCGCATGGAATACACCAGCACCGCCTTTGCCGAACCTCTGCGCAGGGTCTTTGCGGCTCTGTACCGTCCGACCAAGGATCTCACTATTGAATTCCATCCCGAGTCTAAATACTTCGTGCAATCGATCCAGTATCAAAGCCGCGTGCGCACCTGGTTCGAAGAGTACTTCTACGAGCCCCTGGGCCGCGGGGTCAGGCAGCTCGGCTCCTCGGGGCGGTGGATTCAGTCCGGATCCATTCATTGGTACATCACTTATATTTTCCTGACCCTTCTAGTTCTGCTTCTATTGGCGCGGTGGCTATGACACAAGCCTATCTGCTCGAGTTGCTGCAATGCCTGCTGACGCTCGGTCTCGCGCCCGGGGTGATCGGACTGGTGCGCTGGATCAAGGCGCGCCTGCAAAGCCGGTGCGGCGCCAGTCCTTTGCAACCGTATCGCGACTTGCGCAAGCTGTTCCAGAAGGAGGTTATCGTCTCGGACAACGCGTCCTGGATTTTCCGTGTCGCCCCGTTTTTGATTTTCGGCAGCACCGTGGCCGTGTCGCTGATGGTCCCCTTGATCGCGGCTCCCCTGCCTTTCGACGCGCTGGGAGACCTCCTGGTGGTCGTGTACCTGCTGCTTTTGGGAACATTCTTCCTGAGTCTGGCCGGCCTTGATACGGGGACGGCCTTCGGCGGCATGGGATCCAGCCGTGAAATGACCATCGCCGCATTGGCGGAACCGACGATTGCGCTGGCGATCTTCGGCCTGGGAGTCGGAGCCGGTTCCACGAACCTGGGACAGATCGTGGCACGGACGCTGGCGAATCCCGGCGCCACCCTGAGCCCCGGCCACCTGTTCGCTTTCGCCTCGTTGTTCATCGTCATGCTGGCGGAGACCGGGCGTCTGCCGGTGGACAATCCGGCGACCCACCTGGAACTCACTATGATTCACGAGGCTATGATCCTGGAGTATTCAGGGAGGTACCTGGCGCTGGTCGAATGGGCCGCCGACATGAAGTTTTTCATATTCCTGGCGCTGCTGGCGAACCTGTTTCTCCCCTGGGGAGTAGCGGTGACACTCACGCCGGCGGCAGTAATCATCGCGTTGGTTTCGCTTTTGTTGAAAATCACGGTGCTTGCCGCCGCGGTCGCTTGGCTCGAAACCCGGGTTGCCAAATTAAGACTGTTCCGCGTCCCGGAACTGCTGAGCGTATCGTTTCTCCTGGCGCTTCTCGCCGTCACCTCCTCGTTTCTGGCAAGGTAGGAATCCTTCATGAGCGTCGCTTTGTTCTCGCAACTCAGCACCCTGGCATCCAGCATGGTTCTGATCATGGGCATAGGCGTGCTCTGGCGAACCAGCCTTCCGGCCTACATCGAATCGTTCGCATGGCAGTCCTTTTTCCTCGTGCTCTGCATGCTGAACGTCGCGGTGTACAGTCAGGACTGGGAACTCTATCTGGCGGCGATTCTGCTCTGCGCGCTCAAGGTTTTCTTCATCCCGCGCGTGCTGCACCGGGCTCGACGCCATATCGGCGCCGAAATCGAGATTCGCCCCTTCCTCAACACGCCGATGAGTGTTCTGCTCGCGGGCGTCCTGACCCTGGTGGCGTACGCCGTCGCGGAGCCTCTGGTCGCCCTGAGCGACCTGCCGACCCGCGGGAGCATCCCGCTCGCGCTGGCGGTCGTATTTGTGGGGCTATTGATCATTGTCAGCCGCCGGAGCGCGCTGACGCAGATCGTCGGATTTCTGATCATGGAAAACGGGATTGCCCTGCTTGCCGTACTGGCGACCTTCGGCGTGCCGCTGATCGTGGAGCTCGGCGTGTTCCTGGATGTGCTCCTCGGGTTTCTCGTGATGCAGGTTTTCGTGTACCGCATCCGGGAGACGTTTTCCACCATCGACGTGGACCAATTGCGCAGATTGAGGCATTGAAGTTTTCGTCGGAACCAGCACCGCTTCGTAAACGCAGCCCCGGAACACACCATGCACTGGCGGTGTGGGTTTCGTGGCTTTCATGGATGGACTGATGTTACTACCGATTTTGTTGATATTGCCGATCGCGGGCGCCCTGCTTGCCGTCGTGGTCCGTCCCTATCGGCCCGGGGTCGCCATTGCGAGCGTCTGGATCGCAGGCCTGGAATGCGCCACCAGCCTGGCGATCGCGCGCGCCTGCCTGGCGCGGGAAACGCCGGTTTTCGGCCCGGGCGATTTTCTCCGCGCCGATGGGCTCTCCGCCGTCCTGGTATTGACGATCTCCGGAGTGACCCTGGTCTCGCTCTGGTTCGGCGTCGGCTACCTGCACGATGAGAAGGCCCGGGAGCATCTCGATGGTGCGCTGATCCGGCGTTACTACATGCTTACCCACCTGTTTGTGTTCACCATGTTGCTGGCGGTCACCGCGAACAATGTCGGCGTGATGTGGATCGCGGTGGAAGCGACAACGATCACCAGCGCCTTCCTGGTCGGATTGCAACAATCGAAGTCGTCGCTGGAAGCCTCATGGAAATACATCCTGATCGGATCGGTGGGTATCGCGCTGGCATTCGTCGGCACGGTTCTCGGGTACTTCAACTTTGTCCAGCGTGTGGGTCATCTTGAATATGCCCTGCACTGGACGGTTCTCTGCCAGGTTGCGGAGAGGTTGAACGGGGATGTACTGAAGCTCTGCTTTGTGTTCATTGTCATCGGCTACGGAACCAAGGCCGGCCTGGCTCCGATGTACACCTGGCTTCCCGATGCCCATTCCGAGGCTCCGGCCCCCATTTCCTCCATCATGTCAGGTTCGCTGCTCGCGGTGGCGCTCTACGCCATTCTGCGCTGGAAAGTCGTGGTGGATGCCCGGCTCTGCTCGACCTATTCGAACCGGGTCTTGATCCTGATGGGAACGTTGTCGGTCGCCGTCGCTGCCGTGCTCCTCATCCGCCAAACGAGCTACAAGCGGATGCTCGCCTACTCCAGCGTGGAACATATGGGGTTGATGTGCCTGGGCTTCGGCCTGGGACCGCTGGGCACTTTCGCGGCGCTCCTTCATCTCATGAATCACGCCGCTGCGAAGTCGATGATGTTCCTGCTTTCCGGAAGCGTACTGCATCGTTATGGATCAACGCGCATCTCCGCGGTCAAGGGCCTGTTGCAGGCTCTGCCATGGACGGGAGGGCTCTTCCTGGCAGGCGGGCTCGCCCTGCTGGGCATGCCGCCGTTCGGGATTTTCGTCTCCGAGATGCTGTTGTTCCGCGCAGGGTTCCTCTCCGGCCATCCCTGGATCGCTGGACTCGTAGCGCTTCTGCTCGTTATGATTTTCATTTCTTTTCTCGGCTACATTAACAAAATGCTCTACGGAACGCCGCCGGCAGAGGAGAGCCATGGTGGGCCATCCGGGCCCAACCTGTTCCCGTTGGCGCTCAACGTGGCGGCCCTGCTGGTGTTGGGGCTGATGATCCCGGAGCCCGTGGCACGCCTGTTGCGCCAGGTTGTGGAGATTGTCAATCGATGAAAGATCTTACCGCACTCTGGAATTCTCTGGAAGTAAGCCTCCGAGGATTCCATGCGCACTCCTTCACGGAACGCAACATGTCACTCCGGTTCGAGGTACCACGGGAGCACGCGGCCGCAGCCGCCGCGGCGCTCATGCAGGAGTACACCCTCGAACTGTCGCTAATGCTCGCCAACGATCGCCGCGCCGACCGTGGCGTGTACGAGATCTACTACCTGTTGACACAATCGAGCGAGAACTGGTTTGCCCAAATGAGAATCGACGTGCCGCCCGAGGATCCGCGGTTCCCATCCCTGGCGACCACCAGCTACCCCGCCTCGCTTTATGAACGGGAGATTCATGACCTCTTCGGCCTCGTGTCGGAGGACCATCCCGACCTGCGCCCGATGGTGCGGCACGGTTTCTGGCCCGAAGATTACTACCCTTTGAGGAAAGGCTCCGAAGTGCCCGCCGGATTCACCGATGACGGCAATCCGTTCCCGTTCCGCCAGGTGGAGGGCGAGGGCGTGTACGAGATCCCCGTAGGCCCGGTCCACGCGGGAGTGATCGAACCCGGTCATTTTCGCTTCAGCGTCGACGGCGAAACCATCATCGACATGAAAGCCCGTCTCTATTTCACCCACAAGGGGACCGAAAAACTCTTCGAAGGTCGTGCGGTTGCCGACGGGGTCGAGCTGGCAGAACGGATCAGCGGGGACACCTCGGTAGGCCATAGTCTGGCCTATTGTCAGGCGGTGGAGGATTTGGCCGGCATTGTCATCCCCGAAAGAGCGGCCTACGCACGCGTAATTCTTCTTGAGTTGGAACGACTGTACAACCACGTCGCCGATTTCGGCGCCATCGCCAATGACACCGGATTCGCGATTGCCCACGCTCACGCCTTTCGGATTCGTGAGCGCTTGCTGCGCATAAACCAACGGATCACGGGGCATCGTCTGCTCCGGGGAATGCTCCAGCCGGGAGGCCTGAAAAAGGATCTTTCATCCGTGCTGAATCTCCCGGGCGAGCTGGACGCCATTCGTGCCGACTTCGATGAGGTGGTGGAGCTTTGTTGGAACAACAGCATGCTGCGGGACCGATTGCGGGGAACGGGCCGCCTCACGGAACGTACGGCCCGGGATCATGGCGTGCTCGGGTATGTCGCCCGCGCCTCCAACATCGATCGCGACGCCCGGCGGGATCACCCGTTTGCCGCCTACGACCGCGTTCAGTTCAAAGTCCCGGTATTCGAAAGCGGTGACGTAGAGGCGCGCACGCTGGTCAGAGTCGAGGAATTCCGTACTTCGATCGATGTGATTCGACAGGCGGTGGAGGCCATGCCTTCGGGCGCGATCCACCGCGATGTCGGTTCCCTACCGGCCTGGCAACCGGCATGGGGGATGGTGGAGGCCTGGCGTGGCAGCGTTCTTCACTGGCTGATGACCGACGGCGATGGCCGGATCTACCGGGTCAAGGTGAAGGATCCATCCTTCGTGAACTGGCGTGCCCTGACCTTCGCGCTCTTGAAGAACATCGTTCCCGATTTCCCGCTCTGCAACAAGAGCTTCAATCTGTCCTATTCCGGCAACGACCTGTAAAAGGCGGCGCGAACGACACGAATCCTGCTACCCCCTCGGGGAAGACGCTTCATACTACTTACATACAGGTCCTTGCCATGTAGGCAAGAAAAGCAACTCCTCTCCGCGATCTCCCCGGAAACTTCCCCAAGGAGGGCCGGTAATTCACCATATATTTACCATATGTTCACTATATGGTAACTGTGTAGCCCCTTCAAAAGCAGCCACGGATTCCACGGATTTCACGAATTCAAATGCATATGGCAGGCGTGTATCGAGGCGCACCAAATGATGCCGCCGTCTTTGCCTGCCTCCCGGAGGCTGCAACAAACATCGCCTTTTGGAAGTGCCTTCATGGAATCCGTGGAATCCGTGGCAGCTTTTTGCTTGTAAAGGACATCTCGATGACCACAGGGCTAAACAGGTACACTATAGGTTCACCTGGCGGCGCGAATAACTGAAAGTTTCTTTTCTCAATGAACGACGCGGTCGTCGCAAGAGCTCTGCGGTGAGATCTTTTTTCGCTATGCCGCTCGTGCCATTCGTCGCTGGTTTTCCGGTGGATTACTCATCCACCTTCTTGTTGCGCCGTTTCTCGATCATCTGCATGCCGAGTTTCTTCATGTTCTGCAGCCGTTTCTGCAACTTCGCCTGTTGTTCGGCCGTCAGAATCGGCTTGATTTCCGCACCGATCTGGGTGAGCAACTGCAGGGCCTTCCATCCGGCGTCCGAGACCTTGTCATAGGCGGTCTTGAGTGCCACCGAATCGGCTCCCGCGGCCAGAGCCTCCCGCAATCCCTTCCGTGCCTGGATCGTGTCCTGGACGACCGCTTTGATATCGGCCTTGTGATTGGCAAAGATGGTCTTGACCTGCTCCTTCTGCGGATCCGTCAAGTCCAGGCCGGCTAAAAACATGCGGGCGCCGAACATCCCGCGGAGCGCCGCAGCACCCCCGCGCTCCTGCTGGAGGCGTCTCAGGTTCTGCCCATTCCCAACCGCGACGGCACCCACGATCAGCAGAACAGCCAGACTGCCTGCCCAAAGAGCTTTTGTATATCTTTTCATCTGCGTTACTTCCTTTCTCCCCACACCGTCCTTCGAATTAATCTTCCTTTGGTTGATTCCCTTTCCCCGCCGGTGCCGTTTCGGCATGCCGGCTACCCATGTAAACCCTTTCCCGGGGATTTAGTTTCAGCCTGATGCCCAGATTCCCAATGCAGGCTCTGCCGGGCACGACCATGCTTCCTCTTCGTAAGGCTGCCGGGGACAAAAAGCGGATTCTTCATATTTCACGCCGCCCGCCGAATCTGCTACGATTGAAAGGATGGGAACCAGAGGGTAATTCAGGGGGGATTCCTCTTTCCGAAGGCTGCCATCAGAGTTCGACCCGCGAAGGGGAGTGAGGCACCGACGGCTCGCCGGTTACCCCGCTACCCCGCCGATGCCGCCTGAAAGACGGCTCGGCCCACCTTCCGGACCAATTTATGCGAAGGGTACCCATGCAGAAATCGATGATGAAATCCCGTATTGGCAGATCATGTGCCATCGCTTTGCTCGTTTAATAGAATAATAGTAGGCAAATGCTTTTTCCTGCTGGTGAGATCATACGACGGATCAAATGCTTTTTCCTGCTGGTGAGATCATACGACGGATCGCTGATGAAAGTATGCGGGATTCTCTCTCCATCCAGGCAAGCGGGCGAATAAGAATAGGCAAATGCTTTTCATCCAGGCAAGCGGGC
>JBGQNR010000173.1:0-13826 GCA_041501225.1 Acidobacteriota bacterium
AGGCGCTCGAAAATGGCTGAGCGCGGCTGCATCTCATCGGTCAGCAGGCCGCGGGTATCAGGGGCGTCAGGATACGGCTCGAAGAAGTAGGCGGTGGCGGAGCCCAGCGAGCCATCGGAGAACCCTTTAAGTGCGCCCAGGCGGAGCAGCGAAGATCCGAAGCCGTGCCGGATGCCCACGGCGCCACGCTGCGCCCATTCCGTTTCCAACTGGGCGGCATATATGCGCGTGGTCAGGCCCCCTTTTTCCGCGAGCTCCATGTAGAGGTTCGTGTCCTCGCTGGTCGGGTTCATGTGCTGGACGCTGGTCACGCCGAGGGATGCTGCGTGCTCGAGGGCTCGATTCAGCGCGCGCAGCCGACGCTTGGCCGTCAGAGGAGGAATGATTCGTGCGATGCAGCCGATCGCCGCATCCTTGAGGATGCCCGTGGGTTCACCCCGGGAATCACGCACGATCGTCCCGCCGACGGGATCGGGCGTTGCTGCCATTACACCCGCCAGCCGCAGCGCCACAGAATTAGCCAGAGCCATGTGCAAGTCGCAGCGATGCAGAAGCACAGGCAAATCCGGTGTGACGGGGTCGATTATCTCTTTTGTCGGGAGAACCGGTCGATCCCAGCGTTTTTCATCCCACCCGCCGCCAAGGATCCAATCGCCGGGAGTCACTTCTTTTACGTGTGCAGCAACGCGGCGGACGAACTCCGCGGCTGTCGCCGAATCTTTAAGGTCGGCGTTGTCCAACTGCAGACCGCCGTCGATGAAATGAACATGCGCGTCGTTGAAGCCAGGGAGCAAAAGTCCCCCCTGCGCCGCCAGCACTTGCGTGTGCCTTCCCCGCCACAGGTCCACCTCCGCGGCGCTGCCGACTGCCACGATGCGATCGCCGAGAACCGCTACCGCTTCGGCTCCAGGCTGACCTGAATCTCCGGTCCATACTTCGGCTTGAGTAAGGATCAGATCCGCTGCCGGGCCATTTCCTGTTGGCATGTACACTCCCTACTGAGCAAGCTTTTTGGTCATGAAAATCGTCGGCACGCTGCAGCTGCCGAAAACGAACACCTGCTCTCCTCCCGGCTGGTAGCCGTGAGACCGATAGAATCCCACCGCGCCGGGTGCGGAGTAGACAAAGATATCACCAAAGAGATCGGGCGGAACGCATGTTTCCAAGTGCTTGAGGAGGGAGCCGCCGATACCCTGGTGCTGGTGTTCCGGAGCCACGAACAAAAGCCGGATCTCGTTCAGTTCGATCCCGCCCAGAGCCGCAACGGTGTCCCCCAACAGGTAAACGGCCACATAAAAGCGATTCGCCCGCTCGCACATGATTTCCGGGGACTCGGCCGGCAGCAATTCTTCCTTCAGCCCGGGCGGCATCAGCGGGTCAAGCTCCAGGCAGGCGCGCACGATCCGGTTGCACGCAACCGCATCATGGGACTGAAATTGGCGAATCGCATCGGTTTCGGCAGGCATAATCTTCCGCGCCGGGCTCTTAGGGCCTGTCAATGAATAACGTTTGCACTTTGCTGCGGCCCCGAGGCCGTAGGGGCGCGGCGGCGGGCGGGCATCTGCGGCGTTGCCGCTCCTCGACGATGTCATCACATCGCCTGCGTCGCGGCGCCTTGCATCTGCCCGCCCGGCGCTCGCGCCAAAGTGTAAACGTTATTCATTGACAGGCCCTTAGGGGATGTAGGCGATGGCGTCGATCTCCACGCGCAATCCCGGCGAGGGCAGCGCGGAAACCTGAACGGTGGTCCGCGCCGGGCGATGGGCGCCGAAAACGCGCGAGTAGACGGCATTCATCCTGGCAAATTCAGAGATATCGGTAAGAAACACGCCGCAACGCAGGACATGATTGAGGCTCGAACCGGCGGCATCCAGGATTGAAGCGATATTTTTGAGCACCTGCTCGGTCTGGCTTTCGATGTCGGTTCCGACCAGCTGTCCGGTGGCAGGATCCTTGGCTGCCTGCCCCGAGACGAACACCAATCGGTCAAAGATTACGGCCGGAGAATAAGGTCCTGCCGGTTTGGGAAGCTTGTCGGATTGTACGGCCCCATGCCTGAAATCTGCGCTCATCGGAGTCCTCCAGATCATGCGCCGTCAGCGTACCATCCCCGAACGCCAATAAAAAGGTTTGACCACAAATGCGCGGAGAGGCTGGTATACTTACGAATCGTATTCGAGGAGAAGTTCCACCCAGGACCCGCGCCGGCTTGATGAGTTCCCTGGGGAGACGACAATCGCATGAAAAAGTCACTGATTCTGGTTTCAGCGCTTCTAATCGGTATTTTTCTGGTTCTGGTTCAGCGCGCGCGGCAAAGCAACATCTCGTACCCGGGCGAAACCGAGGAAATCGGACGGCCCGCACCCAGTTTTCAGCTCAAGGATCTGGAAGGGAATATGATCTCCCTGGAGGATTTTAAAGGGAAGGTCGTCATGCTCGATTTCTGGGCGACCTGGTGCGCGCCTTGCCGTGCCACCATGCCGGAATTGGAAAGGCTGCAGCAGGAGCATCCGGACGATTTCGTCCTTCTGGCAGTGAATCTCGGCGAGGATGAGGACCTGGTTGCGCCCTATGTCCAAAGCCGGCAAATTCAGACGCGCGTCCTGCTCGACACCGATAGGAGCGTCGGCACGGCATATGGAACCACTTCGATCCCCATACAGTTTATCATCGATAAGGAGGGAATCCTCCGGCACACTCAAGTCGGTGCCTACCAGGGCTGGAAGGAAGACCTCTGGGCACAGATCGAAAAACTGAAGTGAGTAGTGACCAGTTCTCGGCAGTTCTTCACAAGGGATTCACGCCCGTCCAAACCAGGGGATGAACAAGAAAGCACACCTCGACTCTGAGTTCCGAAATATGGGGAGATTGAGAATTACTGGCGTGTGACAAGAACCTGGCCCTGGGCCCGGCGAGTTTAGGAATACGTGTTAAGGCGCAGTGCAAAATGCCGGTGCTCATTCCCCGATTTGCCTCAAAGTGATGTTCGCGAGTGCCTCGATAAATTTCGGGTAGACATTCAAAGACGGCGCCCGATAAAACTCTTTGATGCCCACCTTCCGTGCCAGATCGCGATACAGGATATCGATCTCCTGCAGGGTTTCGATGTGATCGGAGACAAAGCTGACCGGGATGACGAGCACCTTGTCAACGCCGCGACTTCCGAATTGGCCGAGCACTTCCTTTGTTGCCGGGCCTAGCCATTTGACCGGGCCGACTTTGCTTTGAAAAGCCAGTGTGCACGGGAACGGTCCGCCCAACCCGTCATGGATCAACTTCACCGTCTTTTGCGTCTGCTCCAGGTATGGATCTCCCTCTTCCACATAATGCGCCGGGATGGAATGAGCACTGTAGAGAAAATGGATTTCCGACGGAGTCCGGTTTGAGAAGCGGGCCTGGGCGTCGCGGATCATGTCTCTCATCGCGTCCAGGTAGAGGGGCTCCTCCAACCAATGATCGGTGTAGCGAATCTCCATTTGTGCCGGCAGCCCGGATTTTTGAGCGACTGCGCGAAAATAGTTGAAACACGATCCGGTGGTCGTCACGGAAAACTGGGGAAATAGCGGCAGCACGATCAGTTGCCTGACCCTGTCGGCTGCGATCTGCGCGACTGCTTCGTCGATGGTCGGCCGCCAGCAGCGCATGCCCACATACACCCGGGCCTTGCAGCCGCGCTCTGCCAGCCGACACCTCAAGGCGTCGGCCTGGGCTTGCGTGATCCGGCGCAGCGGCGAGCCGCCGCCGATCTGCCGGTAGAGATTGCGCGATTTTTTCTGACGGGTCGTTGCGATCAGCCAGGCAACGACACGGCGCAGCGCGTCGCTCCTGATCTGGATGATGTCCGGATCGGAAAACAGATTGAGCAGGAATGGCCGAACATCCGCGAGCGTTTCCGGCCCCCCAAGATTGAAGAGCAACACCCCCAGATCGGCATTTCCGGATTCTCTCTCAACCATTCTAGCCTGTCCGACTCATCAAAATGACTAGCCCCATGGGCGCCGGCCGCCGGACGGCACTCGCGCCTGGAGCCTGCTTGCGGGCCACGGTGCCATGAGGGGCAGCTTCCCTATAAGGTCTTCGAAAAGACCGGTTTGTCTTTGGGCTTGCGCAGGTATGTGTCAAACACCATGCCCACGTTTCGGATGAAAATCCGCCCGAGTGCAGTGACCGAGATCGACTCCGGTCGAAGGACAACCAGCCCATCGTCGGCGAGAGTCTTCAAGCGCGTGAGTTCTTCAGCGAAGTACTCGTCGAAACGCAAATGGAATTCCTGCTCGATCTCCTTTTTATGAAGCACGCAGTGGCAAAGAATCCTGCTGATGACGGCCCGTCGCAGAATGTCATCCTCGGTCAGGCGGATGCCGCGCATCGTGGGAATATGATTCTGCTCGATCGCGGCATAGTAGTCCTGCAAAACACGGAAGTTCTGCGCGTACGCCCGATCCAGGCCGCTGATGGAGCTCACTCCGAATCCGAACAGATCGGCGCCGGCCTTCGTTGTGTACCCCTGGAAATTCCTGTGCAGCGTGCGCTCGCGCTGGGCTACACAGAGCTCATCATCCGGGCGCGCAAAATGATCCATGCCGACATAAAGATAGCCGGCGCGCGTAAAGCGCTCAATCCCGGCGCGGAAGATATGGAACTTATCCATGCCTTGTGGGATGTGGCGCGCGAAGGAGCCCTGTTGCTTCTTCATCCAGGGGACGTGCGCATAGCTGAACATGGCGACGCGATCCGGGCCGAGTCCGATGACTTTTTCCACCGAGTCGACAAATATCTCGGGGGTCTGACGGGGCAACCCATAAATCAAATCGATATTGATCGACTCGAAGCCCTCTGCGCGGCACAAGTCGAATACCGCTTTGGTCATCTCATAAGGCTGAATGCGATGAACCGTTTTCTGCACGACAGGATCGAAATCCTGAATGCCCATGGAAATCCGGTTGAATCCCAAGCGCCGGAGCATCTTGACCTGGGTCTTCTTGGTTGTGCGCGGGTCCACCTCGATGCCGATTTCCGCGCCGGGTGCGAAGGGGAAGCGTTGCCGGATATGGTTAAAGAGGTCCTCCATCTGGGAGGCACTGAGATAGGTCGGCGTGCCGCCGCCCCAATGCAGCTGCACCACGGGCCGGGAATGATCGAGTCTCTGTGCAACCGCGTCGATTTCCCATCGGAGCTTCTGGAGATACGGGTGCAACACTTCGTGGTTTTTGTTGATCACGACATTGCAGCCGCAGAAGAGGCAAAGGCTCTCGCAGAAAGGGAGGTGGACATAGATCGAGAGCGGCGGCGCAGGCTTCCGGGCATTGGATTCGATAAAAGCCCGCTCAAAATCGTCCGCCCCGAAGGAATCGACCCACTCGGGAGCGGTGGGGTAGCTGGTGTACCGGGGCCCCGGCACGTTATACCGCTCCAGAATCGCCTCCGTTACATTGAGAGTTGCGGTCTGGATATTGATATCAAGTGATTTGTTCATGGTACTTACATCTTTACAGGGTTGCCGTTGACGTCGGCACATTCGACCGGCCCCAATTGGAGCTTCTCCAGTGAATCCCGGATCATGCTCTTGTCGCCGACGGCGACCACGATCATGTGCTCGGGCTTCAGGTGTTGTTCCGCGACACGGCGCACGTCGGCGGCGGTTAAGCCGTCGATTTCGCCGGGAAGGCTGCGATAGTAATCGAGGGGCAGCTGGTGCACGAACAGCTGGCCGGAGGTTGAGGCCGCCTGAGGCGTGGTCTCAAAAAGCCCGGGCAGACTGCGAGCGATGGAATCCTTGGCAACGGCGAGTTCCTCGGGAAGGATGTCGCTGCTGCGCATGCGCTCGATTTCAAACATGATCTCTTTCACGGCTTGAGCCGCGACGTCGGTGCGCACGCTGGTGCCGACGAGAAACGGCCCCGGGCCGCGACGACAGACGAATGCGGAGGAGGCGCCGTAAGTATAGCCGTGCTGCTCCCGCAAATTCAGATTGATCCGGCTGGAAAATAGTCCTCCAAGCGCGGCGTTCATGATCATCGTGGGCACGTAATCCGAATGTGCACGCGCAATGCCGATCTGGCCGACGCGCAGTACCGTTTGGGGCGAGGAAGGCTTATCGATGATTACGATGCGCCGGCGAGGAATCGATTCCACCGGTGGAGCAGCTACTGCCTTTCCGTTGCCGCTCCATGCCCCGAAATGTTTTTGTGCCAGCTTGTGCAATTCGTCTTCCGTGAGATCTCCGGCGACCATCAGGGCCGCTGCCGTGGGCAAATAACCGCTCTTCCAAAACCGGACCAGTTGATCCCTGGTGATGGCTTTATTTGAAGCTTCCGTGCCCAGTTCGGTGGAGCCATAGGGGTGGTTCGGTCCGTACAGGGCACTGGAGAAGTGTTTGGCGGCCAGCGTATTGGGATTGTCTTTCTGCTGCAGGATCTCGGTGAGATGGTCATGGCGAAGCCGTTCAATCTCATTTTCCGGAAACTCGGGATTCAGCAAAACGTCGGCGGCCAGCCCAAATACGGCATCGACATTCTTCTTGAGGGAGCGGAAAGCCACGACCGACATATCCATGGTAGATCCCGCCGAGAGCGAGGCTCCCAAACGATCGGCATCGCCTGCGATCTGCAACGCGGAGCGGCTCCTGGTTCCCTCATCGAGCATCTCAGCCGTGAAGGAAGCCAGTCCCGGCAGCTCGGATGGGTTGCGGTCGCTGCCGCTCAACACCACCAGGTTGGCCGAAACGATCGGACGGCTGTGCTGCTCCAGAAGGTAAAGGGTGAGCCCGTTGGCTAATTGGTGCCTTGTCGGAACGGGCAGCCTCAGCGGCGAGGGGGGGCCAGGCTGGGGGACGTTCCGTCTCCAATCCTGGTTCGCGATCGTCGTGGGAAGTGCCGGCGAGTTCTCCACTGCAGGGCTTGTGCGGGGGCCGTCCTCCACCACCTTAGGTCCGGGAACACCGTAGATTACGACACGCGCGTTGCGCGCCAGCCTCGTGCGCGCAAGAGACTGCAGCGACGCGGCCGTACTCTTATAGTAGCGCTCCAGGTCGCGCGCGAGATAGCCCGGATCTCCGAGGAAGTGATTGTATTGATTGAGACGGTCGGCGACGCCGCCGAAGCCGCCGAGATTTTCCAGGCCGCGAATGATCGAGCTTTCAAAGGTGTTGCGCTCCCGCTCGATCTCGGCGTCGCTGGCGCCATTCAGGCAGAAGGCGTCGATCTCCTCGTCGATGGCCTTTTCCAGATCCTCGGGTCGGACGCCGGGCTTGGCCGTCGCTTCAATGGTGAAGATCGACCCGAGCGCGAGCGAGTACTGCTGAGCGGCCACATCCTGGGCGATGCGCTTCTCATAGACAAGGCTCTTGAACAGACGGCTCGACTTGCCTCCGCCCAGGATTTTCGCGATCATGTCGCACGCCCCATCCTCCTGGGTGTAAATGGGATCGGTGATCCAGGCAAGATATACCCTTGGCAGCTCAACCTGATCCGTCACCACAGCCCGCCGCTCTGAGGTGACTGGAGGCGTCCTGACCTCTACCTTGGGGACGCGGGCTCCGGCAGGAATCGGGCCGAAATATTTTTCGACCAGGGCTTTCGTCCTGGCCGGCTCGATATCGCCGACAATCGCAAGACTCGCATTGTTGGGAGCGTAGTAAAGACGGAAAAACTCCCGCACGTGATCGAGCCGCGCAGCTTCGATATCCGCATGCGAACCGATCACCGACGCGTAGTAAGGGTGATCCTTAGGGTAGAGCTGGTGGAAGAGCCCTTCCTGCACCAGGCCGTAAGGCTGGCCTTCGATGCTCTGGCGCCGCTCGTTGCGCACGACATCGCGCTGGTTTTCGAGCTTGGCCTCGTCAATCTTGTCGAGCAGAAATCCCATGCGATCGCTCTCGAGCCACAGCGCCAGCTCCAGCTGGTTGGAGGGAAGAGTCTCAAAATAGTTGGTGCGGTCAAAGTCGGTGGTGCCGTTGATTTCGCTCGCGCCGGCGGCTTCGAGATAGCGGAAATGGCCTTCCTCGCCGATGTGCCCGGATCCCTCGAACATCATGTGCTCGAAGAGGTGGGCAAAACCGGTGAGCCCGGGGCGTTCATTGGCCGGCCCAACGTGGTACCAGAGGTTCACTGCCACCAGCGGCAGCCGGTGGTCCTCGAGCAGGATGACCTCGAGATCGTTTGCAAGCCGGTATTTTTCGTACTTAAGTTCAGGAACAGTCGGATCGGTCGCCACTCAGTCTCCTTCGCATCGTAAGCCCAAGCACAGCATCATCGTCATAATCTTAAGAATCGTAGCACAAAGGCGCCCCCCGGCTAAGGGGCGGCGCGGGCTAACGAGGGTTTGTGAGCGAAGTCCGGCAACGCCCGCAAATCCGGCCATGAGGGAAAAACCTGGCCACGAATAACATGAATCGTCACAACCGCTTAGTGTTGTTCGTGGCGGCCTGTCGCATCGGCGGATTGGATCGCGGGATCTATGAGTTACCTGAGTGAACTTTTTAGGATGCTTTGGGGCGGTTCGAAGGTATACTGCTATGCATGAGCGGGCAAACCGGCTCTTCCAGTGGATGGCCAGTTGGGCCGAGACAGGTGGCTCATAATTTGGACAATTACTATCGCGCTTGTTCGTGCGACTGCGGGCGAACTGAGGCTGGAAAAACCTGGGCGCGGATGCCAGTTGCCGTACATTCGGCTCTGCTCGCCGGAGGGTTTCAACGCAGACTCTTATAAGACGTCGGCATCATTTGATTCAATGCTGCATTTAAACAATCATGGAGGTTGGTACCGCAGCGGCGCTTTCCGGACTCATGGAAGACGGCAGCGGGGTAACGACCCATCCAAACTACAAAACCAGTACGTTGGAAAAAGCCAAGGAGGAGATTGTGTCGAAACTTAAAAATAAATTCTTCGAAAAGGTCCAGGCATGGCGGCCCCGCATCGCCAAGCTGACCAAGGAATACAGCAACGTCAAGGTAGGGGAGGTGAACATCGGCCAGGTGATCGGCGGCGCCAGAGATGTGAAATGTCTGCTGACGGATATTTCCTACCTGGACCCGGTGGAAGGAATTCGATTCCGCGGTATGACGATACCCGAGGTTCTGGAAAAGCTGCCGAAAGTGCCAGGATGCGAGATGCCCTACGTGGAAGGCCATGTCTATCTGCTGCTCACCGGCGACATACCCACGCAGAGCGAAGTGGGCGATGTAGCCGAGGAGTTCGGGAAACGGGCGCGCGTGCCCAAGTACGTTTTCGACGTCCTCCGCGCCATGCCACGGGATACGCACCCTATGACCATGCTTTCGGCCGCGGTCTTGGCGATGCAGCGGGACTCCGTCTTCGTGCAGAAATACAATGCCGGCATCAACAAAAACGATTATTGGGATCCCACCTATGAAGATGGCATGAATCTGCTGGCCCAGTTGCCGGAGATCGCCGCCTACATTTTCCGCCTGAAATACCGGGGCGACACGATCATCCCGTCAAATCCCGCCATGGACATGGGTGGAAATTTTGCTCACATGATGGGGATCGACAAGCCGTACGACGATGTCTCGCGCCTCTACTTTATCCTGCACAGCGATCACGAGAGCGGCAACGTAAGCGCCCACGCCGGGCACCTGATCTCCAGCGCCCTCTCCGACGTGTACTACTCCATCTCCGGAATGATCAATGGACTGGCCGGACCTCTGCATGGGCTTGCCAACCAGGAGGTGTTGCGCTGGATCCAGGGCGTCATGGCCAAGATGGGAGGCCGGGTCCCAAGTGAAGCAGAACTGCGTCAGTTCGTGTGGGACACGCTCAAATCAGGGCAGGTGGTTCCCGGTTACGGCCACGCCGTGCTGCGCAAAACCGACCCGAGATATATGGCCCAGCGCGAATTCTGTCTGAAGCATATGCCTGAAGATCCGCTCTTCAAATATGTGGATATGCTGTTCCGCGTGGTGCCCCCCGTTCTGCTGGAGCAGGGCAAAGCCAAGGATCCGTGGCCGAATGTCGACGCTCAATCCGGCGTCATCCAGTGGTACTACGGCGTCAAGGATTATGACTACTACACCGTCCTGTTCGCCGTCGGTCGCGCGCTGGGCGTGGTCTCGAACATCATATGGGATCGCGCACTCGGCTACCCGATCGAGCGCCCCAAGTCTGTCACCACGGCGATGCTGGAAGAAATCGCCAAGGCAGCTCCTGCTGCTAAAGCGCAAGGGTAAGATTTCCACAATGCAAAAAGGGGAGGCCTCCAGGCCTCCCCTTTTTGCATATCGGGAATCAGCGCGTGCCTCCGTATCCCGGGGTCTCGCATAGCGGTGGGCTGGTCGATGGTTCGGCCAGGAGATCGGCTATGGTTGATTCGGAGAAGGTATTTTCAATATGGGCAATGGCGCCGTCGAGCCGGCGGTGCAGGGCGCAAAGCTCTTTGCCGTGCGATTTCAACCCGAGCGGGCAAGTCTCGATGCGCCGGATCGGATCCACGGCATTTACCACCTCGAGCACGCGAATCGTCTTGGCAGGACGAGTGAGGGTGAAACCGCCGTACAATCCGCGCTGGGAACTTACCAGATGAGCTCGTCCCAGGGCTTGCAGCACTTTCGATAAATACCCGGCCGGCACTCGAGTCGCAACTGCAATCTGAAGCGTCGTTTGCGGCTCCGCGCTATGCGCGGCAAGCCAAACAATTGCACGCAGAGCATATTCCGTGGTCTGCGAAAACATCGGCATCGTCTCCGTCGTGATTCAATTGGTGGCAGGCTAAGCAAACAACCTCAACCTGCAAATTATCCCGGATGTAGTCGGGCAGTCAAGTGGATATATTTATCCATATGTCTGCTTGTGGATTATTTAGCGGCGGTTGCGTCTGTTTTGCTTTATATTGTTGCCGACGCAGGCCTTCGATCATGCAGACCATTCGCGAATACTTCAACTTCGAGAAACACAAAACTTCGTTCCGCACCGAAATCATTGCCGGCGTGACCACCTTCATGACGATGTCCTACATCATCGTGGTAAATCCCAAGATCCTGGAAGCGGCCGGGATCCCGGTCGGCGCATCCATGGTGGCGACTATCCTCACGGCCGCCTTCGGGACACTGGTCATGGGGATTTACGCCCGTCTCCCCTTTGCGATCGCTCCTTATATGGGGGAGAACGCCTTTGTCGCCTACACGGTTGTGGTGCTGCTGGGCTACAAATGGCAGGCCGCGCTTGGTGCGGTTTTTATCGGAGGGGTGCTGTTCATCCTCCTCACCGTCTTCCACCTCAGGCAATGGCTCGTCGACGCCGTTCCCGAAGGACTGCGCTACAGCTTTGCGGTCGGCATCGGCTTGTTTATGACGTTCATCGGCCTGAATGTCACCGGGATTGTCGTGCCTGGATCTGCCGGTGCGCCGGTGAAGATCGGTCCAGTGACCAGCCCGGCGGTGCTCCTTGCCATTTTCGGTTTTCTTATGATCGCCGTGCTGATGCTGAGACGAGTGCCGGGCGCCATCTTCCTCGGCATTCTGATCACGACGATCCTCGCCTTTCTATTGGGGATCGCCAAGCCCCCGCAGTCCTGGGTCAGTCTGCCCCCCAGCCTCGCGCCCACGTTCCTGCAGCTGGATATCCGGGGGGCTCTGAGTTGGGGTTTCTTTGCCGTCGTCCTCACGGTTTTCGTGATGGCCTTTGTGGATACCATGGGGACGCTCATCGGAGTCTCATCGCGCGCGGGCTTTCTGGACGAGAAGGGTCGCCTGCCCAACATCGAGAAGCCCATGATGGCGGATGCCCTCGCGACGAGCTTTGCCGCCCTGGTCGGGACCACGACATCCGGCGCTTATATCGAATCTGCGGCCGGCATCGAGGCTGGTGGCAGGACGGGATTCAGCGCGGTGATTACGTCCTGCTTGTTTCTCCTCTCTCTCTTTTTTGCCCCCTTCCTGACTGCGGTCCCTCCGCAAGCCTACGGCCCGGCGCTCATCGTGGTCGGCTACCTGATGTTGACGCCGGTCAGCAAGATCAATCTTCAGGATTACACCGAGCTTTTCCCCGCATTCGCGGTCGTGATCCTGATGAGCTTCTCCTATAACATCGGCATCGGCATTACTGCCGGCTTTGTCCTCTACCCGTTTTTCAAACTGACCGCCGGCAGGCACAAGGAAGTCAGCCCTGGTCTCTGGGTGCTGTGTGCCCTATCACTCATCTTTTATGTTTTCTATCCATACTCCTGAATACTTCGTGCTCGTTTCCGCACTGCCTGCCATTTAGGAGATAAAAGCAAGAGATCGACGCAGAGGGCGCAGAGCCCGCAGAGACTATTTAATGATATTCCTCTGCCGGCTCCGCGCCCTCTGCGTTGAGGTTTTTGGTGCGGCTGTGCCCCAGTGCTTGCCTTTTCAGTACGGGTTCTGCGGATTCTGCGGCAAATTCGAGTTGAGATTGCGGCCAAGGGTCTTGAGTCTATTCACGTGATCAGCGCCCAGCCGGCGGAGCGTGAAGGCGGTCTTATTATGGGAGAGCGGCTCGTCAAGATCCACCCATTTCCGACAGCGCTCGCCGTCGACCGTGCCGGGAACCGGGGCGAATTCGGAAAGCATGATGCGGGCGCCCAGCCGGTGAGCGAAATGCATGGAGTTTTCGACTTCCTGCTCGTCGGCATCCGGATGGCCGAGGATGATGTAGGCGATGATAGACTCCGCTTCTGCGCGGCGCAGGTGATCCACCGCTGCAGCAAACTCATCCGATGACCCCTTTTCCCCTGTTTTTGCCATCCAGTGGGCGGATTCACTCTCGAAGCCCAGGGAAAAGCTGCGGAAACCCGCACGCACCATCAGTTGTGCGATTTCAGGTGTCAGCAACCGCACGTTCAGCGCGTTGGGTGTGTAGAAAGAAAGCGGCAGCCGTTCCCGGATCACTCCTTCCAGGAATGGCAGCAGCGCATCCTCCGGCCGGAACAGAAGCGCATCGTCATACAAAGCGACATGCTGCACGCCAAAGCGACGAAGCGCGCGCGCTTCCTCCAGACACTCCGCTGCGGGGCGGGCGGCGAACTCTGGATAGATCAAGGGCACGGAGCAGTAGGTGCAATGAAACGGGCAGCCATCGGTCAGTTTCATGGCAGCCACAATCCCCATCGCTCGTGTGTGATAGGGCAGCGCGTTGGCCGGCCCGGGCATGATGTGCCAGAGTGGCTCCAGGTTGTTCCCCTTTATGACCAGATCGGCGCCCAGGTTGCATGCGTGCTCATGGCAAAGACTGGCATAGACTCCACCGAGAACGATTTTTACCTGCGGCGCGAGCGCACGCAGATCCTCCATGACCTCCTTGACACCCAGGTACCAGTAGGTCATTCCTGTCTGAACCAGAGCGACGTCGAAATGGCAAGTCTTCAAAAACTCCCTGAACTCGTTGCGCGGCCGGCCGAAGCGCCGGAAATGCCGGGCGAGATCATGGAAAGTTTCAGGCTTCGCTGCCGGCTGCTCGGGAAACCGGCCCCGGCCCCACGAGTCACGCCGGCTGGAGAGAAGATAGTCAAAAAAAGCCAGGTCGCAGCTGTGCTGCACTCGGCCGGCCACGCGCAGCATCCCATACGGCCTCAGCCAGTAGTCGTAGGCGGTGAAATCATAGATGGGAGGGTTGACCAGCAGCACGCGCATGGTCCCATAGTAGCAGACCCCGGGTTCGACCTTTACATGCGCATGTCAAATGGTTAAGACTCAAGGATGCATAGCCCCCTGGGCTAGGAGCCCGTCCGAGAATTAGGAGGG
Source organism: Acidobacteriota bacterium (assembly GCA_041501225.1). GTDB lineage: Bacteria > Acidobacteriota > UBA6911 > UBA6911 > UBA6911 > JAFNAG01. Next base: position 13,721 of record JBGQNR010000173.1, read on the forward strand.
GTCGCGCGCATGGGGCTTGCGAGGCGAGCTCAAGGCGCGAGGAGGAGGCGATGTCGGTGCACATCGTTGACGACGAGCAACGCGGAGATCGCCCCGCAACCCCCAT
>JBGQNR010000174.1:0-13762 GCA_041501225.1 Acidobacteriota bacterium
CACTGACGAACTGACGGACACGCAGGTCGAATACGGCGCCACCGCCAGCTACGGATCGACCACCACGCTCAATACCACGATGGTGACCAGCCACAGCGCTACGCTGTCCGGCCTCCTGGCCAACACCACTTATCACTACCGCGTCAACAGCCGCGATGCCGCCGGCAACCTCGCCACCTCGGGCGATTTCACCTTCAAGACTGCGGACCCACACGACACGACGCCGCCGGTCATCTCCGGAGTCTCGAGTTCCGGCATCACCACCTCCAGCGCGACGATCACCTGGACAACCAACGAGAATTCGGATTCCGCGGTCGATTACGGCACAACGACGTCCTATGGAAACTCCTCCGCGCTGGATGCAAGCATGGTTGTAGCGCATGCGCGCACGCTCAGCGGCCTGACTGCCGGCACGATCTACCACTATCGCGTCAAGTCCAGAGACGCCGCGGGCAATCTTGCGGACACAGGTGACTATACTTTCCAGACTGCCGAGCCGAACGACACCACGCCACCGGTCATTTCCGAAATCGCCAGTATCAGCATTACCAGCACGAGCGCTACGATTACCTGGACCACCAACGAAGCTTCCGATGCGCAGATCGATTTCGGCCCGTCGGCATCCTACGGCGCCTCAACCGCCCTGGATGCCAGCATGGTGACCGCGCATTCGCAGAGTCTGAGCGGATTGACTCCAAGCACCACCTATCATTTCCGGGTAAAATCGAAGGACGCACCCGGCAATCTCGCCATCTCCAGCGACTCGACCTTTACGACTACTGACCCAACGGATGCGACGCCGCCCTCGATCACCGGCGTCACGATCCTGAACGTCACGAGTTCAGGCGCAACCATTACATGGACGACCAATAAGGTCGCGGATTCCCAGGTTGAATTCGGGCCCGCGACATCCTATGGCTTCTTCACTATGCTCGACGCCAACAAGGTGCTGGCGCACGCTCAGATGCTGAACGGCCTGCTTCCAACCACCGTGTACCATCTCCGCGTCCATTCCAGGGATGACTTCGGCAATCTCGGCACTTCCGGCGATTTCACATTTACCACCTCGAGTCCGGTCGACACTACGCCCCCTGCGATCACCGGCATCAGCGTTACCAACATCGGCCTCTCCGGCGCCACCATTTCCTGGTACACCAACGAGGCCGCAGATGCCCGCATCGAATACGGGCTCAATGACGATTATGGCAGCTCGACGCCGCCCGATACAAATCTGGCAACCGCACATGCGCTGGCGTTGGTCGACTTGTCACAGGGTACCACCTATCATTTCCGCGTCATCTCCAAGGACGCCGCAGGCAATGTGGCGGTTTCCGCTGACTCAACATTCACCACTGCTGATCCTTTGGATGTCACCCCGCCGGTCATCCTGGATATCGCCGTGTCCAAGTTGACCAGTTCGAGCGCAACCGTTACCTGGTCGACCAATGAAGCCGCCACTTCGCAGGTCGAATACGGAACCACGACCGCCTACGGCAGCTCGACCACGCTCGATCCCGGCATGGTCACCATTCGCGCACAAACGTTGAGCGGCCTGCTGGCAGGCACGGCCTATCACTTCCGCGTCAGCTCCAAAGACGCCGCGGGCAACCTGGCCGTCTCGGACGACTTCACCTTCAGCACCGCGGAACCGTCCGATACCACTCCGCCGGTCATCTCCGACGTCGCCAGCGTCGATGTCACCAACTCTGCCGCGACGATCACCTGGACTACCAATAAGGGCGCCAGCACCATGGTTCAGTATGGCGCCACGAGCGCATACGGCAGCTCGACGACATTGGATGCCGAAATGCGCATCTCCCACTCACAGACTCTGGTCAACCTGACCGCGAGTGCGCTCTATCATTTCCGCGTAGTCTCCGCGGATGCCGACGGCAACGTCGCAGTCTCGGATGACTTTACCTTTACCACTTCAGATACGTCCGATACGACGGCGCCGACCCTTTCAACGGTCGCGGCCTCGGGCATCACAGGCGCAAGCGCCACGATCACCTGGATGACCAACGAGGCATCCGATTCTCAGGTTGAGTACGGAACCACGACTCTTTACGGCAGCTCAACCTCGCTGGATGCCGCCCTGGTGGCGTCGCACGCGCTCAAGCTCGACGGCCTGGCCTGGAGCACGCTCTATCATTTCCGCGTCATCTCCCGGGACGCCGCGGGCAACATCGCGGCATCCGAAGATTTCACCTTCACCACTGCGGATCCGGGCGACACGACACCTCCGGTCATCACCGAGGTCACCAGCACAAATATCACCTCCTTCACCGTGACCATCACCTGGCTGACCAGCGAGGCGTCCGATTCTCAGCTTGAATATGGAATTACGACCGATTACGGCACTTCGACTGCCCTCGATCCGAGTCTGACAAGCACACACGCGCAGACTCTTATCGGGCTGCTTGGCGGCACCACCTACCATTGCCACGTCCTCTCGAGAGATGCGGCCGGTAATGTGGCGGTGTCGGATGACTTCACGTTTACGACCGCCCAACCACCCGACACGGCGCCCCCGGTCATCTCCCAGGTCGCCAGTTCCGGAATGACCAGCTCCGGCGCAACGATCTCCTGGACCACCAACGAGAATTGCGACACGCGCGTCGAATACGGAATCACAACCTCCTACGGCAATTCGGTCACGTCAGATGCGGGCTTGACCACCTCTCATTCAGTCCGCTTGCATGGGCTGGCCGCTTCGACAACCTATCATTTCCGTGTTCTGTCCATGGATGCAGCCGGCAACCTTGCAGCCTCCGACGATTTCACATTCGCAACCACGGCTCCGGCGGTAATGAAGCTTGCCTATCCACGGTTGGCCAATACGACGGGTGAAACGACCACGACCGCTGATGGCGTACTCGTAGACAGGACCGCATATACGGGCATCACCATCGCGAATCTCAGCACCAGCGAGGCCGTCCTGACGTTCACGGCCTACCTGCAAAACGGGGATATTATCGAAGGCGCCGGCATTACCAACCCGGCGACTCGGACCCTGCATGCGAGCGCCCAACTATCGCTTCTGGGCCTCGACCTCTTCGGCAGCCTGATGACCGATCACAGCACGATCGGCTGGATCGAGATCGAGAGCAGCGTAGCGGAGGTCACCGGTGTCGCCCTGGTATCCGACGACAGGATGACGGCTCTCGACGGCACGACTCTCTCCAGTGCTCTGCCCAAACAATTCATGTTCACCGAAGTCGAAGGCCTGGGATTCACCAGCCTGCATATCGCGAATCCCAATGCCCAGACCGCCAACGTCGCGTTCATGCTGCGCGCCGCTTACGGCGTGCCGCTGGCCGCGGCCTTCAGACAGATCTTTTCCCAGGCGGCTCTCTCGGAATCGATCGCATCGCTATTCCCCGGCGTCACCCCGGAAGCCAACAACTATATCCAGGTTACCTCGGACGTAGGCGTTGTCGCTCTGGAGATGGTCGGCAAACAGGATCAGGATTTCGCCGGACTGAACCCCGTCGATGTCGAAACCGCGACCAGCATGGTTTACTCTCCTCATTTTGCCGTGGGTGGCACATCCCGGTCGACTTTATCCATTACCAACGTCGATAGTGCAGACGGCAAGTTGACGTTCTGGATGTTCGCCGATAATGGCGCGCAGATCGGCCCGACGCGGGTCGTGGGCATCGCCGGCAACGGCAAGGCGTTCATCGACGACCAGTCGTTCTTTGGCAATCACGGAGCCGAAACCGTCACGGGTTATGTCGTGATCAAGAGCAACGGACCCAGGATCATGGGTAACGTGCTCTTTGGCGATGAAAATGGCAGCGCTACCGCGCTTCCGCTCGTGGGGGCGATGCAGGATTCGCTGCTATTCAATCACCTCGTCTGGAATGAGACCTATTCCATGACCCTGTCGCTGCTCAACGCAAACAATACATCCGCGACCGCTACGATTGATTTGTACAATGAGGCTGGCACGCGGGAAAACAGCGTCAGCGTTGCGATCCCGGCACGGCAGCGCCTCGTCAATCCGCTCACCGCCTTCTTCCCTGAACTGGAAGGGCAGAATCGGACCACCGGCTACATCCGGGTAACCACAGACAACGGAATCACCGGCTTCACCACGATCGCGACGCGCGACATGAGATCCATATCCGCTCTACCCGCTCAACCGGTGAGTAAAAAATAAAGGCAAAGGTTATTCGTGTCCTTCGTGGCTGCTTTTGCTTTTTGATGCGGGGAATTGGTGCCGAAGGGGGGACTCGAACCCCCACGAGCTTAAGCCCACTAGACCCTGAACCTAGCGCGTCTGCCAGTTCCGCCACTTCGGCACTGCCGGGTGCATATCTTATGGGGCTGCGGCGGGCTTGTCAATGGCGTTAGCGATGCTTGGCGCCATTCTCGCCGGCCCCGTAATCCTTGGCCTCGCCCACCCAGGCAAATCCGGGACGGCGGTTCCACATAGGAAATATTCTCGTCCAGCTCTGAGGATCCTGCCGCTTCAGCTTTTCCGGATCGATACCCAATCTCATGGCCTCTTCCAGAGCAGCCGCCGCCTTCTGCTGTTCGCCGCGGCTGGCAAGCGCAACGCTGTAAAGGTACTGAACCATCCCCTGCTCCGGATGCGCTTTGACAACATCGTCGAGAATGGACAACGCGGACAATTCATCCCCCTCGAGGTGTCGCAGCAGCGCGAGATTCAGCCCAACCGTCACATCCGATCCGGCGAGTTTTCGCGCCTCGATCAGATTCTGAACTGCCAGCGGGAAGTCGCCCTTGCGCATGTAGGCCACGCCCAGGTTATTGAAAACTTCGAGCGCATGGGCGCGCGCCGTAAATGCGTTATAGGCCTGGATGGCCTCCGCCAGGTTGTCCAGCCTCAAATAGCAGGTGCCTAGCATGAATTGGTTATCCAGAAAACTTTGCGGGTCTTTCAATGCCGCTTTCAGATGCTGCACTGCCTTGGCAAAATCGCCGCTCTGGAAGTAATGGGCCCCGAGCAGAAATGAGGCCTGAGGCAGGTCGCGGTAAAGATCGAGCATCTTCTGCAGCGCTTTGGCGCGTTCTTCCTCGTCCGCGATTGCCAGGCAGTTGATGAAGCTGGAGTAGGTCTTGTTCGGCACTGCGCGCGTCCGGCTCCGGAAATCCTCTTGCGAAAGCGCGCCGGTCAGCCCGCTATCCGACAGGATCTGCCAGGCTATGCCATTTTCAATCTGCGGCAGTGAGGATGCCGGCCCGCTGGCGCTGATTTCTCCACTCGTCCGCAGCGTTTTAAGGTTGAGCACGCGGATTACGACTTGCAGGTTTTCTCCCGTGCCTGAGTAGCTGCCGAAAACCATGCGGTCAGCCGCCGCCCTCTGTGCCACACGAATCATGCTGGCCCGGCTAAGGGTCATGCTGGATGGCAGGTCCGAGGCTTCGATAAACCTCGCCCGCTCCTCCCAGCTGATCGTTTCCACACTTGGCGCCTGCAACTCGCCCGAGACCGCGAGGGCAATGCCCTCACCGATCCAGCTTAAGGCTTTTAGCTTCGATTGGTTCTCGAGCGGAAAGACCAGGAAGGTGGTGCCGGCAGTGGCTGAAGATGCCAGCGCAAGCACGATAAAACATAATAATGCCAGCTTTTGCACGCAATTTGATACCACGCCTGCCGCCGCAATTTCAAAACAAATTTAACCGTCCCATATGTACCAAAGCCCACTCATGCTATGAAAAATGGCGGCCAAGTGGGTACCAGGCACCATACCCTAGGTCTTAACCTAAGCCAAATTCCTTGAGAGGACCCATCGCTGGAACGAGTGGACGAATCTCAACCGAGCGGCTCCGGAGCCAGAGACAGTAGCCCTGGAGGTAAAGACCATTGCCCTGGCAGTGCCAAATACCCAGGCCTCGGAGGAGCCAGAGACAGTAGCCCCGGGCAAGAAAAGCGCAGCCCGGGGTAAGGCATGCCGGCAGATATAGAGCCCCGGCCAGGGGCGACAGAATTTGTCGCTCAATTGCCTGGACTCCCAGTTAGAGAAGCTGAGGAGCTTACCATGTCACCCACTCACTTGAGTCTTCTTTTTCATCTGATCTTCAGCACCAAGAGACGTCAGGCTTGGATCACGGAGTCCTGGCAGGAAAGACTACCCAGCTATCTGGGCGGCATCCTTCGAGGGTTGGGAGGAGTCGCAGAAGGCATTGGAGGGGCCGCCGATCACATCCATATTCTGGCCAGTCTCAAGGCAACTCACAGCCTGGCTGAAATTATGCGGGAAATAAAATCAAATTCTTCGAAATGGGTTCATGAGGCAATAGGTATCGCCACGTTCGAATGGCAAGACGGTTGCGGGGCATTTACCGTCAGCAGGGCCGAGGTCGGATGGATCCAGCGATACATAAGAGAGCAGAGGGACCATCATCGGAAGAAAACGTTTCAGGAAAAATATCTGGAGCTTCTGCGCCAAAGCGGCATCGATTATGATGAACCGTATCTTTGGTAATATGAAGACCTTCTGTCGCCCTGTCAGGGCTTTCAATCATCGCATAACTGACCGGGGGCGGCGCAGGCTGCTTCGCCCTTTCAGGGCTCTATCGAGCACTGCCGTTGTTCCCAGGGCTCACGCCCTGGGCTTTGTTGTTGCGCCCCTTCAGGGCTCCGTCTCGTCACCATCCGAACACTCGCATGATCCAACGCCATTTAAATTTCTCTACCTCGCCCGGGCAGCATAGTTTTTTCGAGTCTCACCGCCAAAGGCGGTGGTTTACCTTAACCAAATTATCAGATTTCAGATTCCGACCGGCGGCCGGGACTTACTTGCCGCGCCTGCTCATTCGGGCATTGCGAAATCAGGATTCGCTCATTGCTCGAGGATGTACTCCTTTTCGCGCAGGATCAGGCTGGCGGTTGCGAGGAAGAAGGCTGTCAGCAGGATCAGGGTCACGACGGATTCGATCGGGTCGGTACGCTGGCCGACCAGCATGGAAAGTACGCCGAGGGTATCCTCGTGCGGGAAGATCGATTGGATGTAGTGCGTGATGGTCAGCTTCCGGGTAAAGCCGGGCAGGACGGCGACAAAACCCTCCCAGCCGAAAGCATAGATCAGGCCGATCAGAATCGAATGCTTCAGCCAGGCACCCAGGAGAGCAAAAAATGAGCCGTACGCCATAAGGGCAAGCAATACGATCGGGATATCCCGGCCCAGGATCCCCATGTCCTGAAAAAATGGCCGCATATCCGTTCTCAGATAAAGGATAAGATAGCTGATAATCACCGTAGGAAGCACCATAATCACACCGATCCAGGTCAGGGCAAGGTACTTGCCTAACATAATCGTCGGTTTTGCTATGGGTCGCATAAAGAGGTAGGTCAGCGTCTTCCCTTCCACTTCCTCGGAGATCAGGGCGGTCCCGTAGAAGAGGGTGACGAAGATTACGAGAAAGCGGATGACTGAAGTGGCCATCAAGGTGCCGAAAACCTGGGCCGATGGCAACGCCGTAGGAACGAGGTTCAGGGATAACACCACGCGCCCGACCACCGCCATCCCAAGCACAATCAGCGAGAGCAGCAAGACGAACAGGGTCTTTTTGCTCCAGAACAGCGTGTCGAGGGTCAGGAAGGCAATCGTTTTTACGTCGCGCCAGCCCTTTTTCAAACTGATAGCTTCCGTCATGCTCGCTCCTACTTCACCAGGTAATGGAAAACCGCCTGCAGGTTGTCGTCAGGCGAGGTGATTTCCTCCAGCTCGATGCCGCGGTCCAACATGAGCGCGGGGAGGCGGCCATAGAAATCATCCGGCGTGCGCGACTCCACCGTCAGCCCATCCCCGTCGGGGCGGAATCTGACGCTTTCCAGGTCTGGAAATCCAACCAGAGCCTCGGCCAGGCGGCGCGGCTCCGGGCATCGTATCGAGATCGTATGCGGGTGCTGGTCGATCAGATCACGGATCTGGTGGATGTTCCCTTCCGCCAGCACCTGCCCGTTGTGCATCAGCAGGATGGTCGAGGTCATCGCCTCGATCTCGTGCAGAATGTGGCTCGAAACGATGACGCATTTCCCGTCGCGCCCCCACTGCCGCACCATCTGGATCACCTCATGCCTTCCGACCGGATCCATCCCTGCCAGCGGCTCGTCCAAAATCAGGACTTCGGGATCGTGGGCGATGGCCTGAGCCATTTTGATGCGTTGCCTCATTCCCTTGCTGTAAGCGGCAATCTTCTTGTCGCGGGCCGAGGTGAGTTTGACGGTTTCCAGTGCCTGGTCCGTACGCTGGCGGACCTCGCCCTCGCAATAGCCGTGCATCTGCAGCATCGCCGCTAAAAACTCGGCCCCCGTCATGCGCTCATAGAAGGAGTCCTGTTCCGGACAGAAACCGATCCGATGGAACAAGGGATAATTGTTCCAGATGCGTCCACCGAACATCGTGACTTCGCCCTGGCTCGGCTGCAACTGGCCGGTGATCAGCTTCATCAGGGTCGATTTGCCGGCGCCGTTGGGCCCCAACAGCCCGATCACGCCTTGCTCGATCGTGAACGTGACATTGTTTACGGCAATCACCTGACCGTACCATTTCGAGACGCTGCGCCCTTCTAGAACCGCAGTCACTTCACCACCTCCAACGCGCGCACGCGACTATGAATAATCCAGATACTGCCTGCCATGACCACGACCAGCGCGAAAGCGGAAACCCATGGGGAAGTCTGGTAGCTCAGTTCACTGCGAAACAGCACGTCCCCCATCTGCGTCAGATTATGCGAAATCGATATCCACGACACCGAGGTCGTACGCAGCAACGTCGACAGAATGCTGTAGAGGATCTGGCCGAAAAACCAAATAGCCGCAAAGAAAATGCCGGCGAATCGCGCGCTCCGGTTGAGCGCCGACATGGCGAGCACCACCAGCGCGTTAGTGAAAATGATGATCAGGGAGTAGGCGATAATCGGCAGCGCCACCCACGCGTATTGCTGCAGGAATTCGAGGTTCGAATGGAAGGCCGCCGCAATCAGGAACAGCAGGATCCCGGGAATCAGCGTCGTCAAGGTCACAAAAAACACCACCACGCCAAGCTTGCCGATCAGATAATCGCGCCGCGTGATCGCTTTCGAGAAATAGATCTGCAGCGCATTCGCCTTGAGATCATTCGCGATCAGTCCGGCGCCCGCGAAAATCGATATTACGAAAGTAGCAAACAGCTGCTGGGACAGAAACGCCTCGAAAAACTTGGCGTCGATCTTGACCAGCGTGATCCGGCCCATCACAACCGCGGCATAAAGCATGACGCAGCGCACCAGGAACGGAATGAGCGAGAGGAAAAGGAGCACCATGAAGCCCCTCTTTTTTGCGAGCTGGACGATCCCCTGCCTGGTGATCACCCACCAGCGATAGGGGTGCGACGTCCACTCACCCGCCCAATGCTGATAACTCAAATCATGAATGGGCATCTGTATTCTCCCAAACCCAAATTCAACCCATCTCCGGTAACGGCGGAGTCATGTTTAGAGAGCCGTAAAACGTAGCATCCCACCGCGCAATGCGTTGACATTCATCGTCCTGCAATAGCCGTGACCGTACTCAGCCTTGAAGGGCGAAATCCCAGGGCGTGCCTCCCCGCCTCTTGCAGCCCTGGCCGCAAAGCCCTGAAAGGGCGAAATAGCGAAAGCCCAGGGCGCGAGCCCTGGGTTTTGGAGCCGCGGCCACCAAGCCGTGAAGGGGCGACACAGCCTATGCCGCCCCTTCTGGGCTGGCTTCAGATCCCATGACGAGACCCAGGGCTTGCGCCCTGGGCTTTCGCTGTCCCGCCCCTTTGGGGCTTCATGACGGATGAACACCGCGCCATGAGTCGCTCTTCATTTGTCACTACTTCTTTTCTGCGATTACCTCGAGGAACACTTCCTCGAGGGAGTGCCGCAACGGAACCAGGTGCCGGATCTGGACTTTCTGGTTGCGGGCCGCCTGCAGCAAAGCATGGCTGCTGAGATCCCCGTTCATGTGGATCTTGATGACGCCGTCTTCCCCTTCAACGCACTTGCAGCCCATAGTCTCCAGCTCGGCGCGAAATGCATTGCCGTCTCCCTTTACCCGGCATTCGTACTCTGTGCCTGAGCTGCGCTTCAAGTCCTCGATCTTTCCTGCAGCCAGGCGGCGCCCTTTGTGAATCACCAGGGCTTCCTTGCATACCCACTCGACGTCGGGCAGGAGATGCGACGAGAGGATGACGTTGATCCCCTTCGAAATGGAGATGTCCCGCACCAGCTCCAACATTTCGATGCGCCCTTTTGGATCCAACCCATTCGTCGGTTCATCGAGAAAGATGAGCTGCGGATCATGAACCAGGGCCTGCGCAAGTTTAATGCGCTGTTTCATACCGGTGGAATAAGTCTCGACATTGCGGTAGCGCGCCTCGCCCAGTCCGACGTAATAGAGAATTTCATGGGCGCGCCGCATCGCGTCCTTGGGCTGCATCCCGGTGAGTTGGCCGGCATAGGCAACAAACGTGACCGCATTCATCCCCGGAATATGGCAGTCGTTCTCGGGCATGTAGCCGACCCTCTGCCGGATCGCCAGCTGCTGCGAACGCAGGTCCAGCCCAAGCACGCTGCCGCCGCCGGTTAGAGGGGTGATGAAGCCGAGCAGAGTTTTGAGCAGGGTGCTCTTGCCGGCGCCATTCGGTCCCAGCAATCCCATGGATCCGCCCTCAAACTGGACGTTGACGCTGTCCAGCACTCTCTGTTTGCCGAAATCGACGGTGATATTTTCCAGATCGATGATCAAAGGGACCTCGCTTTTGTCTCCATTGGTACGCAAGAATAGCCATATTAGTTCAATATTTCACTCGGGAAAACCAATAAGGGCATCAAAAGCTAAACGCAGTCGCGCATGCGCCGGGGCGAACCTAGGAGCCCGTCCGAGAATTAGGAGGGGCCGCGTTCCGAGCGCCGCGGGGACAGATGCAAGACGGCGCGACGCAGGCGATGTCGGTGTACATCGTCGAGGAGCGCCAACGCCGTAGATGCCCCCGCGTCGCCGGAACCCGAAGGGCGCATGGGGATTGCGGAGCGATCTCTGCGTTGCTCGTCGTCTGCTATGGGCCCCGACACCGCCCCCTCCCCCGCCCGCCTTGAGCCCGCCCCCCACCCCCCAGGCCCGCGACCCCTCCTAATTCTCGGACGGGCTCCTGGCTATTATCACCCGGATTTTTCCCGAAGCCGACCACTTTGTGACAGACAACAACCGTCCGTCCCGGATCGAAAATCGGACGTTGATGACCGCCAGCAATGAAAATTGACTCAGTAGGAAGGAAGACTGCAGCGCCTAAGATGAATTGACGAATGACGAATGACAGGCGAAGAGCATTTCTCGCGCCAATCGTCATTCGTCAATCATCATTTCCTCCGCGGTTCAATCCAAAATCCGCAATCCAAAACCCAAAATCCCTAAAATTCCAACACTCCCTCGTACATGAACTTGGAGACATTGAAGCGCATATCGAGCTTTACCTGCGGGTTGTTGCCCGCCAGCTTGGGAAATTCTGCATAAAAGCGCACATCGCCGGTTTTGGCCGTGATGATCGGCTGGTCGTCGACAAGTCGCGGGAAAATGAACTTCGATCCCAAGCCTTCACCGGGCACCAGGGGTTGGTATTCCTGCAGGAAAATGCGTTTGCCGCCCTTAATGTCGAGATAGGTGTTGTTTTTCAAGGTGCTGGTGATGGCGCTGGTAAAAGCCTGAAATACAGGATTGGTGAAGCGTTGATCTTTCCCATCGTAGGTCACCGCGATCACGATCGTCTTTTCGTACTTGGCATCAACGAACTGGCGCATCTTCTCGAGTTGCTGAGGCGTGGATTGAGATGGCCTGAGTTCCGCCAGTCGCAGGTAAGCCTGGCGAATGGGCTTCGCAGAAAGGAACATGATGTGAAAATTCACACCTGTAGACTGATTCACGGCACCTTTGCCATCAATAGGCCGAGAGGCAGTGGACCAAGTCGATTCTGTGGTATCCACTTCGCTATAAGTCTGCGCCCAGCCAGAATCGCTAAGAATCTTCTCGGCATCGTTCGCAGTCCATTGGGTCCAGGGTTTATTCTTCTGGGCGACCGCAATGCCGACGGTCAGGGCCAGCCCGATTAGAATCGTGAGTGCCCTTGCTTTACTGTTCATGACACTTTCCTCCATTAAGTTTCCGCAGATGTGATAGCGATGATTAAGAAAAATCGGAAAACAGTATACTCCTAAACAGATATTAAAGTCACAAGAAGGGTTCACGAAAGTGGCAGAAAGAACCGGCGGATGCCTGAGTGGGGGATGCCAGGTCTTTATTAGAGAAGTTCTATATACTCGGCGCCTGCGGCCGACCTCATGTCAACGCTCTTTGAAGTGGACGGCGTGCACAGCCCGCAGCTCGAGTCTTGCAGCTCTAGGAGCCCGGTCTCGACGTCCGTGATTTGCATAATCACGGACGCCGGAAATCTTGAACCTCGTAATGGAGCGAATTGATACCTTTGCGGCGGATGCGGTGCGAGGTCAGACTCCCTCGAGAGCTAGGAGCTTTCCCCGAATGCGCAGCATGGCCGTGGTATGAATCTGAGCCACGCGTATCTCCGAGATCCCAAAGATCTGAGCAATCTCCTGCATCGTGAGATCTTCATTATGATACAGAGAGACCACCAGTTTTTCGTTCTTGGGGAGTGCGTCGATCGCCTGCACCATGGCCACCCGGAATTCGGATTTGGGATAAACGCAAAAGGTTTCTTTTTGCTCCGGGTTGGGTATGTATTTGACCAGCGGTCCCAGATCCCCTTCGACATCCGCAGGGGTAAAATCGTCTACACAACCCAGACCAATCCCCCGGTATCGGTCCAGCAAAGCATATAGCTCTCTCAGGTTGAGTCCCAGTTCATCGCATACATCAAGGTTCGTGGCGGGCCGTTGCAGGCGCGCCTCGCAAGCCTTGAAAGCTCTCTCTAATGCCATGCACCCATTGTCCGGTACTGTGGAATCCAGGGTTGCCTGAAGTGTCGCTTCCAGCATGCTATTGCCCCGCTATGAGAATTAAGAAAGCGTCTGTTATCCTGACACCTTACCTACTATGCAGAATGCGTGCCACAGCGGGACCGAATCTGCTTTATGCCGATTTGAAAGCCTGCTGGATACGGGGTCTCTGTCTCAGATTCCGGAATATGGGTGCGATGCCAGGTATGCCGCCGGAAAACCCCACGAAATGAGATTTGGAAAAGAAGGCCGGTCACAAAGGGAAAAAATTGATAGATATTTTATTGATATATAATAGGTTGCCTGATTTTACTCCATCGCATACCTGGGCGCGTGACCGGGCCGAAGATCATCATTCTAACAAAGGTTCTATCAGCCTATTGTGATCGGCGTGTGGCGCGGATTTGCAGGGAGCCGCTTGGCAGCACGATCCCTTTTTTCCGGAGGCGTAGCCCTTGGATCGGGTGGCAAAACCGATAAAATGATAATTCCCATCACCTTCCGATGCTCATTCTCATCATTCGGAGCTTTTGTTCCAGGGTGGGCAAGACCTGCACATCCGCTGTGAGAAAACCGCACATGCGCGCAATGGCTTAACATTGAAATCATTGAATTTGCAGCATCTGGACCGTGGCACGCAGATTGCTTCAATTCCAGGGGGTAGTGTGTAACCTCTTGGCGTGCCTGATTTTCCCGGCGGCCCAAACCCGCGCGTTCTCTAGGAGCCCGTCCGAGAATTAGGAGGGGTCGCGCGCATGGGGCTTGTGGGGCGAGCTCAAGGCGCGAGGAGGAGGCGATGTCGGTGCGCATCGTTGAC
>JBGQNR010000175.1:0-13728 GCA_041501225.1 Acidobacteriota bacterium
AAGCGGCCATCTGGATGGGATTCAACTCCACAAGAAGCTGGCGCCGCTGGCCGCCGATGATCTGGGTGCTGGAGATATCCGGGATCTTTTGCAGGTCGTTGCGCAGTTCCGCCGCGACGCGCCGGATCTGATATCCGTCCAACTGATTGCTCCAGAGCGTAAGCGCCAGAAAGGGTACGTCGTCGATGGAGCGCGGCTTGATCAGCGGCTGCGATGCGCCCGGAGGAATGAGATCGAAGTTGGCGAACATCTTCTGATTCAGCCGCACGATGCTTTTTTCCTCGTCTTCCCCCACCAGAAACCGCACGATCGTCAAGGATCCGCCCGGGCTCGAGGTGCTGTAGATGTACTCCACGCCCGGAATCTCCCAAAGCAGCCGCTCCATGGGTTTGGTGATGCGCGTTTCGACTTCCTGGGCCGATGCGCCGGGCAGGGTAACAAAAACATCGATCATCGGCACGATGATCTGAGGCTCCTCCTCCCGTGGCAGGAGCACGACGGCCGCCGCACCCATGGCAATGGATGCAATCAGGATGAGCGGCGTGAGCTTGGAATGAATGAAGGCGTGCGCCAGTCTGCCTGCAATTTGCGGTCTGCTCATTACCGGATCTCCAGGGAAATGCCGTCGATAATCTGGTCGGTGAGTTTTGCGATGATCCGCTCTCCTGGTTCAACTCCGGCGAGCAGTTCAACTCTCTGCGCATCGTACGGGGCCGTTTTCACGAGCCGGAAGCGTGCTTTCCCGGCGCTGTCGATGACGAAGACCCCCGTGAGCTGGCCGCTCTCACGCACCGCCTGGATGGGAACCAGGAGTGCCTGCCGGGTCCCGGCCGGAATCGCCACCTTGACGAAACTTCCCGAGACGGCGGCAAAATCAGCCGGCACATCCACCTTGAATTGCACGGTGTGGCTGCCGGACGTGGATAGCGGGATGATTTCTGAAACGTGGCCCTGGGCCGGTTCTTGCGCCTGATCGGGGATACGAATCCTGACCTCGAGGCCGTTGCGCAGACTGGCGGCTTCCGTGGTCGGAAGGCTTGCCAAAACCTGCGGTCTGGAGGTGGACTCGATGGTGACGAGCGGGCCGCCCGGGAAGATTGCGCTGCCGGGATCCACGCTGCGTTCCACGATTCTGCCCGCGGAGGGCGCCTTTACCACGGTCCAACCGACAACCACATCAGCCCGGCGCGATTGAGCTCTGGCCTGGGCGATGCGGGCCTCAACCTGGGGGATCCGGTCATCAGCCGCGGCAACCATCGCCTCCTTGGCAGCGAGATCGGCGGCTGCCGCATCGCGGCGGGCCCGCATTTCGTCGAGTTCCTGGGGTGAGACGGAGCGGCTTTCGGCTAGCTTCTGATAGCGCGCGTAGGTTCCATTGGCCAGATCCGCGGAGGCCTTGGCCGCCATCCGCATGCTTCGCGCTACTTCCGTACCTCTGCGCGCTTCCGCGAGTGCAGCCTGAGCTTCCTGGATCGAGGCCTGGGAAGCATCCTTCTGGCTGTCGGCGTCTCTGGCGTCAAGCGTGATCAGCACCTGTCCGGCTGTCACCGTATCCCCGGCACGCACGCTTACTTCCCGGACGAAGCCGTTGATCTGCGAGGAGAGCACGATGCGATCCCGCGGCTGCACGGAACCGGGAGCCTCGATCATGGCGGGGACGCTTTCATTTTGTAAAGTGATAACCTCCGCCCGGACGGATTTGACCGGCGCCACGGACGGCACGGGCCCGCTGCAGGCCGCAAACAGAAGCGTGCCGGCTAGAATCGGAAGCATTCGATATAGGATTCGCATTTTGGCTCACTCCATTCGATCTGGATCAAGGTGTTGGTACTACTTCATGATGGCGGGTGAACTCGGGGCCAGGATGCCGGCCGCGTACTCCATCTGTGCATAACTCAGCCGATGCCGGTAGATTGCTTCTGCCAGGGCAGCGCGCGCTGCACTGCGCGCAGCCTCCGCTGAGAGCAGATCCGTCATCGTCGCGAGTCCCGCCTCATAGCGGTTCTGAAGGATGCGTAGGCCTTCCTGGCTCTGAGCCTCAGCAGCCTGCATTGCCAGCACCTGCTGTTCCGCCGAGCGGACTCGGATGAGCGCCTGATGGACTTCCAGCGCCATGGCTGATTCCATAGCCTGAAGCCGGCGGCGCTTCTGCTCCAGGCGCTGCCGGGATGCCTGCAACAAGGCCGAATCACTGCCGCCGGCATAAATGTTCCAGCGCAGGCTCAGGCCCGCCAACCAGTTGCTGCCGCCGGCTTCCTTCAATGAGGGATTGTCCGCTTCCCACGACGCAAAGGCGCCCAAGGTCGGATAAAACTGACTCTTTCTGCCGCGCTCTTCCAATTCCGCTTGCCGCACTTCGTCCTGCAGGAGCTGATAGTCAGGGCGGCGCTTGCGCAGTTCGGACGCCAGCGCATCCTCCGAGGGCAGTTGGTAAACGGCTCGCGTCAGCGGCACAGTTTCGCCGGATGGATTGTCGAGGGGCATGCCCATGAGGCGGTTGAGCTGCGCACGGGCCAGTTCCTCCTGGCCATGCGCCTGAATCTGCTGCTGTCGCGCCGCTGCCAGGTAAACCTGGCTGCGCAACAGGTCGGCCTCGACAGCCAGGCCGCTGTCCACGCGGGACTGTGCCTGCTTCACCATCGCCTCGGCGGATGCCAACGCCGTCCTGGCTGCCTCCTGGGTATCGCGGGCCAGCGATACGGCATAATAGGACTCGATTACCGCAAGGAGCGTGTGCCGGATGTGATCATTGTGCCCCAGATCCGTCATTTCGACCCCCAGGCGTGCAGCTTCCACACGCTGCCGGGTGCGTCCGAAGTCCCAGATATTTTGCTGGGCGGTAATCCGCGTCTGCAGGTTCACTAATGGATCGGGGGTGTTCAGCGACGGCAGGGCGAAGTCGGCGGCAGTGAAGTTCCTCTGCGTCAGAAGCGTCCCGAAAACATAGACAGGATTGTTGCCACCGAGCGCGGACTGTTCGAGGTCGAGCCGAGGCCGATATCCTGCCTTGCTTGCCGCCTGCTCGGAGGTTGCTGCCGCGCGGGCCGGCGCATCGATTGCCAGGTCGGGATTGCTCTCGAGCGCCTTGCGCACAGCCTGTTCCAGAGAAAGCTTTTCCTGGGCCGAGGCCCATGGGATCGAAAGAAGGACGGCCAGGAGAGCCGGGGCCAGTTTTTTGACAAAGAGCGAATTTTTCATAATTTCATCCGGCGAGAGACGGTTGAGCGCATCTTGTTTATCAGCTCCGCATCGAGCCGATGGCGGAGGCCAGTTTTTCACCCTGCTTCAGCCTTTGATACAGGAGCGACCGCATGATGACGCAGGCCTCGTGGATCTCGGGGTGCGAGAGCCTGTAGCTCACCTGCCGCCCATCGCGGGTTGCGTCCACGATGCCGGCTTGCATGAGCAGGGCCATGTTTTTCGACAGGTTGGCCTTTGAAGTCTCCAGCGCCTCGATCATGGCGGCTGCGGACATCTCGCGCTGATGAAGAAGCTCGACAATCTCGAGCCGCGCGGGATGAGCCATCGCCTTGCAGATCTGGCACTGCATCTCGAAGATCTTCCTTGCCGCCTGTTTGTCCCGGGTCATTTTCGGTTACCGTGTTTACATGTTTATAAGTTGCCAATATTCGAAACAATTATACAAACAAAAAAATGTTTGTCAACAAAAAAATCACCGCTGCAGGAATTTTCGGGTTGCGGTCTCCATCTTCACTTTGCCGGAAGGCGCCCGGAGGCGGATCGGATCGTGAAGGAATGCCGCTTGTATAACGCTGTTGCGGAGAATGTGAGGGATGGGCCGCAGAAGGGATGCGATGGTTTGCGCGGCCCCTCCCGCCAGGGGAGGGGCCGAAGCGAACTACGCCTCGACGCGTAACCTAGCGCCGGATTCCATTCATGGGCCCGCGGCCGCGCATGGCCAGCGGCCGCCCGTTCTGATCTCGAAGCCTGATGCTTTCCTGCGTGGTGATGTTTTGGATCGCTGCGGCGACCCATGTGTTCTGATGTTGAAGCGAGGGATAAGCTTCAACCGACAGGCGATCGCCCTGGGAAATCTTGAAATCGGCCTGTTGTAGCGCCCAGAACGGGCCGGCCACAACCGTGAACGTATTACTCCCCGCCTGAAGCGTAAAACTGGGGAATCCCTGGCCGGCGGCCATGTCAACGGTCTGCACTGTTCCTTCCAGCATGGTCTTGGCCTTCAGGTCCAGGTTGGCGCCATCGGCACATGCGCCCATGCCGTTCATCATGCCGGCGCCCGCGCCGCCCATGCCACGCATCCTGCCGCCACCGCGCATCATCCCCATGGCTCCACGGCCGGATTGCGGCATTCCGGCGGCAGATCTGAGATTGACGGTTGCCCCGGTACTGGAGTCTTTCAGCTCCGTCGCGACGAAGGCATTGGGCATTCGAGGATCTTGAAAGGCCTTGACTTCCAGGATCTGGCCCTGCTTGATCTCGAATTTCTTGTCCGCAAGCAGCCGGTAGGGGCCGACCAAGACGGTAACTTCGCCCGTGTTGGACTGCAATGTGATCGAAGGCATCCCCTGACCCGGTGCCATATTGACCCCAGTGACCGTGCCCACCAGAGTGACGATATTCGAATTGACGTCAACAGCCTGGGCCGCAAGCTGGCCCGCCCCGCGCTGCTGCATCCGAGTCTGTGCCATGCCGGCCGAAGCCAGCACCCCAGCGAGTAATATGACCAAACCAACGGCGAATATCCTATTGCGCATGACTTTTTTCCTCCCTATTTCGCATCGGTCTACCGCGACCGAGAGAACCTACTCCCGATTGTGTGCGGCTGCATTGTTTGCCTTTCAGCTCTCGTCGCAGCCAAATTGCATAATTGCCACTTCTCATTTAGCAATACGCGTGCCAGTGGCATCCGGTGGAAGCCGCTTTCCTCCAGCATTAAAGGAAAGGCTTATGATTGCGGCAATTAGCGACAGCAAATGAGGGAACAGCAGCTTCTTGATGGTGATCCGTAGCGACTACCTGGGTGCAGACTTTGCATTTGAGGGGCGCTGAAACCGCAAGGATTGCACTCGTTCCTGGGAAGGAGTGGTCTTGGAAGAATTGAACCGCAGTCCCTCATGCGCCCGTGGCACACCCAGGTGCAGGAAAATTAATGGTCTTTTTAAGGCAGCCACGAAGGACACGAATGGGTTCGAAGCGCCGCCCTTCCGGGTCAGCAGGAGTTCATACTATTCGTGTCCTTCGTGGCTGCTTTTGCAGTTTTGAGGCACGTTATTTTCGGAACAGGGCGTTCCCTAGTCTTTTCCGGCCAAACCGTACTCCTTCAAACGATATTGCAGTGTGCGCAGGCTTATGCCCAGTTGTTGTGCTGTGATGCGGCGATCGCCGTCGCTGCGAGTCAGCGCCTCCAGGATGGCAGCCTTCTCGATTTCGGAAAGCGTGGCAGGATGCGCCTCCGCTGCCTTCTGATCCAAATGGAGCGCCAGGTCCTCAGGCAGGATCGTGTCGGTTTTGGCAACGATCAAGGATCGTTCCAGAGCGTTTTGAAGTTCGCGGACATTTCCCGGCCATCCATAATTGTAGAGGATTTTCTGAGCTTCGGAACTCAGCGCCTTAAAATGCCGGCCCATGCGTATTGAGATCTTGCGCGCGAGAAATTCGGCCAGGGGGAGGATATCTTCGCGCCTCTCCCTCAGCGGCGGGATGGTGATCGGAAACACGCTCAGCCGATAGTACAGATCTTCGCGAAATGACTTGTCCTCCATTGCGCGCGCCAGCTCCTTGTTTGTGGCGGCGATGATCCGGACATCCACGGTAATCGTGCGGGTGCCGCCGACCATTTCGAATTGCTGTTCCTGCAAAACTCGCAGGAGCTTGGCCTGCAGGTTGACACTCATCTCGCCGACTTCGTCCAGGAAGAGCGTCCCGCCGTGGGCCAGTTCGAACCGACCTCTGCGCGCCTGAACCGCGCCGGTAAAAGCGCCTTTTTCATGGCCGAAGAGTTCCGACTCCAACAGTGTTTCAGCCAGGGCGGCACAATTCACCGCTACGAACGGTCCCTCGCTTCTGGGGCTGCGCCGGTGGATGAAGCGCGCGACCACTTCTTTCCCGGTTCCTGATTCTCCCGTTACTAGCACGGTAGTCGCCTGTGGCGCCACCTGCGCAGCCAGCTGGAGCACGTGCTTCATGGCGTGACTCCCGGCAACGATGTCGGCTGGAAACTGCGCTTCGTTTTCGGCTCGAAGCAATAGGGTCTGATTTCGCAACATGAGCTGCTGCAGGGTGCGGGCGACCACCAGCCGCAATTCATCCAGGCTCTTGAGTGGCTTGGTCAGGTACTCCTGCGCTCCCAGTTTCATGGCCTCCACGGCGGTAACAATGGAGCCGTAGGCTGTGAGTACGATAATGGGCACCTCCGGCACGTGCTCGCGCACCCACCGGATCAATTCAAGTCCGTCCATGTCCGGCATGCGTTCATCAGTGATGATCAGGTCGAAACTGCGGGCCGACAGTAGCTGGACCGCCTCTGCTCCATTGGCGGCAGCTACTACCAGGTGGTCTTTGGCAAGCGCGGAGGTCAGCAACTGCCGTTGGGCGGCTTCATCGTCGACAACCAGGATAGAATTTTTCATCTTGTCCCTTATCCATTTGGAGCCCGTGCCGCGGGCGAAATATCTTCGCCAGAGGCGCGGCACGCATTACATAGATGACTGCAATGGTAGCCGGATTGTGCAGCGGGTGCCGCCATCCGGCCGGTCAGCTAAATCCATGGTGCCGCCCAGGCGTTCGACAATCTGGCGGGAAATCGAAAGGCCGAGGCCTGTGCCCTTGGTCTTGGTTGTGGCGAACGGCTGGAACAATTTTTCCGGATTTCGGCCGCCGAGGCCTGAGCCTGAATCCTCAATCTCGGCAATCAGCATGTGTGTTTTGTCGTCGTGCCGCGCCCGGATTGTAATGCGCCCATCTGCCGGAATGGAATCCATCGCATTAAGCAAAACATTAAGCAGAACCTGGCGCAGACCGCCTTCATCGGAATCGACAATCAACTCCGGCGGATTTGCATCGATCCCGAGATTGATTCGCGCCGTTTCCAGTTTCGGTTGTAGGACGGCTTTGAGGTCGGACAGGAGACGCGCAAAGTCGAAACGGCTGATCTGCGGATCGCGCGGGCGGGCGAAGGTGAGCAGGTCGGTGACCAGCTGCTCCAGGCGTTCCGCTTCGCTTACGACCGTGCTCATCAATGATTGGGTCTTGTGATCACCGGGCAGGTCCTCCTGGGCGAGCTGCGTCAGTCCCTTCATCGCGCCCAATGGATTCCGAATCTCGTGCGCCAGCGTCGCAGCCATGCCTCCCAGCGCGGCCAGGTGCCGTTCGGATTCCTCCCGTGCCTTCAGCTGCAGAAACCGGCGGAGCGTGCGCAGGAAATAACGGGCAAGTATAAGCAGGGTAACAATGGCGACACCATTTATCGCCAACTGGATCATGGCCTGCCACCCAATGAAGTCTGCAGCGGAGGAGTAGATCCCGACCCGGAGCCGACGTGGGAAGGCGCGGCGACCCATCCCTGGTCCCTTGCCCGCTCCTCCACCCATGCCGGGACCCATTCCCATCCGAGGTGCAGCCAGCGCGGCCTCGTAAACAAAAAGCTCGGTCTCCTGGCAACGCACAAAACCCGCAGGGGCTGAAAATACGGCAGCGAAGCGCTCCCCTTCGCTTGCCAGCACATCTCCTGATTCATCGACGAGAGCCAGAAAGCCCACGGAGGATCCACGGGCTCCGGCATTCTCGGCGAACAGGCTCTGCCAGAAACCGGGATTGGACCGGTTGGGTCCCCGCGCCTGCAGATCGAGAGCGGATGCAATCTCGGCTGCACTGTTGTGCAGATATTCCACTCTCAGGCGGGCCAAGCGAACGTAGTTGTAGCCGGCGCTAACCGCCAAGCCAAGGCACACGAGGGCCACGACAAGGACAAAAGCACTGGTGGGAAATGCGCCAAACCGGGAGCGTTCCTTGACGTTACGGTCCTTCATAGTTCGCCTGAGCAGAGCCATTATCTTACATCACCCAGCGAATCGATTCACCGCCGCGCTTTCGATTCCGGATGCAATCTCGTTAGAGTGAACACATGCGTTGGGCCCCACTAATCCACGCAAGTTGCATGCCAGTGGCGCGTGGATGAATAAAAACGATCTTGCCGGATCCCGGCCTAAGCCCTGATACAATAGCATTTCAAGAAACCACGGGGATACGGACTTAACTGCCGGTATTGTTCATGCGAGGGGACTTGAGCGCAGAATTTGCATTTGAGTGGCTTTCAAACCGCAAAGTTTGCACGCGCCTGTCGAAGCATCCGCATTGCGTTGACCGGGCGCGGCTTCGCGAATACACATAGAATTGGCACCTAAGCCCCTCGGGCAGTTAGATCCTTTGTGGAAAGATATCCCCAGGGAATCTATCGGTCCCGAAATGCCCAGGCCACCGGCCTGTATCACCTGGTCGAGGACAACTTCGACGAACTTGAGCGCGTCTGGGTTGAGTGCTACGAAAAAAAGCACGGCTGCAATAAACCCGGGAGTCTCCCTACCCCGGGGCTGTCGCGCCTCAACACCGACAAATCGTCAGACCACAGTTGTTGTATCGCGCCCGGATCGCGGGGATCTTCAATATGCGCTCCGTCTCCGCGTCGTAAGCCATGGCGTGCCCAAGCAGATCGACCCAGAAGTCGACCCAATTATGGCTGCTGGAAGCGTCCGCCACGGTCAACAAGGCTTCGAGCTGTGACAGGTCACAACCCACCTCGCAGACCGAGAAGCAGCCGGAGGCGATTTTGATGCGTGCATTCTCCAGGTAGTGATCAGCCTCATGGGGCAGCACCACGCGCCTCAACTGGAGCGCGTCCCGCCAGCCGGCCAAAACTGCCCAGCGCAAGCCGTACTGCTTCAACACCGCCTCTTCAATCTCGGCTCTTGAAACACTTTTTTCTTCTTCCTTGGCCATGATATCCGCTCCTGTTTTCAATGTGTACGGGACGGGAAGATCAGTTGCCGCGTCGGCTGACAATCCCGCCACCTGCCGGTGCGTTTTCCAACCCTTTCCCCCCGGGCCACCGTCTGCGCCGCCGTGCTCGACGGCTTCGCAAACAGATTTGTCGAAGCTGTCCCTCATCCCAACGTGCGGGACCCAGGCGCATAAAAAAGGCTGATTCAAGACAGCCGGCAGATCACGGGAGCATGGATGGGGACTATCGCAGTTTGTGTGGTATTTGCTAGATTTACACTCCGCCGGCAACTTCGAAAATTGCACACCCCGCACTCTTGCATCCTCAATTGGCCGGTTGCACCTCCCCGGGGAGGAATCGCAGAGCTCCATTCCGATTTCGGAGGCGATCTCAAGCGCGATGCGGGGGATCTCACGTTTCACTTCGTCGGTCACCGCCGTTCCAAATGTGAGCGGATCGACGACTTCGATCGCGTAGACACGGATGGAGTCCGGCACCAGCAGACCCAGTCGCCGGCCCAGCTCCAATCCTTCAAGCAGCCCGATCTCGTGACTCATGTTTGCGTGGCGGGTGGGCGGGGAGTGATCAAGATCCAGCAGATAGCAGGATCCCGGCGCCCCTTTTCCCGTGAGGATGGCGTCGATAATGACGGCGCGCCGGTACCCGACCATCGCTTCCATCAGCTCAACGCCGCCTGCAGCCAGCTCGGCGAGATCCATGTCCGGCGATCCGAGATGCTCATAGATCCGGCGCGCCAGCAAAGGCCCCACCCCGTCATCGGTAAAGAAGGGGTTGCCGAGGCCGATGATTACGGACCGAGCACTCTGCCCGCATGCTGGCTTGTTCGATACCGCAACTTTCGGTCTTTCGAGGCGAACCTCTGGCATGGCGCGATCCTTTTGTTTCAGTGCGGTGCTCACTCCGCGTCTTTGCTGAGAGTGCGAACCAGGCATCCCCGGTGGTCGAATATTTCTGCCCGCAGGGGCATCTGCCCCGGCAGTGTATGCGTGGCGCACGCATGGCACGGGTCATACGCGCGAAACGCCATTTCGACCATGTTGAGGAGCCCGTCGTCCACCTGGCCCCCTTTGATCGCTGCTTTAGCTGCCTTCTCCACGGACATCGCGATGGGCGCCGCGTTGTGGTTTGTGGCCACAACCAGGTTCACACGGGTCAGCATGCCTTTGGGATCGGTCCAGTAGTGATGGATCAGGGTGCCGCGCGGGGCCTCGACGATGCCGACGCCCTCCGAGGGGGTTTTTGTGGGACAAGCACGGATTTCCCGGCCCGTGATTTCGGTATCCTTCAGCAGCTCTTTCATTCTTTCCGCAGCCTGCAGTGTTTCCACCAGCCGGGCCCAATGGAACGCGAGGGTCTGGTGCGCCGGTTTCCCTCCGAGGGTCTCGTACATGCGGTCATGCTCCGCCTGTGCCAACGGTGTAGCCATCCCGGCCGACACGTTCAAGCGCGCCAATGGAGCCACACGATAGATTCCGCTGGAGGGTCCGTCAACGAAACCCGACCAGCCGATAGCTTTCAGATACGGGAAAGTGATGTAACTCCACGGCTCCACGTGCTCCGCAATATGCATGTGGTATTGTCGCGGTGAAAACTTCATCAGCTCTTTGCCGTTGGGCAGCACGACGCGCACGTCGCCGTCATAGAAAGTGACCTTGTTCTGCTTGTCTACGAGGCCCATGTAGAAGGTCTTGTGCTGGTAGGCATCATCCAGTATGAGGTCCACATGCCGCTTTTCCCGAAGCACGAAGGAGTCGAAAACCTCCAGGGTGAATTGAGCAAATTGCACTGCGTTTTCCGCAATCCGGAGATATTCGGTTCTTTCCGGCTCCGTCATCCCCTTGGAAACGCCGCCGGGGAGCCCGAAGACCGGGTGAATCACTTTTCCCATCATCGCTTCGAGCATGCGGCGGACTTCTTTTCGGATCTGGATGACTCTCAGGGCCACTTCCGTGCCGACTTTCTCGATAACACCCAGAATGTTCCGTTTTTCCTTGGGCGCGGTCGGGCCAACCACAAAGTCGGGGCCGCCGAGGTAATAAAAATGGAGGAGGTGATCTTCAAACATGAAACTGTTATATGCCAGCTCGCGCAGTTTCTTCGCAGTCGGCGGAGGATCGACCTGCCATAAATCATCCAGAGCCTTGACGGAAGCCATGTGGTGCGCGGTCGGGCACACACCACAAATGCGCGGGGTGATCCGGGCCATTTCCTCTGCCGGCCTTCCGAGGCAAAACGTCTCGAAACCCCTGAGTTCGGGCACCTGGAAGAAGGCCCGGTCCACATCACCGGCGGCATTCAGGAAAATCTCGATTTTCCCATGCCCCTCCAGTCTGGTGATCGGATTGATGGTGATACGCTGGGTCATCGCGACACCTCCTTGCCGCAGGCACGTCTCTGCAAGAGTGAGGAAGGCAGGCTGAATCGATAGAGCGTCCCCATGGGATCCGCGAGCGAGTCGGCAAACGAGCGGACCTCCTCGGCGGTTTTGCCGTTTGAAATCGAGCCGAGAGACGACAGAAACTTGGCCCCCTGGTCGAGGGTATCGGGCGTCGGACCGAAGCATCCCCTGCAGGGCATGTTGCCTCGGATACACCGTTCTCCGCATCCGCCCCGGGTAGCCGGTCCCAGGCAAACAAAGCCGTCCACAAGGAAACACTTTTCCGGGTCGGGAGTGTCTGTCGCCAGCCTTCGAAAGGCATCAATCGTGAAGATTTCAGGCTTTGACTCATTCCGGGGACAGGTCTCACACAGGGACTTATCAGGGGCAATCACGGAACCCTTCGGCGGCAGGTCGCCGGAAAGGATCGCCTGCACTGCCCTTGCGATGGAATCGGGTGGTGGCGCGCAGCCAGGCAGGTAATAGTCCACATCGATCACCTGATCCAGGCAACGGACTGTGTTCCAGGTTTCGGGCAGCTCCAGGCAATAGGCATCCACCCACGTCTCCATCTGAGGGAGCACACCCTTCGGATTCTCCACCGTCACCGAACGCACATATTTGTTTTGAAAGATTTCCTCTCGGGTAGTGCAGTTCGCCAGACCCGGGATTCCTCCCAGATGAGCGCAGGCTCCGAAGGCGACGACCAGCTGAGATTTTTCCCGGAGTATTTTCACCCACATTTCATGCTCCGAGCTGCGCACGGAGCCGTTGATGAACGCAACCGCGATTTCACCGGGGCCATGGGCGCGCAGGTCTTCCAGTTTGAAGTCGAGGGCGACCGGCCAGAGCACGATATCTACCGCTCCAACGACACCGAGGATCGCCTCGGCCAGATCGACCACGGCCTCTTCGCACCCGCCGCACGAGGCGCACCAGTAAAAGGCAACCTTTGGTTTTGACATGTGTCCTCCCGCTATCCAGCCATTGCTTGTGTGCGCTCCTTCCAATGAAGGGGGCCGAGCGCGCGAACGGTTTCGGTCAATTCCGTCACAACCCGCGCGAAGCGCTCTCCCTCGGAGGCCGAGATCCACTCGAGCCGGACACGTTCCCGCTCGATGCCGAATTGGTCCAGTAAGCCCGTCAGGAGAGGGTAGCGGCGCTGGGCGCGGTAGTTGCCTTCCGAGTAGTGGCAATCCCCGGGATGACAGCCGGCGACCAGGATACCGTCCGCGCCCTCAGCGAGCGCTTTGATGATAAAGGTCGGATCGACTCGCCCGGAACACATTACGCGGATCGCCGTGAGATTCGGCGGATACTGCAGACGGCTGGTTCCGGCAAGGTCCGCTCCGGTATAAGAGCACCAGCGGCACAAGAATCCAATCAACCTCGGTTCATATGTCTCCGTCGGCATGTCACTCCTTTCCTCCTACACGGCGAGGGCCCCCTCGATTTCCGCGAATATCTGAGTGTCCTCGAAGTTCTCCTGGCGGGCGGCGCCGGACGGGCATCCTGCCACACAGGTGCCGCAACCCTTGCACAGTTCCCGAATGACCTCGGAAACCTTCTTCTCCTTGTTGTAGTCGATGGCGGCGAACGGGCAGTTGCCGATGCATATCTTGCAGCCTGCGCAATGGGTTTCGTCGATGTACGCCCGGATCGGTTCCAGGACGACTTTGCCTTTGTCGATCAAGGCGAGCACGCCTGCCGCCGCGGCCGCGCCTTGAGCTACAGAATCAGGTATGTCCTTCGGTCCTTGACACGTTCCGGCCAGAAATATTCCTTCCGTGGCCGTATCCACGGGCGCCAGCTTCGGGTGTTTTTCCAGGAAAAACCCTCCCTGCGCGCAGCCCAGGGAAAGGGTATGGGAGAGGTTCAGTGCATCGGAACGCGGTTTCAACCCCGAGGACAGAATGACCATGTCCACAGGCACGCGGCGTACGGTTCCTATCAGGGTATCCTCCGCGACGACGACCAGCTTGCCTTCCTCGCCTGCGTGCTCCACAACATCAGTCACCTCGGCGGCCTTGCCGCGGATGAAATGGACTCCTTCGCGCATGACCCGCTTATAGAACTCCTCGTACCCTTTCCCGACAGCGCGCATGTCGATGTAGAAGTTGTAGACGTCCGCCTGCGTGTGTTCTTTGACCAGGTGCGCGAACTTGAGCGAGTACATGCAGCAGACCCGCGAGCAATGCTCCAGGTGGTTTTCGTCTCGGCTGCCGATGCAGTGCAGGATGGCGACCGATTTGGGCGCCGCGCCCTGCTTGGTGACGATCTTGCCGCCGGTTGGCCCGCTTGCATGGCACAGGCGTTCGAACTCGAGGGCGCTGATCACATTGTCGTATCGTCC
>JBGQNR010000176.1:0-13578 GCA_041501225.1 Acidobacteriota bacterium
GATCTTCTGGTCGGTAGTTTCGAATTGAAAGATGGTCACAGGAGTGTACCGGCATAGGAACATTATATGATTTTGGATTTTGGAATGGGGATTTTGGATTGGAGAGCGCAGAGAACCGTGGCTAAGACGAGATGGGATATTGCATCCCGGGTGGGGGGATTCCTTGTTCAAGACTCATTATTTGTGCACAAGCTCTGCTCGGGGTGCATTTGGGAGGTCGGCTGGTGAAGATAATGCAATGGGAAAACTGGAATAAACTACTGTGGTATGATTTGTTCTTTCCTGAGGGGAGGAGACTTTGGCTGACAAGATTCTTGTGACTGCAGCATTGCCCTATGCCAATGGACCGCTCCACGTCGGGCACCTGGCGGGAGCCTATATGCCCGCCGACGTTTTTGTCCGCTACCAGAGACTCAAAGGAAGCGACGTCATTTTCATCTGCGGCTCTGACGAGCACGGCGTGCCGATCACGATCCGGGCCGACGGCGAAAACCTGACCCCTCAGGAAATCGTCGATCGCTACCACTTCATGATGAAGGAGAGTTTCATCCGGCTTGGCATTTATTTCGACAACTACTCGCGCACTTCCCTGCCGCTGCACCACAAGATTTCGCAGGACATTTTCCTGAAGCTTAACGAAAAGGGGTATGTCAAGGAGCAGGAAGTTCGCCAATACTATTGCGCGCCCTGCCGACGCTTCCTGCCGGATCGCTACATCGAGGGCGAATGCCCTCACTGTCATCACGGCGGCGCCCGTGGCGATCAGTGCGAATCTTGCGGCCGTTGGCTGGAACCGGAGCAGCTGATCGCACCGAGGTGCAAGGTCTGCGGCGCCCCACCGGAGATGCGCAGCACCAAACACTGGTACTTTCGCCTTTCAGAATTCCAGCAGCGGCTCCAGGAGTGGCAGGCCTCCAAGCCCAATTGGAAAAGCAACGTGCGCGAGTTCTGTGCAGGCTGGTTTGGCGAAGGCCTCACGGACCGCCCCATCACCCGCGATATCGATTGGGGCATCCCTGTGCCACTGCCCGGAGCCGAAGGGAAAGTATTGTACGTCTGGTTCGACGCCCCCATCGGCTACATATCTTCCACGGTGGAATGGGCCCAGAAACTGGGGACCCCGGACCGCTGGCGCGACTATTGGTGCGACCCCAGGACTCGGCTGATCCATTTCATCGGCAAGGACAACATCGTATTTCACGCCATTGTGTGGCCGGCCGTCCTCATGGCGCATGATGAATTCATCCTGCCGGACAACATCCCGGCCAATGAGTTTCTAAATATTGAAGGGGAGAAGCTGTCCACGAGCCGCAACTGGGCCGTCTGGGTCGACGATTACCTCGCGCTCTTCCCTCCGGATCCGCTACGCTATTACCTTGCGGCCAATGCCCCGGAAAACAAGGACTCGGACTTTGCGTGGAAAGACTTCCAGGCGCGCAATAACGGCGAACTCGCCGACATTCTGGGGAACCTGGTGAACCGCAGCCTCTCCTTCATCGAAAAGCATTTCGAAGCGAAGGTTCCCCAAGCGCCCGAACTCACGCGCGCCGATAACGAAGTGCTGGCCTCCATTGCCGCCTACGTGGCGAATATTGGCGCCTTGCTCGAGGATTTTCAGGTGAGGCGCGCGGCCAGCGAATTAATGAACCTGGCCCGTCTCGGAAATAAGTACTTTAACGATGCCGCCCCTTGGACCACCTTGAAGCAGGACCGGGCGCGCTGTGCCGCGACGCTCCATACCACAATCCAGCTCGAGTTGGCGCTGGCTGTGCTCATGGATCCATTTATGCCGTTTTCTGCTGCCAAGCTCTGGAAGATGCTCAATGCGCCCGGATCCCATCAGGACCAGCGCTGGCAGGACATTCCGAATCTGCGCCTCCCGGCCGGCCACCCGCTTGGCGTCAGGGACATTCTATTCCGCAAAATCGAGGATGAAATCATCGAGGCCCAGGTCGCCAAACTCCACCAGAAATAGATGCGAACGGCTCTTACGATCCTGGAGAGTAGGTTGCCTGCAAAAGCCCGCCACGAACGACACGAAGGGTTTCGTGCGCTTCCTGGCGAATGTGTTTTCGCTCTCCTGTGTTCACAAGCACATAGGATTTGAGTGAAGCGCTACGGGCTATCGCTTAAGAAGCGAGGGGGCAACTTCGAGAGGGATTTGTTCCACCACCGCGATTCCGTAACCCTGGAGGCCGACGATTTTCTTCGGCTGGTTGGTCAATAGTCGGATCTGCCGCACGCCGAGAGCACGCAGAATCTGGGCCCCGATCCCATACAGCCTTGGGTCGGCATTGAATCCCAGCGATTCTTCAGCTTCCTCAGTGTCGGCGCCCTGGTCCTGCAATTCATAGGATTTGATTTCATTCACCAAACCCGTGCCTCTCCCTTCCTGACGCAAATAGACCAGCACGCCGGCGCCTGCCTGTTCGATGATTCTCAACGCGGCATGTAATTTTTTCCCGCTGTCACTGCGCAGGGAATGAAAGACGTCTCCCATGGTAGATTGTGTCTGGACACGGACCAGTGTCGGTTCCCCTTCGTGAATGCTGCCCTTGATGAGCGCAATGTGATTTTCGTTATCCAGGGAATTCTCAAACGCGACGACACGGAAATCACCGAACTCTGTCGGGAGTGTGGCCTCTGACACCTGGCGGACAAACGTCTCGGCCCTGAGCCGGAAAGCGATCAGATCTGCCACGGTAATCATTTTCATGCCGTGGGTCCGCGTGACTTCCATCAATTCAGGCACGCGGGCCATTGTGCCGTCATCCTTCATGACCTCGCAGATCACCCCGGCCGGATAGAGCCCTGCCAGCCGCGCCAGATCCACCGAAGCTTCCGTTTGGCCGGAACGCGCCAAAACCCCACCGGCGCGCGCGCGCAAGGGGAAGACGTGCCCGGGTCGGACCAGATCGGAAGGAGTGCTGGCGGGATTCACCGCCGTAAGTATGGTGGTAGCTCGATCGGCCGCTGAAATCCCCGTAGTGACTCCGTAGCGCGCCTCGATGGAAACGGTGAAAGCGGTCCCGTACTTGGTCGCGTTCTGCCCTACCATAAGTGGGACGTGAAGCTCGTCAAGGCGCTCCCCTGTCATGGCCAGGCATATCAACCCTCGGCCATACTTGGCCATGAAGTTGATGGCCTCCGAGGTTACCTTTTCCGCGGCAATTGTGAAATCACCCTCGTTTTCGCGATCTTCGTCATCGACGACAATGATGATTTTCCCCTGACGGATCTCTTCAATGGCTTCGGCAATGCTTGCAAATCCCAAGGTGCGCTCCCCATCAATCGGGAAATCTGCCGGCGGAATATACGCGCCGAGGTGCCGGCAGCAAAATCAAAGCTTATCTCATACTTCGGCTCAGCCGCAACTGAATCGCGGCGGCACCGTCGTTTGTGTGGCGGATTTTTCACCTAATCCGGTAGAATCTGGCGTCTATGCTGCGGACAACTTTTATATATATCTTTGTGGGATCTTATATTGCGGTCGCCGCTCCGATCGGCTTGCTTTGGTTTCTGCTGTCCGGGCGCGGCGAACTTCTCTTTTGTCTGGGGCACTTTTGCATCAAGGCGGCCGGCTGGATGTGCGGTGTGAAAGTAGAAGTGCACGGAAGAGAACGAATCCGTCCCGGCCAGCCTTATCTGTTCTTGTCCAACCATCAGGGCAACTTCGACGGGCCCGTGCTGTTTTATTCGACGGGCCGGAATCTTCGCGCTGTCATCAAGAAAGAGATCATGAGAATCCCGATTCTCTCGTGGGTGCTGCGCGCGGTAAGCTTTGTTCCCATCGATCGTTCCGATGCAATCAAGGCCCGAGCCGGTATCGACCGCGCCACCCGGCTGCTCAAGGGCGGATATTCGTTCTTTGCCTTTCCGGAAGGGACAAGGAGCCGTACCGGGCAGCTGGGGGACTTCAAGAAGGGAGTCTTCGTGATGGCCATCAACGCAGGCGTGCCGGTGATGCCTGTCACCATCTGCAATAGCCGCGCAATTCAGCCACCGGGCCGCTATGCGATCAAGCCCGGCACAATCCGAGTGATCTTCCACGAATCCATTCCGACGGAGGGGATGAAGCTCAAAGACCGGGATCAACTACTGCATCTTACACGCACCGCGATTGAGCGGGGGCTGTCAACCGCCGGGATTTCCGGATAACCGCCGCCAGCCATCCGGACGGGGCGTCTGCTCATTTTTTCCTGTCTTTGATCCAGCGCAAAGTGTTGGCGCGATCGGTGGTGATGCTGGTCAGCTTTTGTTGGTAGTTCCGAACCAGCAAGTTAACCAGGAGGGGATTCTCTTCCATGTCGAGAAACCAGCGCTCGGCGCCGCGCTCATCTTTGGTTTTGATCACCGGGAGGGATCGCAAGGATCGGTTCACCTCGATCTCCAGATGATCGCCGCCGAGGACCGTCACCCAGGCAGGCAGGCCGTCGATCATGAACTTGACCTTTTTGCTCCCTTTCAGCTCCTTGAATATGCGCTCGCTGAGCCACAGCGTGGTGGCATCCTTCCCCCGCGTGTCTACCCCAGCCTGAAAAAGCTGATAATTGACGAGCGCGCGCGCGCCGCTCACGGTCTTCGCCGGCATGAAGATCGTCCCTTGCGTGGTGGTATCTTCCCATTCGATGTAGCGGTCCGGGAGGAAGGTCGCGATCCTTACAGTAAGGATACCCTCTTTCTCATTCGAGCTCTTGTAGACCAAAACAGTGTCGCGCCCGAACGAAGGTATTTGTGAATCCGCCCCAATCTGCGGCGCTTGCGAAGTCATGGGCAGGATGAGTGACAGAAAGCACCAGATGCGAGAAATGGTCATCATGTCAATACCCTTGCTCTCTGAGCGTTTCCACGGTGAGTTTCGGCTTAGGCTCCTGGGCGCCCTGCCGGCTGAGGTGAAAAAATCGCTCTATATATTTGGCGAGGATATCGGCTTCGAGGTTCACGACATCGCCTTTTTTCAGGTGCCGGAGGTTCGTTGCACGATGGGTATGCGGTATGACGGCCACGATAAATGAGCTCTGCTTGAGAGCTGCGACCGTGAGGCTTATGCCGTCAACAGCCACGGACCCCTTGACCACCAGGTATCGCTCCAGGTCCGCCGGGAGCGAAAAATCCATTTCGAAGCCTTCCCCACTGGCAATGGAAGAAATCAACTTTCCAACGCCATCCACATGGCCCTGAACGATGTGCCCTCCAAGACGATCCCCGACCGCCAGGGCGCGCTCCAGATTGACGACCATTCCTACCCGTGCCTGCCCGAAGCTTGAGCATCGCAGCGTCTCGGCGGATAAATCGCTGGAAAAACCCCGGCCTCTTTTTTCCACAACGGTCAGGCAGACCCCATTGACGGCGACCGAATCGCCAGGCTTGAGTCCAGACACGCTCTTCTCCGCCTCGATGAGCAGAGCCGCTCCCGCGGATGACGGACGCAGAGAGCGGATGATCCCGGTCTCCTCAATGATTCCAGTAAACATCGAGACCTCCCTATCCTCGGCCCACCAACATTATACCCAGGCTGAACCGTGGCCGTCATTCACTTGTCATGCTGTGCATCGCGGCCCAGCCGCAGAACGCGTGCGATTTCTTTCGGCGTCAGCTGGCGCGACCTGCCGGCCGGCAGGCCCTCGGCAGTTAAAAAGCCGATCCGGGTGCGGCGAAGCTTGGAAACTGGATGATGGATCGCCTCGAACATTCTTCGTATCTCCCGGTTCTTGCCTTCAGTCAGGGTCACCTCGAGCCACGCATGCTTGTCTTCGCGCAGCACACGGATTTTGCAGGAAGCCAGTTGCGTACCGTCGGGCAGCCGAAGGCCGGCACGAAGGCGGAGCAGTGCAGACTCCTCAGGTATGCCCCGAACCTTTACCTGGTAGACTTTTGGAAATGCGTCGCCGGCATCCGCTACGGTCTTAGAAAACTCACCGTCATTGGTAAGGAGGATGATTCCCTCGGTGTGGAAATCGAGACGCCCCACAGGAAAGAGCCTTTCCTTCGTCTTTACGTAATCCGTCACCTTGGCGCGGCCAAAAGGGTCTGCTGCGGTTGAGATGACGCCCTTCGGCTTGTTCAGGAGGACATAGTGCTTCCGTGCCGGTGGACGGATCAACTTGCCGTCCACCTTGATGTGATCGTTGAATGCATCCGCCTGCGTGCCCAGCCGGGTGATTACCTGCCCGTTGACGGTAACCCGGCCCTCCGCAATAAGGACTTCCGCTTTGCGGCGCGACGCGATGCCCGAAGCGGCAATGATTTTTTGCAGGCGTTCTTGGCTAGGCATGATTGGCTGCTAGAGTTCGCCGGCCATCTGCGCGAACTCTTCCAGGGTAGGCAGCTCCGAAAGGTCTCTCAATCCGAAATGCACAAGGAATTCTTTGGAGGTGCCGTACAGAATAGGTCGCCCAACCACCGGCTTGCGCCCGGTAATGACGACCAGCTTTTTTTCGAGCAAGGTGTGCAGTGCTGTGGTGGACTTTTTGCCTCGTATGGCAAGAATTTCGGCGAGAGTAACGGGTTGCTTGTAAGCGATGACGGCAAGTGTTTCCAGGGCTGCCATGGAAAGTTTCGCGCCCGGTTTGGTCTTGAGATAGGCGCGCACATGTTCGTGATGCTCCGGCCGCGTGGTCATGCGGAAGCCGCCGGCGATCTCGCGGATCCACATCCCTCCAGGCCGGGCATTGAACTTCTCGGCCAGCCGCTGCAGCGCGGTTTCGATCTTGTCGTAGCTTTCGTCCGGGAACACTTCCTTCAACTGCTCCGGGCGCACCGGATCGTCGGCCGCATAGATAATTGCTTCCAGTATAGGTTGAAGTTCCTCGATTTCCATAGTCCTCAGGCGGTCTCTCCGGCAGATTTGCTTCTGGTAATGTGAATCTCCTCGAATGCTTTCTCCTGATACAGCCAAATCTCGCGCAGGCGCACAAGCTCGAGCAATGCCAGGAAGGTCACAATCAGATGGCGCTTGGATTTCACCCGGGTGAAAAAGGAAGAGAAGACCAGCGAGTCGTGCACCATCAGCAACTTGCGCACCTCGGCCAGTTTCTGGCCTATCGTCACTTCCTCCTGGTCGAGCTCCATGGCGGCCTGGGATTCGAAACGCTTCACCACCTCGTGAAAGGCTTTTAGCAGGTCGAATAAGGTGACAGCAACAACTTCTTTTTCATCCTCGAGCACATCGCAGGGCGGACTGTTCCAAACCGCGTTCTCCACCTCCTCGCGCGTGTAGAGCATTTGCGCGGCGTTCCTGAACTTCTGGTGCTCCAGGAGCTGGTACACCAGCTCTTTTCTCGGATCATCCGGGGATTCCCCTTGCGCGGTTTCCTGGACCGGATCAGGGGGAAGGAGCATGCGCGACTTGATGTAAATTAAAGTCGCCGCCATAACCAGCCACTCCCCCGCCACATTGATGTTCAGATCCTGCATCATCTGGAGGTAGCCGAGGTACTGCTCGGTGATGTGCGCAATCGGGATGTTCCAGATGTCGAGTTCTTCCCGCTTGATCAGGTGGAGCAGAAGGTCCAGCGGGCCCTCAAATCCCTCCAGGCGGATCGTCATCGTGGGCTCTTCCAGGGAAGCGCCGGTGATTTCCGGATTCTCGGTCTCGTCCATGTCCGCCATCAATTCACACGGTAACAGTATCTTGCCCCGCCGGGAACGTTGTCACCCACTCCCGCAGCGCTCCGGAAGGTCACAAGATAAGCAATAATCCCAACAAATGATCGATCGGCCACCAAATGAACCTGAACGCGCCCAAAAACATGAGCGCATAAAGTAGCACAAAACCGTATGAGCTCATGCGCGCCAGGGCTCTGCCGGCATTGTAGGGCAGCAGCTCGTACAGGATCCAGTGCCCATCCAGCGGCGGGATCGGGATTACGTTGAAGAGGGCCAGGGCAAGATTGATCACGAAAGCGAAAAACAGCAATCCCAGCAGCGGTACCACGATCGAACTCTGCTTCGGGATGCGCCCGCTCACAATCATGTTGACAATAACACCATTGGCCAATGGCGTTGACAGCTTGAGAGCCGCAAGCAGGATAAAAGAGATCGTGGCGACGAGGAGATTGGCGCCGGGGCCCGCCAGCGAGACCAGGATCTGATCGCGGTGGCGGTTTTGAAGATGTGCCGGGTTAACCGGCACCGGTTTCGCCCAGCCAATCAGCGGGACATGCGCGAGCAATTGCAGCAACGGGAACAGGAAAGTTCCGAGCGGATCCATGTGCGCCAAAGGATTCAAAGTTACCCGACCAAGGTACCTGGCGGTAGAGTCGCCGCATCGATCGGCCATCCAGGCATGGGAAGCCTCGTGAATGCTCAATGAAAAGAGCAATACGGCAAACTGGATCGCGACACTGCCGAAATCAATTCCTTGAAATAAGTCCAAACTTCAATACTCCAAATGATTAGAGCCAAGATGGTGAACTATACCATAACGCAGTCCGGCATGCGACGCTCACCCGCCGCGGGTGCATGAGGGTGGCCCTGGGATGAGGATGTCTCGTAACTCGGCAGATATTAGAGCGCCGACCGAAATTTTTTCCCGTGCAACGAGAGCCCCATGCGCCTGCGAGCCCGACCCCCGGTGTGATCGTGTCCTATGTGTTCTGGGGCTGGCACACGCTCGATTCAGGTGCTAGACTTTTCATTCTCGGGGCTTTCGCATGGTTTGGATTCTGCCTGTCACCATGGTCCTGTATACGCTGGGCCTGATGCATTCGATTTTCGGTTTCTACCGGAAAAAGCAGATTTTCGTGAATGTGGCCCTGGTGATGGTCGGGTGCGGTTTTGCGAGCCATACCGTGTATCTCTTTCTGCTAACCCTCCGGCTGCGCCACCTGCCGCTGACCAACCTGTCAGAAGCCTTATCCTTTTTTGCCTGGTGCATCACCCTTACTTTCATTGTGGCCCTTGTGCGCTATCGAATCAATGTCCTCGGCGCCTTTGTCCTTCCGCTGGTCTCAGTACTCGTGATTCTGTCGGAGTTTATCTGGGAGGAGAACCACGCGATTCCGCCGCTGCTGAAGAGCCGATGGATTTTCTTCCATGCCGGGGTCGCCTTCCTTGCCTATGCCGCGTTTTTCCTCACCTTCGTTT
This sequence comes from Acidobacteriota bacterium, assembly GCA_041501225.1. Lineage (GTDB taxonomy): Bacteria > Acidobacteriota > UBA6911 > UBA6911 > UBA6911 > JAFNAG01. Next base: position 9,088 of record JBGQNR010000176.1, read on the forward strand.
CCGCAGTACTTTATTTGACCCAGGAAAAGGAGCTGAAACACAAGAATTTCCGCTTCCTCTATTTCCGCCTGCCCTCGCTTCAGGTGTGCGATGAATTGCTGCGGCGCTCACTGTATGCGGGCTTTGTTTTTATGAGTATTACGATCGTAACCGGCGCTCTCTGGGCGCAGCAGGCATGGGGTCACTATTGGAGCTGGGACCCGAAAGAGACGGCTTCGCTGATCACCTGGGCCATCTATTTGCTGCTTGTTAATTACCGGCTCTCGGCGGCCTGGCGCGGTCGTTGGGCCTCCTATATCGGCATCGCGGGCTTCGTGTCTGTGCTGTGCACATTCGGAATCAACAAGGGGTTACATACATACTTGTAGTTTTATTCCATCCCTGTAAATCGTTCGGGTGATCGGCCGCCGCGGCAGGGCTAACAGACCCGGCCTCTGCTGCCCTGCCGGTCACAGCAATTCCGAGTTCAGCTTGCAGTGGATGCGGTGATGTGATGTTGAATTTGGTAATCATCGGGCTCAACCATCGCACAGCGGAGTTGGATGTGCGCCAGCGAGCCGCTTTCCCCGCTCCCAAGTTGCCGGATGTGCTGAAGCGCATGACCCAGCAGCCCGGCATTGAAGAAGGGATGATCATCTCGACATGCAACCGGGTAGAATTGCTGTCGCGCGTCGAAAGGGCCGACCGGGGGATCGACGCCCTCGAGGATTTTTTTGCCGCGAACTGCGAAATCCCCCCCGAACGGCTCAAGGCCCACCTCTACCGGCACATGGGACGACAGGCCGTGCTTCACGTGTTTCGAGTCTCCAGTTCACTCGATTCGATGGTGCTCGGCGAGGCGCAGATTCTGGGGCAGGTGAAGTCTTTTTACGGCATAGCCTCGGATGCAGCCACAGTCGGGTACTACTTGAACAATTTGATGCAAGCAGCCTTCCACACCGCAAAGCGCGTGCGCGCGGAAACCAGCATCGGTGAATTTTCCGTCTCAGTAAGCTCGGCAGCTGTGGAATTGGCCCTGAAGATCTTCGGCGAGCTCAAAAACAAAAGGATCTTAATCGTGGGGTCGGGAGAGATGGGCGAGGCGGCCGTGCGCCACATGACCGCAAGCGGCGCCACCCAGATCCGGGTTGCCAACCGCAGCCCTGAGGCCGCTCAGAGGCTTGCAGAACGATTCCGGGGTGAAGCAGTTCCCTTGGAGAACCTGGTACAATGGCTGGCCAAATCCGACATCGTCATCACTTCCACCGCCAGTCAACAGGTCCTGATCGACCGCACGATGGCCCAAACGGCGCATGCGCAGCGCCGGCAACAACCGATGGTCTTCATCGATATTTCTGTGCCCCGAAATGTACACCCTGCCGTATCGTCCATCGACAATGTTTTTTGTTATGATGTTGATGATCTCGGGGCTGTGGTGGAAGCCAACATCGCAGAGCGCCGCGCTGCCGCCACGCGCGCTGAGGAAATCGTCGAAGAAGAGGTCGAGACGTTTTGTGCCCGCATCAAGTCCCGCGATTTTGGCCCCGTCGTCGCCCAGCTGCAGGACCGGATCTCCGATATATGCAGGACGGAGTTGCAGCGCTACATGAGACGCAATGGGCTACGCAATGAACGAGAGACCCAGGAACTTGAATGGATGGTTACCCGCATCACCAACAAGATCGCCCATCCGCTTGTCATTCAGATGCGCAACAGCCACCATAATCCCACACACCGGGAGATCTATTTCGACACCATCAGGCGCATCTTCGGAATATGAACATCAGAGCTGAGAAATCGATGAGCACGTTAACCATCGGCACACGCGGCAGTTTACTGGCGCGGGCGCAATCCACATGGGTCGAGGAAAGGATCCGTGCGCTCTTCCCCGACATCCAAATCGCCACCCAAGTCATCAAAACATCGGCGGACCAGGACTTGAAATCGTCCATCCGTTCAGGTTCTGCTACCGGCGTGTTTGTACGCGAGATCGAAGAAGCCCTGATGGCAGCGGAAATTGATCTGGCGGTGCACAGCATGAAGGATCTGCCCACCAAAATTCCCGAGCCCCTCGAGATCGGCGCCATTCCGGCGCGCGAAGACGCGCGCGACGCCCTGATTGCCCGCCATGATTTGCACCCGTTGCATGATTTACCTGAAGGAGCCGTAATAGGAACGGGAAGCGTGAGGCGGCAGGCGCAGATGCTGGCACAACGTCACGATCTGATTGCCAAAGATATCCGCGGCAATGTCGGAACCCGCCTTCAAAAGCTGGACGACGGCCACTATGATGCCATCATCCTGGCATGCGCCGGGCTCAGGCGGCTTGGGCTGGAGGATCGGATCAGCAGGCGTTTCGAGCTCGTTGAAATGCTCCCCGCACCCGGGCAGGGTGCCTTGGCCATCGAGGTACGCAAAGGCGATCATCGGGTGGCCTCCCTGATCGCTGGTCTGAACGAGCCTGAAACTGCGGCCGCCGTCCTTGCAGAACGAGCCTTTCTCCGGCGCATGGGGGGCGGATGCAACAGTCCGATTGCCGTGCATGCCCGTCCCGTTCGCGACGTCTGCTTTATTAAAGGGCTGGTGGCTACTCCGGACGGCACGACTGTCCTTCGGGATGCGCTGGAATCTCCCCTGGCGGAAGCACAGGAAGCCGCGACCGCATTGGCGGAGAAAATTCTTTCCATGGGAGGGGCAGCGATTCTGCGGTCGCTGCATTGATCATGTCCCTGGCTAATCTGCCGCTGGCACACAAGACGGTCATGATTGCCTGCAGCGAGATGAAAACCATAGACCTCACCTCCGGGCTCGAATCTCTCGGGGCAAAAGTCATCGTTTTCCCGGTGATTCAGATCAAGGAACTCGGCGATAAAAGCGCCTTGGATGCAGCCTTGGATAGACTGGCCGCGTATGCCTGGGTCATCTTCACCAGTGGCTATGGGGTTCGGTTTTTCCTCGATCGAATGGGGGCACGGGATCTTTCGATCAGCCTCTTGAACCGACTGCAGATCTGCGCGGTGGGCCCGGCGACTGCCGCTGCACTCGAGGCCTCAGGAATCCGCGTCACCCTGGTACCCCGCGAGCACACGGCGGAAGGAATCCTGTCCGCACTTGCCGAAGTACATGGAGGGTTGCATTCGCTTAAAGGCCTGCGTGTTTTGCTGCCACGTGCCCTGGAAGCGCGCGATCTGATCCCACGTAGACTGGAGGAGGCCGGCGCCTTACTCGATGATGTTCCGTGTTATGAAAACACGCTTCCTCGCCTAAACCCGGATCGGCGGCAAAGCCTGCTGGACCACCCGCCAGACTTGCTTGTCTTCACCAGTTCCTCAACGGTCAGCAACTTTGTCACTCTGCTCGGGAGCGACGATGCATATAAGCTCCTGTCCTGCACCAGGGTTGCTGTGCTCGGCCCCATCACGGCCGATACCCTGGCCTATCACGGCAGACGAGCCGATATCACCCCAGCGGAAAGCACGATTCCTTCCCTGCTCTCTGCAATTAGTCTTCACTACCAGAACGCAAAAAAAGAAGAGAAGTTAGCGGGAAGAAGCCAGAATGGGCTTTGTGCTGAACATGGCCCGGCTTCTGAATTCTAAATGCTGAATTCCGAATTCTATCTCCCGATTACTTCTTTGGAGGGGCGAAATTAACATCAAACTTGACGTTGGCCTCGACCACTTCGCCGTTTCTGGTTGCCGGCAGAAAGAGCCAACTGGTTTTGACTGCCTCGATGGCGCGCTCGTCCAGGCCATGCCCAAGGCCTTTGACTACGGCCAAATCGCGGATAGCCCCATCTCGTGTGATGGTGGCGGAAAGCTTGACAGCCCCGTAGGTATTGGTGCGCCGCGCCTCTTCCGTGGGCGTGACCTCCGGATTCTCCATATATCGAGGGGGGTTGACGCCGTCCGGCAAAAGCTGGTCCTGCCAGTCAGCATCCCAGTCCGCGGAGCCGTCGTTACTTCTCAGCCTGCCCATTTCAGGAACACCCGCCGCGCGCATGGCGGCCTGTGCGTCGGTGTTTCTCAAATCCAGATCTTCCACGCGGGCAGAAAACTGCGCGAATTGTGCCTTGTCCAGCGGTTGGAGATAAAAACGCTTCGAGCCGATGCGCACGCTCAATTCTTCGATCCGATCCTGCTCGCGAAATGCGCCCAGTATGTTTAGCCCTTTAAAGGAGGCGTTATTCACAAGGATGGAAGCACTGTAGCGGAAGGTCTCTCCGCGCGTCGTCTTGGTTGGCTGGTCCAACACCTGGCCGATATAAAACCTGCCCGAGGCGCCCTTGTAAATGAAGTCACTGGCCTGGACCACGATTACGTATTCAGACAAATTGACAAAGTTGAGCACGAATTGGTGTGCGCCCGACGCTTCGGCAGTGATAATGTACTGCCCGCCGGCGCAGGCGAACGACTTGGGTGATTCCTGCGCGTGCGCCGCGGAGACAGCGAACCAGGCAAGCGTGACTATAATCACCCAAGCCCGCGCTCGCTTGTGCTTCCCCAAAATAAC
>JBGQNR010000177.1:0-13570 GCA_041501225.1 Acidobacteriota bacterium
CATCTGCGGCGTTGGCGCTCCTCGACGATGTACAGCGACATCGCCTGCGTCGCGCCGCCTTGCATCTGCCCCCGCGGCGCTCGGAACGCGGCCCCTCCTAATTCTCGGACGGGCTCCTAGAAGACTGGGGTCTTGCAGACTTACTAACAGGCCCTGCAATTCGTTGAGTTCAATGGGCAAATGGCCAAAGGAAGAGTGTTTGACTTGGCCTGTAAATAATGGTATTTGTGGGTTTTATAGTTACGTCAATCGAGCTTTGAAGAGGAGGTAAGGATCACCTTGCACTTCACTTGGATTCTGGCATTTCAAGCGGTCGCTGCGGAGCCGGGCGGTTTCATGGGCCTGGCCATTCCGACCCGCGAATTTGCATACGTCATTCTAATTCTCCTACTGCTTTTTTCCCTGTTCTCATGGAGCATCATGGTGCGAAAGTGGCTTACGTTTCGTAAGATCGAGCGCCAGAGCCGCGGGTTTGTCGCAATTTTTCGCAAGAGTGCACGTCTGAGCGAGGTCAGCCAGGCCTGTGATCATTATCGGGGAACTCCCCTGTCCGGAATTTTTACTGCGGCTTACCAGGAATTGAACGCCCAGCTTCAGACAGCCAAGGCCAAAGAGACGAGCAACCCGGGGCATCCTGTCCTGAGCGAACGAAGTCTTGGAGGCATCCAGCGATCGCTTCAGCGGGCCGCTGCGGCGGAACTTTCCGTGCTGGAGCGGAGTATGAGTTGGCTGGCCACGACAGCGTCGGTGACTCCTTTCATCGGGCTGCTGGGCACGGTCGTGGGGATCATCAGCGCCTTCAACGGGCTCGGTCTCGAAAAGACGGCCTCGATTCAGGCAGTGGCGCCAGGAATTGCCGATGCCCTGATCGCGACAGCGGCCGGATTGTTTGCCGCGATTCCTGCCGTAATTGGATACAACCAGCTGGTGCATCGCATCAAGAATGTTGCCTCTGAAATGGACGACTTCTCAACCGAGCTGATCAACCTGGTGGAGAGGAGCTTTAGCTGATGGCGTTCACGACGCAACAGGGCCGGACGGCCACTTCCCTGTCCGAAATCAACGTCACTCCGCTCGTGGATGTGATGCTAGTCCTGCTGGTTATTTTCATGGTCACGGCACCGATTCTCCAGACCGGGATTGATGTGCAGCTGCCGGAAACCAAGTCAGCCACGGACACGAATCCAGCCGACAATGTAGTGCTTTCGATCAGCAAGGAGAGCGAGCTTTATTACGGGTCAGACAAGATCTACCTGCTGGACATCCCCAAACGATTGCAGAAGGAAGGCAAGGGCCCCAAGGATCCGATCTATCTGCGTGCCGACAAAGATGTACAATGGAAATCGATCGTTTCGGTCATTGACGCCGTGCGTAGCGCCGGCTTCAGTGAGATCAAACTGGTAACCAAACCCTTTAGGGTGCCGCAAAGTAAGCAGCCGTAAAGCCATGAATCCGACACTGCCGCGAGGAACCCTGCTGGATCTTCCGCTCATTGAGGAGCGCTATGGGTGGGCGTTTTGTGTCGCCCTCGCCCTTCATGGTCTCCTGGCAGCCCTTTTCTTGATCGCCCCACTCCTGATGCCGCGCCAGTCGATCGTCCAGCTGGGAACTGGACCGGGAGCTGGACGCGCCGGCGATAGCTATACGGTCGGGGTCACCGACGAACCCGGCGGAGGTGCCGGGTTATTTAAACCCGCGACCACCCCGCAGCCACCGGTCCTGCCCGCTGAAAAGGCGGCAAAAAAAGAGGAACCCGCCAAAGCTGTCCCCCTGCCCGATACCCTCTCGCCGAAGAACAGGAAAAAAGCTGCCGAGGAATCCACAAAGACTTCGAAAAGCGCGCCCAATGCCACTTCAACTCAGATTCCGGTCGCAGATGCAAAGGGGACCGGCGCGGCCGGCTCCGGGTCGCGGGGTTCCGGTTCGGTGACCGGCACAGGCGTGGGAGTCTCGATCGGCTCCGGGTCGGGCGGAATTGGTGATTCCTGGTATGCGCGCACGGTGGAGGCCAGGGTGGGCGGAAACTGGACCAAACCCATCGGCCTGCAGCAGCGCATTGAAATTATCTATAGTTTCATGGTCGGTGATGACGGACGCATCTACGACATCAAGTTGGAGAAATCATCGGGAAACGAAGCGCTTGACCTTTCTGCGGAGCGCGCGATCCGGGCCTCAAACCCTTTGACCGTTCCGCCTCCGGAATTGCGCGGCAAGCTGTTGCAGTTTACCGCCGTGTTCGTCTATCCTCAGGACAAGTGATCCTGTTTTTTGCAAGGAGTGCGATGCGCATTCGAAATTCGTTTTTTGCTGCGTTGCTTCTGTTGTGCGCAATTCCTTCTCGCGGCGTGGTGGAAGCTCCGCAGGTCATCATCAATCCCAGGCCGGGCGAAGAGATGATTCTGGCTATTCCTGACGTGCAGCCACTCAAATCCGAGCAGGCCGGCGCGCTGGTTTCCACCCTGAAGACTTTCAATGAGGTCTTGTGGGAAGATCTGAAGTTTTCCGGTGTTTTTACGCTTGCCGGCCGAAGCTTCTATCCTCCACAGCCCATCCTGAAGCAGGAGGATATCCATTACGATGCCTGGAGCACGCTTCCCTTCAAAGTGAGTTTTCTCACTGCCGGGACGATTGAGGGCACCGGCAACAACCTGACCGCCGAGCTGAAGATATTTGACATGAAGCAGCGCGTGATGAGCTTCGGCCTGCGCATTTCAGACTGGAGTCCCGACCAGGTGCGCTCCGTCGCGCATCGGTGGGCCGACGAGATTGTCTATAAGCTGACCGCGGGCGGTTCGCGCGGGATTGCTTCCACAAGGATCGCCTATACCTCACGGCGCGGCACCGCCAAGGAAATCTATGTGATGGATTATGACGGAAGCGATCAGCGGGCATTCACCCGCAACGGATCATTGAATCTCTTTCCGTCGTGGTCCCCCGACAATTCCCTGCTGACATTTAACAGCTATAAGACCGGTAAGCCGGAGATCAACCTGTATTCGTATTTGGATGGGTCGCGGCTGCCATTTCCCGTCTTCAACTCGTTGACATTGAATCCCAGAATTTCCCCGGACGGCAAACGCATGGTATTTGCCATGAGAGACGCAAGGGGGAATATCGATATCTATGTTTCGAAGTTGGATGGCACGGAACGACGGAATATCACGAACAGCTCTGCGATTAACTCCACGCCGACGTGGTCTCCATCCGGCAACCAGATTGCTTTTGTCTCAAACCGGGATGGTCCTCAACAGATCTATATCTGCGACGCGGATGGGGCGAATCTGAGACGGATTCCTAAGGAGGGCGGCGAAACCGACTGGCCGGCCTGGTCGCCTGACGGGCGCTGGATTGCCTTCCATTGGAAGCCGCGTATGGCGGAGAACTTTGATATTTACATCGCAGAAGCGGCGATCGGACAGATCCGGCAGCTCACGAGTGAATCCGGCAGCAATGAATGCGCGTCGTGGGCTCCCGATGGCCGCCACCTTGCGTTTCAATCCAATCGCACCGGGAGCGAACAGATTTTCATCATGCTTGCCGACACGAACAAACCGGAACTCAGAATGGTGACCAGCCAGGGTGCCAACACCTGCCCAGCCTGGGGAGGATACTCGGTGAAAAAGTGATGTACGGCTTCCAAGGTGCTGATTTTTGACGTTTTATTCCAGACGCACAAAAATCGTATGTTATAGTAGTTAGCGGTGTTGAGGAATGATCATTGACCGCAAATAACATGCGACAAGTTCACCAATTCAGAATAGGAAGGAGGCTCATTTCATGAGAAAAACTCTGTACCCGTTTGCCGTCATCGCTCTCGTGCTTATCAGCTTGGTTTTTGCGGGCACCGGGTGTGGAAAAAAGAACGTTGGACCGGCGACTCCCCCGGCGGCCCGTCCGCCGGCACCCGTGGAAACGCCGCCTACTCCTCCTGCTCCCACAATCACGCTGAGCGTGTCGCCCGCGGCAATCATGCAAGGCCAGTCATCGACGCTCTCGTGGCGCACCACCAATGCGATAGAGGTCACCATCGATGGTGGCGTTGGCACAGTGGAAGCTGCCGGCAGCCGTGCATTGACTCCTTCTACCTCGACGACCTATCGCGCTCGTGCGACGGGGCCCGGAGGCGTAGCTGACGCCGAAGCACGCATCACCGTCAGCGCTGAAGAAGCAGCACCCGTCGTCCCCGGTACCGCACGCCGCTTGAACGACGCTGAGTTCTTCGCAGCCAACATCAAAGACGCCTTTTTCGACTACGACAGCTATAGCCTGCGCGATGACGCGCGCCAGGCAATGATGGAAAGCGCCCGCCTCCTCAAGGAGCGTCCCAACATCCGCTTAACGATCGAGGGGCACTGCGATGAGCGCGGATCCGAGGCCTACAATCTTGCCTTGGGCGACAAGCGTGCCAATGCGGCCAAGGATTTTCTCGTTAGCCAGGGAATAGAACCGGCGCGCATTGACACGATCGGCTATGGCGAAGAAAAGCCGTTCGCTACCGGCCATGATGAAGATTCCTGGAAGCAGAACCGGCGCGCGCACCTTGTCATGCGTTGAGTTTTGGATATCCATATTTGAAAACGGCCGGACGGTAATGCCCTGCATTCCACTCCGGCCGTTTTTCGTGCCCTGCCGATGGAAGCCTGCAGATGCCTATGAAATAATTTATGCAAACCTTCACGGGGGAGAAACCCATGAAACGAATTGGTTATCTTTTCATTATTACTCTGCTGGGGGTCGCGTCCACGGCCCAAGCCGGCGTTAAGGAAGAACTGGTCCGCCTTCAGGCGGATGTTCTGGCTCTCCAAAATCAGATGCGTCAGCTCGAGAAGAGCTTTACTGAACGCACCGACACAATCCGAAGCCTGGTGGTGCAACTCAACGATCAAGTCGGGAAAACATCCCTGGCGCTTGGGAAGATTTCGACTTCGCTGGAGGCACAGTCTTCGGGTGATATGACCGCGGTGCAGTCGGTTTTGAAAGAAGTCAAAGACCTTGCGGGCAAGATGGATGACGCAAATATGCGCATATCGGCCGTCGCGCAGCAGATTGTGGATATGAAGGTGCAAACGAAACCGATCGCGCAACGCACATTCCAAAACGCTGCGGATAATCCGGCGCAGCTGTCTTCTTCTGCCGATCAGATTTACAGCGAAGCTTACAACGACCTGATCCAGGGAAACCTCGATTTCGCCATCCAGGGATTTACCGCCTTCCTGAGGAATTTCCCGACCAACGATAAAGCCGATGATGCGCAATACAACATCGGCGAAGCCTACTACAACGGCGGCAAGTATTCGCAAGCTGTTGCTGCGTTCAGCAAAGTGATCAGCGACTATGCCTCCGGCGGCAAGGCTGCCAGCGCACTCTTCAAGCGCGGCAAAGCAGAGCTGTCGCTCTTGCAGAAGGATGGCGCCATCGCGGATTTCAGAGTTGTGGTTGAAAGATACCCGAATGAGCCTGAGGCCAGCCTTGCCAAGAGCGAACTGCTGAAACTTGGGGTCGATCCGTCGAAGCCGGCGGCCAAGACCCCAGTCAAGAAAAAGCTCGCGTGATCGGTGCAAATTCTAACCAGGAGATCTGCGACCGGGGGATGTTTCCAACTTTCAAAACGATTGGATCGACGATCAACCGAATAAGTGGAGAATTGGGATTCCCTCTGGTTGCAGGCATGGAAAGGAAGATTGTATGAGTTCTTTAAATAAGGTCATGCTCATTGGCCGCCTCGGCAAAGATCCGGAGATTCGCTACACGCCCGATGGGTCCGTTGTTGCAAACTTCAGCCTGGCCACGAGTGAATTCTGGACGGATAAGGCAGGCACACGCCAGGAACGTACCGAGTGGCACAATATCGTCGCCTGGACCAAATTGGCGGACCTCGCCAAGCGCTACCTGGCCAAGGGGCGCCAGGTGTATATCGAAGGGCGGATTCGTACGCGTGAGTACGATGATAAGGACGGAAACAAGCGGCGCATCACGGAAATCATTGCCAACCAGATGGTGTTGCTTGGGAGTCGTCCTGAAGGAATGGAAGCAGGCGGCAGTGCGCCGATGCAGCGCAGCGCTCCATCGGCAGAACCCGCCTTCTCATCCCCCCCGGGCATGACTGACGTAGAAATTACCGACGACGACATCCCCTTTTAGCAACCCGCAAGTGGGCCCCGCCCGCTGAGACTGTCTCAAAACTGGGCGTCCCGGAGGGACGCCGGGAAAGTAGCCGGGGGCGAGCCGCGCAGCGGCGCTGCCCCCGGTCATGGCAAGCACGGTGCAAGAGCCCCGGCAGGGGCGACGGAAGACCTTCAATTTCAGATGCATTCCGTCGCCCCTCCACGGCTCTTGATCAGATTCAAATAAACCCCGGGCTGCGCTTCGCTTGCCCGGGGCTACTGGCTTCAGCCCTTCCAGGGCTGGAAACGCTGGAATATCATCCGGCGCATGAGTTTTAAGACAGTCTCGCCGGACGGGGCTCAAGCCGGCAAGGGGATTTCATCGATGACGCCGCGTTGCGCGTGTTTCCAAAAAGCGGCGCAGGGCTGATTCGTAACTCGTGCCGGTGCTGAGCTCAACCCAATCCACACCATGGCTGCGAAGCAGCCTCAACATGGCAGCGCGCCTGACCTGCGCATTGTGCTCATATTCCCGGCGCGCCGCACCTCGGCTGCTATTGATTACCATGCTCTGGCCCGTTTCAGGGTGCCGCACGCGGATGCGGCCGACATCAGGCAGGCTCCATTCTCTGGGATCCGAAACCAGGAAGAAGACCATCTCATGTTTGCGGCAGGCTGCCGAAAAACTGGGGCTGGCCTCGAGAGGCGCTTGAAAATCAGTGAGGAATACTGTCACGCTGCGAGGAATGCCGTGCGAATTAACGAAGTTCCAAACTGGATCCAGCCCGGGAGCCACTCCGCCGGGTTCGGTGGACACCAGCTCTCGAATCAGGCGCGCGGCATGATTCCAACCCTTGGCGGCCGGGACAAATAATTCGACGCCCGAACGCACCAAAGCCAGGCTCACGCGATCCCGGGCGTAGAAGCCGGACAACACCAACAGGGCGCCGAGTTCCATGGCCAGGTCGAACTTTGTCCGCTTGACGCTGCCGAATGCGAGTGAGCCGGATAGATCGAGGATCAAGAGAACATTGCGCTCTCGCTCCTCGACCATTCGTTTCACATACAGCGACTGGTGGCGGGCAGAAACATTCCAGTCAATCAGGCGTACTTCATCGCCTTCCGAATACTCCCGTACCTCGGCGAATTCCATTCCCTGGCCGCGAAAGGCGCTGCGATAGAGACCTGCATATTGAGAGCGCACCATGAACCGGCTCTTCAACTCCAGACGCCGAGCTCGTGCCAATAATTCGTCGAATTCCATGAGTCTCTCAGTAATTGTTATTGCCCGTGCCGAGGAGGAGAAGCAAGAATACAGAATTCAGAACACAGAATTTACATGACAGTGGGATTCACCTCGTGCTAAGTACTTTTTCATTCTGAATTCTGTATTCTTCCTCCCGCGGCCCTCCCAGATCTCAGGGAGCAGGGACCTTCTGGAGAATTCGTTCCACCAAGTCTTCCGCGCGGATGCCCTCGGCTTCGGCTTCGTAGGTGAGCAGGATCCGGTGGCGAAGGACATCGGCTGAGACCTTCTTGACATCGTCCGGGATCACGAAGCCTCTGCCCTTCAAAAATGCCTGCGCGCGCGCTGCGCACAGGATCCCGATGCTGGCGCGGGGAGATGCGCCGAAGCGGATCAGGCGGCTGAGGTCCAGGTGGTATTCCTCCGGACTTCGAGTGGCAAACACGATGTCGAGAATATAGGTCTTCACGCGCTCATCGACATAGATTTGGGATGCAATCTGTCGCATCCTGACAATGCGCTCGGGCACCAGAACCTTTTTCAAGGGGATACTCTCTCCCGCCGCGAGATGGGAACTGCCGTCTGTCGATCCGACCCGGTTCATGATCTCGCGCTCTTCCTTGCGGTTCGGATAACCCAACACGATCTTCATGAGAAACCGGTCCATTTGAGCTTCAGGCAGCGGGTATGTGCCCTCTTGTTCTATCGGGTTCTGCGTCGCGAGAACCATGAAGGGTTCGGTCAACCGGAAACTCTGCTTGCCCAGCGTGACTTGCTTTTCCTGCATGCATTCGAGCAAAGCGCTTTGAACCTTGGCGGGAGCCCGGTTGACTTCGTCCGCCAGGAGCAAGTTGCAGAAAATGGGACCCTGGCGCGGGACGAAGTCGCCGCTGCGTTGATCGAAAACCATCGTTCCAATCAAATCCGCCGGAAGCAGATCGGGCGTAAACTGGATGCGTCGAAAAGTGACGTCGATGGCCTCGGCAAGGCTCTTGACCGCCAATGTCTTGGCCAGGCCGGGCACGCCTTCCAGGAGCAAATGTCCGCCGGTAAGCAAGGCGATCATCAACGAGTCCAGGAGGTGAGTCTGGCCCACAATCCTCTTCTGGATTTCCTGCTGCACCCGCTCCAAGTAGAAAGTTTCTTCCTTAACCAGTGGTGTCAGATTGTCGGCTGGGGAGGTCATAGTCAGAACCGGTAGCTCGCTTGTTTGATGACTTGTCGGAAGTCCTTGCCTTTGATTTCAATCACTTTGCACATCTCATACAGCCTCGAGCGCAGGCGTGCGCCGATGCGGTCGGTAAGAGTTTCTTCCCCGGGTCGCTCGGCGACGTCCGGATAATTGGAGGTGAAGATCGTCAGCTTCTTGTCATTGTAGCGGCAGTTAATGATGTGTGCGATCGTGTCGCGCACCCATTCGGTCGGCTTGTTGGCTCCGAGCTCATCGAGGACCAGGACATCGGCCGCGAGAACGGGGCGCAGCACCTCGAGCTCCGAAGCCTGAGCGACGGAATTCCAGCTGGACTGGATTTCCCGCAGCAGGTCTCGAAAATCATAAAAGAGCCCGACATCGTGTTTCTCGACGATGACCTGTTTGAGCAGCGTGACGGAGAGGTGCGTCTTGCCTACCCCGCAGTTGCCGAGAAACAGCAGCCCGATGTCGATCAGCGGATACTTTTCGAGGAACCTGGCCACGTCGGCCTTGGCCTTTTTCTGGCTCGGGTCATTCGGCATATACGATTCAAGGTCACAGTGCTCGTACCGCTTGGGAATGCGTGCGTCCGCCAGCAAACGCTCGACGCGCACCGAGTCGATACAGCTGCAGCGGCGCACACTTGCTGTGCTTTCAATCGGCTCCCAGCCGGAGCCGCCGCAGCGCGGGCAGGTATCTTGCGCGGAACCGGAAGTGCTCATCGAGGCAATCCTTGTTTTTTTACGCCCTCCTGCGGTGTGGGTGCAGGCTGGGCCGCTTTGATTTCGGTATACATCTTCTGCAGATTTGAGGGATAGAAATTCTGGAAGCTGTATGAAGCATACTTGGAGGGCAGGTGCACATCCTGAATAACCTGCTCCAGGGTGTCGCCTCGCGCGATGGCGGGTTCCACCAGCGCTTTCACATCTTCAAAATAGGCAAGAAATTCTTCCACGTCCGCCCTGTCGCCGACCTGGCCGTGTCCCGGAACGAAGGTTTTCGCATCCAGCTTCAGAGCTTCTTTCAGCGTTTTCATCCAATCGAGCACGCGCGCATCATCGACATTCGGAATTGCATCCTTAAAAAAGAGATCTCCGAGAAAAGCAATCTTATCCTGGGGCAGATAGAGGATGAGGTCGCCATCTGTGTGCCCGGGCCCCAGACACATCAGATCGACCTGGCGGCCGCCGTCCTCGATGCTCAAGGTGTCATCGATCGTCATCCCGGGAGCGAGGATCTTCAAGGCAGACATTCGACGCATGAATGCCATCCGCTGATTCAATTGAACGCGCAGCGCTTCCTGTGCCTTGACGTCCTGCTCCAGACGGATGTCCTTGCTCAATTGCTCCACCTGGTTCTTGGCCAGGGTCTGCATCTGGTTCAAGGTTGCCATGTCTTTTTGCAGCATATCACGGCGCGTGTTGGTGCTGCCCAGGATCTGGCGGACAGCGGCAAATGCCTGATTGCCGTGGGTGTGGTCGGAGTGAAAATGGCTGTTAATGATATACCGGACAGGCCGGGAGGTCAGAGTTTTCACCTTTTCCAGCAGGGCATCTCCAGCTTCAGGTGTGAAGTGGGTATCGAACAGCAGGACGCCGCTGTCGAGAACGATGATACCCGAGTTGCTGACGGCGTCGCCGTCGGGACTCACAACCTGGGCAAACACGCCCTCGGCAAGCTTATTCAGATCCGCTGGCGGCGCTGCTGATGGAGTCGCAGGAATAGCGGGTTTTTGTTGCGCAGTTGCGCCGGTACCGTTCCACAGCACCGGCAGGATCAGCGCCCAGAATACCAATAATTTCAAGTGCACCTTGCGCTCGAGCATGCGGCTACTGGAATCCCCCGGTGTATCCTGCGTTTGAAACCGTTCCGGCCCTGGAGGAATGGCTGTTTGCGGGATATTGAATACACGTGACGAAAACGGACCTGATCAGCGGAATCTCCTCGGCTGCTCCATCAAGACAATGGATTTTTGGTCTTTTGTCCGTCCCCGGTAAAAGGTCATTCGGACGGTCTCGCCAGGTCTCTTGCTTTCGAGCGCCAGGTCCAGCTCAGCCTGGCTGGTTACGGGCTTGCCGTCGATCTCGGTGATGATGTCTCCGCCCACGGGAATCCTGTAATTCCGAAGGATTGCATATTCCCTGGCGCCCTGAAGGCCGGCGGCCTCCGCGGTGGTTCCCCGTTTTACCCGCGTAATGAGCAGTCCCTGATCGACCGGCAGATTTAATGCCGAGGCGAGGTTCGGCGTCAAATCGATCCCTTCCACTCCCATGTCGGGACGCAGCACCCTGCCTTCCTTGATCAGGTCGGCGGCCACGCGGCGGGCAGTACTGGCTGGCACCGCAAAGCCGATGCCGACATTGCCGCCGTTGGCGCCGCTGGGAGAAATGATCATCGTATTGATCCCGATCATTTCGCCTGCGGCATTGAGGAGCGGGCCGCCGGAGTTTCCCGGATTAATCGCCGCGTCGGTTTGAATCACATTGTCAATGATGCTGGTCTCCGTTTCAATTTTTCGCCCCAGTGAACTGATGATGCCCGTCGTCAGCGTGTTTTGCATGCGAAAGGGATTGCCGATCGCCAAAACCTTCTGCCCCACCTTCAAAGTCGTCGAATCTCCGAAAGGCACCGGATGCAGCCGTTCTTTGGATGCCCCGACCACGCGAATCACCGCGAGGTCATTCTGGAGATCCGTGCCCACGACGTTCGCCTGGTAGGTGGTGTGATCAGGCAAAGCAACCTCCAGAGTCTGCGCAGATTCGATCACGTGGTTGTTGGTGAGGATGTTTCCGCTGGTATCCAAAACCACGCCGCTGCCGGTCGCTTCGTTAGTGAAGGGCGTGAAGAAAAAGCCATATTCGACAACGGTCTTGGTGATGTTCACCACGCCCGGGCTGACCTTGTTGTAGACCTCGACATTGATCTGCTCCTCGGGACTCAACGGCGGCTGTTTGCCTTCAGCTGCCTTAGCGGATTCGAATGGCGTTGCGCCGGGTCGCGCATATTCCGGCAGGAGTCCCCAGCGCAGCAACATGATCGTTGCCGCACTGGTGACAAGTACGGTGAAAAGAACGGTTCGGATTGTTGAAAACCTCATATTCCCAATCCTAGAAAAGCAAAGCCTCCGACGGGAAAATGGAAAAACCTATCTAAAATCAATATCCAACCCCCCGCTCTTTTTAAAGGTAAGAATAACCGTGATTGCGGTCACGGGTCTCTTCTCAATCGTAACAGTTGGGCTATTTCCGAGGACCCGCGACAGGTTGAACTTGTATTCTCCCGGAGGAATGGGGCTGGTGAACTTGCAGCTACCACTGGTCCCTGCTTCGTTCGTATTGATCGGCGTGGAAGTAAAGGTTCCATTTGGTCCCGTGAGCGTTGTATTGAAGCCATCCAGACGGTCAAACCTGACCGTGCTTCCGGCTTCTTTGACTAAGCTTACCGAAAGGGACTTGGGCGCGTTTTTGAGTTTTTCCTGCGCTTCAATTTTAGCGATATCCTTGCTGGCTTCTTTCAAAACACTGCCGAACCACTTGTCGTACCATCCCTCCAACTGGTGGGCATCCTTGAGCCGCCGGATCGTCGCATTGATGCTCGCAAGCAACTTCGCCTCTTGCGGACGAACGACAACCGCGTACTGATTCTGATTGAGTTCGACATCCGTGGTGATCAGATTGGTGGAGTAGTTTTTGGCGATGCTGAAGGTCATGATCGGCTTGTCGCCTACGACCGCATCGAGCTCCCCGCGATTCAGTGCACCCAGGGCCTCATCGAGTGTGGGGAATTTTGTAAGCATGACGTTCGTCGCCGTCCTCTGCTTTTCCATGAAGGCCTCCGCAGCACGGGCGACCTGAACGCCCACCTTTTTGCCCGCCAAAGATGCCAGATCTTTAATTGCCAGATTGTCGCGCCGATGAGCAATGGTGTTGCTGCTGTCGAAATACGGCTCGGAGAAGGCGAATTCCTTTTTCAGCTCGTCTGAAATTGAGACCGAAGAAATGATCATCTCCACTTCGCCGCCTTTCAGGAATTCGAAGAGCTTGCCAAACTGCGCGTGCTGGATCCATTTGGTTTGATAGTTGAGGTCCTTGGCGATCGCTTCTCCAAGATCGACGTCGAACCCCTCCACGCCGGTGCCGGCGGCGGTTTCGAAGGGGACGTTGAATGGATTCGTGGCGATGCGTACCATCTTGTTTTTGGCCATCGATGCGTAAGCGTCGGGTACTTTCTTGGTGTCGCCGCAGTGAACACAGAAAAGGGCAAGACCCGCGATCAAAAGGCTAAACTTTACAGTCCGCAAGAGTGTCCTCCTTTTGGGGGAATAGGAGCTAACGATCTTCATAATTGCATGAGCTGCTATTTTAGCCAATTCCCGGTTGCATCCAAAGCATTTTCCGGCGCCGGATATATTTTGGCCGGCACCGGAACTGACCCAGCCCCATCAGGCCAGGCAAAGGCAGGCATTTCTTCAGCAGCATCGCCAAACCTAAACCTGAGCCGGTGGGCCTGTTACCTCTGAAATCTGCTGGATCGATTCGGCATTGAATCCGTTGCCAACGGGGCTCGCAGGGAACGAATGACCCGCAACGCAGCTGCAATCATAGTACCTGAAATCAGCGCGATCCTCAAGCAGCGTCACAAGATCGCTGTGCTTCAGAGGTCGGTGAAATAACCCTGCGTCCAAAAGCCTGCCGCGACGGACAAGAAGGTTTGCAAAGGGATAAACCGCAGATGCACGCAGATAAACGCTGATCCGGTGAACACGTTGGCCGCCGATGCCTGGCGGTCACCCTTGCATGAAACTGGGACGAGATCTCGGGCGAGTCTACAGGAGCCGTTTGCTCTCACATGCGTTGATGCAACGACTCGAAATTTCTGCTATATCTAGGAGCCCGTCCGAGAATTAGGAGGGGTCGCGCGCATGGGGCTTGCGGGGCGAGCTCAAGGCGCGAGGAGGAGGCGATGTCGGCGCACATTGTTGACGACGAGCAACGCGGAGATCGCCCCGCAACCCCCATGCGCCCTTCG
>JBGQNR010000178.1:0-13506 GCA_041501225.1 Acidobacteriota bacterium
CAAGCAGCGAGGGGTGAAAGCATCACCTCCTCGTCATCTGCCACTAAAATCTCCCACCGCCCTTTCATTGTACTTCCCCCGCGGATCAAAAAATTCGATTCTAGACCCAAGAGCCGTCCCGACAGCGCACCTTTCCTCTTTGCGTGTTTCGCGACGATGGGCTGAGTCTTTCAACTCCAGCAATACCGCTTGGTGTTCTTTGTGGCTGCCTTGCTTTTTTCGAGTAGAATGGCGTGCGGGTGGGG
Organism: Acidobacteriota bacterium; assembly: GCA_041501225.1. Taxonomy (GTDB): domain Bacteria; phylum Acidobacteriota; class UBA6911; order UBA6911; family UBA6911; genus JAFNAG01. Next base: position 246 of record JBGQNR010000178.1, read on the forward strand.
CGCATACTTTTCGCTTGTCGTCATAAGCGATACAATGAATCGCAGAGGGATAATCATAAATGAGTTTTGTTTTCGGTCCCTTGCCTTCACGCAGATTGGGACAATCGCTCGGCGTTGATCCTCTTCCATTGAAAGCCAAGGTCTGCAACTGGAACTGCATCTATTGCCAGTTGGGCCGGACCGTCCCGCTTTCCAATGAACGCAGCGAGTACTTCCCGCGGCAGGACATCCTTGCCGAGGTCCGGGAGGCGCTGGCGGGGCATAAGCCGGGCGCCATTGACTGGGTGACGGTCGTTGGCTCAGGCGAGACTACCTTGCACGCGGGGATCGGTTGGCTGATCCGGCAGATCAAGAGCTTGACCGCCATCCCGGTGGCGGTGATCACCAACGGATCTCTTCTCCATTTGCAGGAAGTTCGCGCTGACTTGGTTGCTGCCGATGCCGTGCTGTCCTCGTTAGATGCCGGCAATGCGCGCCTCTATCGTCAGATCAACCGTCCTTGGCCCGGCCTTAGCTACGAGCTGCTACTGGACGGATTGGCTGCCTTTCGTCAGGAGTATCACGGCAAACTCTGGATGGAGGTGATGCTCATAAAAGGCATCAACGACAGCGAAGAGGCGCTATTGGAGATCGCGGCGGCTCTGCAGCGCATTCAGCCCGACCAGGTGCACATCAGCCTTCCCAGCCGTCCTCCTGCCGAGCCAAACGTTCAGCTGCCGGATGAGGACAGCCTGAGAAGAGCCGCGGCCGTCCTTGGCATCCGCGCGCAGGTGGTCCAGCCCTCTTCGGGAGCATTCGACCTGTCGGGGTATGAAAGTGTCGGGGATGCAGTGCTCGCGATCATCAGCCGCCATCCCATGGGCGAGCAGGAATTGCGGCGCGCCCTGGAGAATTGGACTCCAGGGCAGGTGGAGCAGGCGCTGCAGCAACTCTCCGCCAGTGGGGAAGCCCAGGTTGTGGAACGTTTCGGGGAACGATTCTGGACGGCGGCCGGTTGCCGCTACCCATCCTGGGAGGTGGGCCCGCCCCGATGATGCTGTCACAAAACTCATACGCCGGATGACATGCGAGCGCTTTCAGCCCTGGAAGGGCTGAAGACAGTAGCCCCGGGCAAGCGAAGCGCGGCCCGGGGTTTATTGGAATCTGATCAAGAGCCCTGGAAGGGCGCGAGAAAATCTATAAAACTGAAGAACTTCCGTCGCCCCTTCAGGGCTCCTGCAATGTGCCCGCCGCAACCGGGGGCAGCGCCGCTGCGCGGCTCGCCCCCGGCTACTTTCTCGGCGTTCCTCCGGGACGCACAGTTTTAAGACAGTCTCGAGGATGCGGGCGACCGTCGGGATCAGCAAGCTGGCATCAACTCTTGGCCAGGGCGTTGGTATATGAGAATCATCGAGCTTAAGGAAATCAAGCGAGTCCTGCCTTCACTTGACTTGATGGCGGCGGTGGAAGCAGGATTTGTTGCCTATTCCCGGGGGGAGGCCGTGGTGCCCCCCGTTGGTGAACTGTTGTTTGCCGATCCGCCCGGCGATGTCCATATCAAGTATGGATACCTGAAAGGCGACGATTACTACGTCGTCAAGATCGCCTCGGGTTTCTACCGGAATCCCGAACTTAACCTTCCTTCGAGTAATGGCCTGATGCTGCTCTTCTCTCAGCAGACAGGGGCGCTCCTCGCGGTCCTCCTGGATGAGGGCTACCTTACGGACGTGCGCACGGCTATCGCCGGTGCCATTGCGGCCAAGTACCTGGCGCCGCGGCGCATCGATCGCATCGGGATCATTGGGACAGGAGTCCAGGCTCGAATGCAGCTTCGTTACCTCCTTCCGGTTACCGACTGCCGACGAGTCCTGGTTTGGGGCCGCCACACGGAACAACTCCATCGCTACCGCACCGACATGGAACCAGAGGGCTTCTCGATCGAAACCACGTCCGATGCCGGAGATGTAGCAGCGAGCTGCAACCTGATTGTCACGGCCACTGTGTCGACGTCGCCGCTTCTTTGGGAGCGGCAGATTCGATCGGGGACTCACATCACGGCGGTTGGGGCGGATGCGATCTACAAGCAGGAACTTGATCCGTCCCTGTTACGGAGGGCGGAAGTTTTGGTTGCCGACAGCATCTCCCAATGCTGCGAACGTGGAGAAATTGCCCACGCAATCCGTGCCGCGCTTATCGAACCCGAGCGGCCGATCGAACTGGGACAGGTGATTGCCGGATCCCGACAAGGCAGAACCTCGGACCGGCAGATCACGATTGCCGACCTGACCGGCGTCGCCGTCCAGGACATCCAGATCGCCAAAGCGGTATTTAAAGCCAGCGGCAACTCGGAACGCTGAGACCGCTGATACCGAAATTCCTGAATGCTCAAAAACTGGCAGAAAGCTTCCCTTGGGATTTCTGCGCCTCCGAGCCTTTTCAATCCTGGTCATTTGGGTTGCAGGGCACTGACGGATTTTTTTGACAGACAGCCAAAAGCGTCGCAAGGTAATAAGACAGGCTCTGATACACTAAGGATGCAAAGAATGGAGGTTGGGGATGAGAGATCCTAATGCATGGGAGGCGACGGAATCTGAACAGCTTGAGACGCGGGAGTGGCTCGATTCTCTAGATTACGTCCTTCAGGCAGAGGGTCCCGATCGAGCAAGGCAGCTGCTGCGCAAGCTGCAAATTCGAGCCGAGGAATTTGGGGTTAAGCTCCCCTATTCTGCCAACACGCCCTACATCAACACCATACCTGCTGACCAGGAACCGCCGTTTCCGGGCAGCCGCGAGATAGAACGGCGTATCAAAAGCCTCGTTCGTTGGAATGCTTTGGCCATGGTAGTGCGCGCCAATCGCCTGGCGCCCGGTATCGGGGGCCACATCTCCACCTACGCTTCCTCTGCAACCCTTTACGAGGTTGGCTTCAATCATTTTTTCCGTGGCAAGGATCATCAATACCCCGATTTTGTTTATTTCCAGGGGCACGCCGCACCCGGGATTTATGCCCGGGCGTTCCTGGAAGGGCGCTTGACCGTGGAGCAGATGGAGAACTTCCGGCGTGAACTGCACGGCGAGGGCGGCCTGTCCTCCTACCCTCATCCCTGGCTGATGCCGGATTTTTGGGAATTCCCTACGGTGTCGATGGGACTCGGTCCGATTATGGCCATCTACCGGGCGTGGTTCGACCGCTATCTCGAGGATCGGGGCCTGCGAAAGCCTTCGGATACCAAGGTCTGGGCATTTCTGGGCGACGGAGAAACCGACGAGCCGGAAGCTCTCGGGGCCATTACACTGGCCTCGCGCGAGAAGCTCGATAATCTCATCTTTGTCATCAACTGCAATCTGCAGCGCCTCGACGGTCCCGTGCGCGGGAACGGAAATATCATCCAGGAACTGGAGGCCATTTTTCGCGGCGCGGGCTGGAATGTGATCAAGGTCATCTGGGGGAGCGATTGGGATCCACTGCTGGCCAAAGATCGCGATGGCCTCCTGGTGCAGCGCATGGAAGAAACTGTGGACGGCGAGTGGCAGAAGTACTGCGTCGAATCGGGCGCGTACAATCGCACGCGTTTCTTCGGCAAGGATCCGCGCTTGCTCGAGATGGTTGCCCACATGTCCGACGAGCAGATCAGGAAACTGCGGCTCGGCGGACATGATCCGAACAAAGTCTACGCAGCCTACAAGGCTGCGGTCGAGTGTAAGGGAGCCCCAAGCGTTATCCTGGCACGAACCATCAAGGGATACGGATTAGGAGAAGCGGGGGAGGGCAAAAATATCACCCACCAGCAAAAGAAGATGAACGAGGAGGAGCTGCGCGAGTTCCGCGCGCGCTTCGGCATTCCTATTTCCGATGAGGAAATCGCGAATGCGCCTTTTCACAGACTTCCCGATCACAGTCCGGAAATGCAGTACCTGCAAGAGCGGCGGAAGGAACTGGGCGGCTATCTCCCTGCGCGTGTCGTGACCTGCAAGGCTTTGGAGCCTCCCGGCGAGGAGCTTTATCAAGAGTTTTATGAGGGAACGGGTGACCGGGACATGGCGACAACGATGGCCCTTGTCCGCTTGCTTTCTAAGCTGATGAAAGACGAGAAAGTAGGTAAGCTGATTGTTCCCATTGTGCCGGATGAGGCCCGCACCTTCGGGATGGAATCGCTCTTCCGCCAGGTTGGGATTTATTCGCATGTGGGTCAGCTCTATGAACCCGTCGACAAAGAGACATTGCTTTATTACAAAGAGGCACAGAATGGGCAGATTCTCGAAGAGGGGATCACTGAGGCAGGGTCGATGTGCTCATTCATTGCTGCAGGGACCTCGTACGCGACGCAATGCATCAACACCATACCTTTCTTTCTCTTTTATTCCATGTTCGGGCTGCAGAGGATCGGAGATTTGATCTGGGCTGCGGGGGATAGCCGGTGCCGTGGATTCCTCGTCGGGGGTACTTCGGGGCGTACTACTCTTGCGGGGGAAGGCCTCCAGCACCAGGATGGCAATAGCCACCTGCTCGCCTACCCCGTACCGAACTTGATCGCCTATGATCCCGCATTCGCCTACGAAATCGCGGTCATCGTGCGCGAGGGTATTCGCCGCATGTTTCAGGCTCAAGAGAACGTCTTTTACTACCTCACGGTGATGAACGAGTTTTATCCGATGCCGCCGATGCCCGGGGATGTGAAGGAGGGGATTCTAAAAGGCATGTACCGATTCAAGGCCTCCTCAAAAAAGAATGCCGGGCGCCGCGCCCAGCTTTTCGGCAGCGGTGCGATCCTGTGCGAGGTGCTGCGCGCTCAGAAAATGCTGGAAGAAAAATACGACGTTGCCGCCGATGTCTGGAGCATCACCAGCTATAAAGAGCTTTACCGGGATGGGCATGATGCCGAGCACTGGAACATGTTGCATCCAACGGAGAAGCCCAGGGTCCCATATGTCAGAGAGTGTCTGGCGGATGCTCCTGGTGTATTCGTTGCTGCTTCGGATTACGTCAGGGCGCTTCCCGACTCGATTTCGCGCTGGTTCCCCCGGCCGCTCGTCTCGCTCGGGACCGATGGTTTCGGGCGCAGCGATACCCGGCAGGCTTTGCGCGACTTTTTTGAAGTGGACGCGCGCTTTATCAGCCTCGCCACGCTCTCCGCTCTGGCGCGGGAGAGAAAAATCGGACCGGAGATCGTACGCAAGGCGATGGTTGATCTGGAAATCGACCCTGATAAACCCAATCCGACAATGTCCTGATGCGAGAGGGGCCGCGAATGCGGCAGGGGGGATCGATACGAGGTATCCATCGCGGCATTTGGGAGGGAATCCATGACGGTCCCATTAAAGCTTCCGGAACTTGGCGAGCATGTCGAGTTTGCGGATCTGATCAAGATCATGGTATCCGTGGGCGACAGGATCGCTGTCGACCAGCCGGTTCTAGAACTCGAGACCGACAAAGCCAACTTCGAGCTTCCTTCCTCGGTCAGCGGGGTGGTCAGGGAAATTCACGTGCATGAGGGCGAAAAGATTAAGGTCGGCCAAATCGTTCTCACCGTGGAAGAGGAAAGCCCAGGCGCCAGTCCCGCCCCTGTGGAAAAGGCAACCCCTGTGCCTGAGAGGGCAAAGCCCGCAATTGCCCCCGCACCGCCAACCACTCAGCCAACGGAAGGACGGTCGATGCCCGCCGCGTCCTCAGAGCTTCCGGCGCCAACGGCTCCAAGGTTGCTGGTCCCGGCTTCTCCCACCGTGCGCAGACTGGCGCGCGAACTGGGAATCTTGATCGAGCAGGTCCCGGGTTCCGGCCCCGCGAGTCGTGTTTTGGCCGAGGACGTCAAGGCCTTTGCCAAACGGGTGATCCTGGGGGCCGGCGCAGGGAGGCCTGGAACCATGCCCGTGCTTCCGGACTTTTCCCGATGGGGGGAAATCGAGCGCAAGGAGATGTCCGGGATACGGCGCAAGATCGCGGAGAGCATGAGCCATTCCTGGTCCACCATTCCCCATGTGACCCATTTCGAGAGCGCGGACATCACAGACCTTGAAAAGCTGCGCCAGCGAATTGCGGGCGAGATCGAGGCTGCCGGGGGCAAACTGACGATTACCTCCATCCTGGTGAAAATCATCGCCTCGGCGCTTAAAGTGTTTCCGAATTTTGCGGCAAGCGTCGACATGGAACGGACCGAGATCATCCTCAAGAAGTACTGTCACATTGGCGTGGCCGTAGACACAGACCGCGGCCTGATCGTTCCCGTGATTCGAGATGCGGACAAAAAGAATATCCTGCAGCTTTCCGTCGAACTGATTCATCTTGCGGAAAAGGTAAGGAGCAAAAAAATCACGCTGGAGGAGCTGGAAGGTGCAGTCATCACCATTACCAACCTGGGGGGCATTGGCGGCACGCAGTTTTCTCCGATTATTCATGCCCCTGAGGTCGCTATTCTGGGCATTTCGAAGGCCCGTCAAGAAGCGGTTTTTGTCGACGGCAAATTTGAACCGCGCCTCATGCTGCCGCTGGCGCTCTCTTATGATCACAGGCTGATCGATGGAGCAGATGCCGCGCGGTTCCTGCGTTGGGTAGTGCAGGCACTGGAGCAGCCTTTTGTGTTGCCTCTTGAAGGATAGGCCAAATGACGAATGACGAGTGACGAATTGCGCATCACGCGCAGGCGCGGGTATGAAAAGGCGCATGAACCCATGAATGGTTTCCGTATTCGATGTTCGTCGTTCCATAGCATTTTGGGAGTTTCACGATGACTGGGGACACCGATACCGTACAACTGGCAGTAATTGGGGCGGGACCAGGCGGCTATGCGGCTGCGTTCATGGCTGCCGATCTAGGTTTGCAGGTCGCGCTGATCAGTGAGGAAGACAATCCCGGCGGAGTCTGCCTCTACCGAGGCTGCATTCCGTCGAAGGCGCTGCTGCATGTTGCCAATGTGATTGCCGAATCGCGCCAGGCGTCCCATTGGGGTGTTCAGTTTTCCGAGCCGCGGATCGATGTCGATCAGCTGCGTTCCTGGAAAAACAGTGTGGTTCAGAAATTGACCGGAGGGCTTGGTTTGCTCGCCCGGCAGCGCTCCGTGCGTTACATCCAGGGCCGCGCTTCCTTTTTGAATGGCCGCACCATCCGGATTGAGAAGAAGGACGGGGCGGAAGAACAATTAGGCTTTGACAAGGCCATTCTCGCGACCGGTTCGCGGGTGGCGGATCTTCCCGGTATTTCGCTCCAGAGCCGGCGTATTCTGGATTCGACTACTGCACTGGAACTCGGCGCGATTCCGAAAACAATGCTGGTTGTAGGGGGCGGTTACATAGGCCTGGAACTGGGAACTGTGTATGCCAGCCTGGGAACCAGCGTCTCGGTCGTGGAAATGACCGCCGGGCTGCTTCCCGGAGTCGATCGCGATCTCGTTTCCGTCCTCTCCAAGCGGATCGACAGTCTTTTTCACTCGGTCATGCTCAACACCAAAGTGGTGGGCATGAAGGAAGAGGGGGGCGGCATCCGCGCGCAATTGGCGGGAGCGGAAGTAAAGGACGCCGAACAGGTATATGAAACCGTTCTGGTCGCCGTGGGGCGCAGGCCGAACTCGGAAATTCCCGGATTGAACCACACGCAAGTGAAACTGGATGGGCGCGGCTTCGTGGCAGTTGATGCACAGCGGCGCAGCACAGATCCCAATATCTATGCCATTGGCGATGTCGCGGGTGAGCCGATGCTGGCTCACAAGGCGACGCATGAGGGGCGAACCGCAGCTGAAGTAATCGCCGGTCGCAAGGTAGCCTACGAGCCGCAGGCAATTCCCGCGGTGGTGTTCACCGATCCTGAGGTGGCCTGGTGTGGACTGACAGAAAGCCAGGCAAAACAGGAAAACCGCTTTGTCAAGGTTGTGCGCTTTCCCTGGGGCGCGTCCGGCCGTGCGCTCACGTTGGACAGGCAGGATGGCGTGACCAAATTAATCCTCGATCCGGATAACGGCCGGGTTCTTGGCGCAGGCATCGTGGGCCCCGGAGCTGGAGAACTCATCGCCGAAACGGTGCTTGCTGTTGAGATGGGGGCATTGGCTTCCGACCTGATGCTGAGTATTCATCCCCATCCGACCCTGTCGGAAACCATCATGGAAGCGGCTGAGGCCTTTTTCGGTCAGAGCACGCACATCTACCGTCCCAAAAAGAATTGAGGCCATCGGTGAGTGGCGCCTGGTTAAGGTTCGGCGAACGAGGTCAGGCAGGAAAATGACCCTGAAAGGGTCAAACCGTGAAAGCCCAGGGCGCAAGCCCTGGGGAAATGGCGCAATCCGAGTGAAGCCCTGTGAGGGCGGCACAGGCTGTTTCGCCCCTGCAGGGCTCCTTCACTCTTTGTTCGCGCATTCTCCCAGGGCTTGCGCCCTGGGCTGGCGCTGTCGAACCCCTTCGGGGTTCCTTAACTATGTGCCATTCAGAATATCGGTCAAGTAGCAGCTGCCTCACTTGCTCCTACTATTACCCTATTCCGGCTGCTCTGGGCCATGATTGGTGGTATCCTGCCGGCTCCTGCAAGAGCGATTAGCAATCGATCAATGTGCCGTGCCTGCTGGGCGCGACTTCAGCAGTTCCGCAGATCAAGGAGGGATCATGTTCCGCAGACCAATCTTCTGGATCGTGCTTTGCATAGCTTCCGGCGGCAGCATCCTCTTCGCCGCCCGTTATTTTTCCCGGGCTTTCCCCATCGTCACGCTCGATTTGCGGATGAACCGCGAGCAGGCGCTTGCGCGTTCTGCGGAACTGGCGGCGAGATTGCAGCTGCCGCCTTCAGGTTATCGGCAGGTCGCCTCCTTTGCGGGCGACCAGGAGACCCAAAATTTCGTCGAACTGGAAGCCGGCGGCACCGGTGCATTTCAAGCCATGATGGCTGAGGGGCTCTACTATCCCTTTACCTGGAAGGTCCGGCATTTCACGCCGGGAGAAACCCGGGAGACCTTGTTCAGGTTTACACCGCGTGGAGATCCATATGGCTTCTTCGTCAAGCTGCCGGAAAAAGAGGCGGGTGCGGCTCTCGAAGCGGATCCGGCGCGGGAAATCGCCGAAAAGTCCGCGATGCGGGACTGGCAGGTCGAGCTTGGAAAATTCCGCGTGGTTGAGCAGTCGAGGGAAGTGCGGCCGGGTGGGCGTATCGACCACACCTTTGTGTATGAGAGACCAGATATACAAGTAGGGGAAGGGCGGTATCGGCTGCGGCTCATCGTCGCCGGGGACAAGCTTACAGGGCTTGCTCATTACGTGAAGATCCCGGAGGCATTCTCGAGGCGCTACGAACAGATGCGCTCCTCCAATGATGTTGTGGGCGCAGCCGGGACGATAGCCTTAGCCGTGTTTTACTTCGTGGGCGGCTGCGGCATCGGTTTGTTTTTTCTTCTGCGCCAGCGCTGGATCCTCTGGCGCACGCCATTGTTTTGGGGCTTGTTCATTTCCTTCCTGCAGTTGCTTGGTGGCATCAACCAGTGGCCGCTCATCTGGATGAGCTACGACACGGCGATCTCAGCCTCGGGTTTTGTGCTTCAGCAAATCCTGATGCTGCTTCTCAGTTTTTTAGGGTACGCGGCCCTTTTCACCGTCTCGTTCATGGCGGCGGAAAGCCTGACGCGGCGAGCATTTCCTCATCATATCCAGCTGTGGAAACTCTGGTCCGGCGATGTGGCCGGGTCAAAGGCTGTGCTTGGGCGCACTCTGGGCGGATATCTGCTCGTGGGAATTTTCTTTGCCTATGAGGTTCTTCTCTATTTTGTCGCCTCGCGGGCGTTGGGTTGGTGGACTCCCTCCGATGCTCTGGTTCAGCCCGATGTACTGGCTACCTATTTCCCCTGGCTTACGGCTATTGCGGATTCCGCCCAAGCCGGGTTCTGGGAGGAGAGCCTGTTCCGTGCGGTTCCGATCGCTGGGGCGGCATTGCTGGGGAACCGGTTTGGCCGGCGCACCTGGTGGATCGGCGGAGCTCTGATTGTCCAGGCGTTCATATTCGGCTCGGGCCATGCGGCCTATGCCACCCAGCCCTTCTATGCAAGAGTCGTGGAACTGATCATTCCTTCGCTGATGTTCGCGGGGCTGTACCTGGTCTTTGGCCTGCTTCCCGCCATCATCCTGCACTTCACCTTCGATACGGTTTGGTTTGCCTTGCCCCTGTTTGTTTCCGCCGCGCCGGGCATCTGGGTCAACCGCATCCTGGTGATCGCGCTGGCGCTGGTTCCGCTATGGATCGTGCTGGGAGCGCGCTGGCGAGCGGGAAGGTGGAGGGAGATTTCTGAGACAGACTTCAACAGCGCATGGCGGCCACCCGAAGCGGCCGTGCTCCCTGTAGTCGAAGAACAACCGGTGGCACGCGCAATGAGCCCCGCATCGGTTCGCCTGCTCCTCGCATTGGGCGCATTGGGATTGCTTCTCTGGTTTTGGGCCACGAACTTCAGGCCCGATGGGCCGCCCCTGACAACCAACCGCAGCGAAGCAACAGACATCGCGAAGCGGGCACTGGAACAGCGCGGCGTTCATTTGTCCGCATCCTGGAAGGTGCTCACTGCCATCCAGGGCCAGCCCAGCCAACAAGATCGATTCATCTGGCAGACTGAGGGCAAGGATATGTACAGGCGCTTGATGAATGAATATCTCACGCCGCCACTCTGGCGAGTTCGTTTCGCACAGTTTGAAGGAGATATAGTGGAGCGAGCCGAAGAGTACCAGGTATTCGTTTCCAACGCCGGGCGCGTTTATCGATTCAAGCACATGTTGCCGGAGGCGCGACCCGGGAACAGCATCTCGGAAGACAAAGCCAGAAGCCTCGCTCTTGAAGCAGTGAAGCAGGAATTTCAAATCGACCCTGCTGCGGTGAAGGAAATTTCGGCCGTTCCTTCCAAGCTCAAGGCGCGCACCGATTGGCTGTTCACATTCACTGCCGGAGGAGAGCCCAAGCTCTCTCAAGGCGAACGGCGCATAGGCGTCGGCATCTCCGGCGACCAGGTAACTGATGTGTACCGGTTTGTACATGTTCCCGAGGAATGGGACCGGCAGGAGCGTGACCGGCAGACGATCCCGGCGATGCTCGGTTCGGCTTGTTCTATCGCATTGGTCGCCATCGTGGGCGCTGGAATGATTGCGGCGATCGTAAGTTGGAGCCGCAAGAGATTCATCGTTTCCACCTTCGTCCTGGTCTCACTCCTCCTCCTGGGATTGAACGTGACCACCTTCTTGAACTCGATCCCGTCTCTTTCTTTTCAGTTTCTGACGGCACAGCCCTTTAGAGTCCAGTTGTTCATTTTGCTTGGAGTGGGGGCAATCGGCATTGTGTTTGCAGCTGCAGGTTTGGGATTGACCGCTGGACTGGTTCATCGCTGGCGCATGGAGGACAAGTCCATGCCGGTGACTTCCTGGCTCATCGGTCTGTCTCTGGGCAGTTTTGCGGCGGGCCTCTCCGCGCTTGGATCCTCCATGAGTCCGTCGCTGGCCCCACGATGGGCAAACTACGGCGTGATGAACAGCTATATACCGCTGTTAGGAATGATCCTGGCTCCGGCCGCGGGATATCTATTGGAGTCCATCACGATCCTGCTGATATTTACGGCTCTGAATCGCTTCACAAACCACTGGAGCATGAAAAAAATACCGTCGTGTGTGCTGCTCATTGCGCTCGGGTTCGCAATTGCCGGTTCCGGATCTGTCGAGACCCTCTCTTCCTGGCTTTTGCAGGGAGTCATTATCGGGTGCATGCTGCTCGCTTGCTATCTGCTGGTCCTTCGTTTCCGTGTCGAGGTCAGCCTGATTGCGGTTGGGGTTGTTGTTGCGTTCAGCCTGCTGAAACAGGCAGTGGCGGCAGCCTACCCGATGATTTTGCCCGGCACTCTACTTGCGTTGACTCTGGTTGCAGTGACGGTGTGGGCAGCGTATCGGCGCGTTGCAGATGTCCGGCGATTCCAGGGCGCGCCGCCCGACAGCAGCGCCGTTTGAGGATGTGGGCGATTTGTTGATTCCGGCGAATGCACAGGCTAGGAGCCCGTCCGAGGATTATTGAGAATCGCCAAATATAGTGACACAAAGCAATTTCCTAGCCCCAAAGGGGCGATACAGCGATAGCCCGGGGCGCAAGCCCTGGGTCAGCAAGACGACCTGGAAAAAGCCCTGAAAGGGCGACACATTCGCACATGGAATAGCGTCACTATAATATGCGATCCCTAATAGGAGGGGCTCCTAGCCGATCGGCGGTTGTTTACCTCTTTCCGCCCGTAATGTAGTTTTCCAGATCGCTGATCGTGCCCTGCTGTTCCAGAATGATGCCCTTAACCACATCTCCGATGGATATGACGCCGAGGAGCTCATCCTCATCCAACACTGGAAGGTGCCGGATGTGATTCGTCGTCATCAAGTTCATGCATTCCTCGATAGTATGGGCCGGATTGACGCAGATAGGGTTCTCCGTCATGACTTCGCGGACGAGCGTTTCTTTCGAGTGTTTACCTTTGAGGATCATTCTCCGGGCGTAGTCGCGCTCGGAAAAAATGCCAACCAGCCGCTCTGCACGCAAGACAAGCACAGCTCCCACATTCTTTTCCGCCATGAGTTTCAGGGCATCGAAGACTATGATGTCCGGGTCAACCGACCATCGATCATTCCCTTTGGTTTGCAGTATTTGGCGGACAGTCATCATATTGTGACCCCTCACTCGAGTCTATGGAAGTATGCAAACCTGGATCATTCCATCCAGCCTGCGATACATGACATTGTTAAGAGTGAATCAATGGCCCACTCCCGAATTGCAGTCAATTTGACCGCGCTTTACCCATAATATGCCGGAATCGCTTGCGGCCCGCAACCGGCAAAATAAAGATCCGGTAAATCATCGTCGCGCTGCTCATTGCCTGTCAGGCAAGAAATAGCCGGATTTTCAGGGAAGATGCGAACAGGGAAATATGTCAAAATAGCCGGCCATGAAGCTCGATCAAATCGCATTGCGGTTTCGATCTGAATTGCGAGGCCAGAGATTCGGGCCGCCCGTCGCCTGCGTCTACAATCCGTTGGAATACGCCTGGTCCCCTCATGCCGGTTACCTCTGGTCCGATATTGCGGGGTGTTCTCGAACGTGCGCCGCGCGGGCGCTCACGGTGCCGGCTCGGCGCCGCCAAGGAGCCTGATGCGCCCGAATCGCGGGGGCAACATCCAGGTTGCACCGATGACTTCGCGCGCCGGCTGAGGCGCTCCTGGGCGCGGCTCATCAAGAAGGTGTACGAAGCGGATCCTCTGATTTGCCCGCGTTGCGGCGGCGCGCTCAAGATCATCAGCCTGATCGACAGCG
>JBGQNR010000179.1:0-13437 GCA_041501225.1 Acidobacteriota bacterium
AACCCCGCCGTTTCAGTTGACGATAGACATTCTTTCCCAGCTTGAGGTTTTTGAACGTGCCTTTGTTGGCCTTGAAGGGAGTTAACAATCCAAAATCCCCAATCCAAAATCCCAAAATGGTGTCAGTTTTTCCCGAGTGTCAGGCATCGTGCCGGATCGGTCGCTGCGCCGATCTTGACGGCAAAACTGGTTTGCTTCGCGATGTCCTCATCTGTGATCAGACGCACGTCGAGCAACGTCTTGCGCTTGTATCCGGTGCGCAGATAGTTCATTTCCGCCAGGGCAAGACTCCATCCTTCGAGCCACAACTCCATCTCGTGTCTCATGGCCGGCGTGCCGCGAAAATGGATAATGAGGTCGATGTCGGCATCGGGACCTGCGGTTCCATTCTTGGTGCTGCCGATAACATAAACGTCCTTGACTCCGAAACGAGAAGTATCCAGCTCCGCCGCGATCTTTTGCGCCATGCGGATGCGCCAGCGCGAGCTATCGTCGGGAAGCCGGGAAGCGGAGCCGGCATCCGGCTGAATCGGCGGCAAAGCTTCCACTTCTCCCGGGGTCACAAGAATGCCTATAGCTTCCTCGAGTTCCGCATTCATGAGGACTCGAAGGACGCGTCCCCCGGTGGTTCGCGGCACGTCGATGACGCGGATCGTATGAGCCAGAGGGGCGTACTCAGGCAGCAGGATGGGCAGCATGTTCGGGGAGTTTTTCAGGAATGACTCCTGGAATATGACGCCGGCATCATCGGGATAGAGCGGGAGGTAACGGATGCCCGATTCGACAAGATCCTGAAAAAAGTGCGTACCGAAGGAAAGGTCGGGGGCATACCCTCCCGTCTTGCGCGCCATTTCGATCAGGATGGACGTGTTGTTGATATCCGAATAGGTTACGCTGACGCCAAGCTTGATATCGCCCCGGCTGCCCCAGCGGCCCGGTCCCATGAGGATAAATCTGCGCTTGGGAAGAATCTTGTTCAGGTTGCTCACGGCACGGCCTACGGCCTGCAGATCGGGCAGGTTTTGGAGATTGGCATAGCCATCGGGGTCGACGTAGACGATGTGGGTGACGTCGGGAGACTTGCCGTTGGACACGTACCGATTGGCGGAGAAAATAATCTGACTTTCGGGAACGTCTCTCGGGATGGGAGAGGGCGTGCTGTCCAGCGAAGGGCTCTGGGGCCGGCACTGGAGGAGATAGAAGTGGCTGCCGTCGCAGGCGAACTCGATGTCGACCGGTGTGCGCATGGTATTCCGCAACAGCGTGAAAAGACTCTTCATCTGCGTGATCAACGGAGTTCGACTGATCAGGCCTTCAAAAGTGACGACCACATCGTCTTTGGCAAAGTCGATATCCATCAGCATGGGAGTGCGCATGCGGCCGTCTTCGAATACGGAGACGAGCTGGGCTATCGCCGGATACTCCGGCCCGACCTCCGCCAGCAAATCCCTCAGATCCAGCGTCCGAAATGCATTCTCTTTGAGATCGATCACATCGATCTTCTTGGGAGCGTATCGCAGGATTTCCTCAGGCGTCACGTTGACGCGCAGGTTGGGTTGCCCGGGCGCCACCAGGATAGGAAAATCATCGGCCACACGATCGACGGCGCGCGTGCCGAGACCCGGCACGAGGCGCAGCAAGCCATCCTCGCGCTTGATTCGTGGCGACCAGCGAAACTCGTTGTTGGAGAAGCCGACCCCTGAAAAAGCGGGGAAGAAGTAGCGCCCCACACGCGTGCCGACCACCTGCTGAATCATGATCCCCATCTCTTCGTGCTGGTCGAGCAAGCCTCTTTCCGCGCGGTATTGAATCGGATCCGGACTGAAGATCGAGGCGTAGACCTCGGCAAGCGCATCAAGCAGCGCCGCGAGGCGATCGGCCCTTTCGCCCTGGTTGGCAAGAAACAGGCTCTTGTACTTTCCGGAGAAGGCCGCACCCATGCGATCTTCGAGCAGGCTCGAGCTCCTCACGATCAGCGGCGTCTCGCCGAAATCATCCAGCGCAGTCGAGATTCCCTGCAGAATGTCGGGTGGAAAGCGCGAGCTCTTGAAGACCTGGAGAATGTGGGGGTATTCCTCCCGGATCTGGTCGATGTCAAGGTATTTCCAGTTGTAGACATCATCGAGGTTGTTGTAGGCGAGGAAGTGAAGGAGCATGTCCGACGGGAGGTACCACGTCTTCGGAATGCGGATGTCGGTCAGCAGATCGGAATAGTCTTTTGCACCCCTGAGGATACGCGAGGCCAGGAACAGGCCGCTGGTCTTGCCTCCCAGTTTACCGTGGCTCTTCGGTATCAGGATGGTGTGCTTCAGGATGTCGAAGAAATCTTCTACTTCCAGGTATTTGCGTGATGTCTCGATGAAATCGAGGTGATCGGTGAGCAGCCGCCTCACCAGCGAAGTTTTCAGGCCTGCCTGGGTCGCGATCGACAGTTCGCGTGCGCTGATCCCCGTATGTTGATAGCGCTCCATGGCGTTCGCGATTTCGACCAGAGAAGTGTCGGCGGCCTCGAGTGCCTGAACCAGGAAGTTGACCCGGTCTTCCTTGATCCAGACCTGAATCAGGGAGAGCAGCTCCTGTTCGGTGAGCTGCTCTGCGGCAATGCGGAACGTTTCTTCGGTGATGGTTTCGAGGTCTTTCACTTCGGTCTTTTGCAGGGGCCGGTTTTCATCGTAAAAGGTCTCGTCCTGTTCGCGGGCGCCCGACAATGAGCGCAACAGATCCTTGGCCGCTCCAATGCCATTGACCGACAGGTAATTGAGCAGCTTGCGCGCAATCTGCTTGAAGAGGTTCAGGTCGGTCGTCTTGAGCAGGTCAAGAATGATGCGCCACTCCTGCCGCGCGGCGTTGGCGGCCGCCGCGTTCCACTGCTTGAGGTATCCGGCATCCACCAGACTTCGCTGCAGCACCGCCTGGCCGATCCTCTCCGCGATCGTCTTGATAAGCTGGCGCTCTTCTTTCAGGAACGGTCCTTCGTCGGCCGCCGGCAACTGCCGGTTGTAGGCGACGGTGATATTGCCAACCTGCTCCCCCTGGATGAAGATGGGCGCTCTCTGGACCCAGCGGGTCTCGTAGAAGCCGGGCATGCAAAAGGTCTGGCTACGAAAGACGATTCTTGCCTGGCAGTATTCGGGGTATTGCCAACCTGCGGGAATGGCTTCGGTGATCAAGCGCAGCAGTTCAGTGAAGGGCTTGTCCGATTGGAGGATCTCATCAATCGTGTAAATGGACTTCAGTTCTTTGGCGCGCTCTTGCAGCACGCGCATGACCTTGTCGAGGGGCGCCGTGACTTCGTTCGCAGGTTCCTGCATGGTATCACCCTGCCCGCGACCTCCGACTCCCGACCTCCGGCCTCTCTGGTAAAAGTGGGGAAGGTTGGATGTCGGATGCCGGTGGTCGGAGGTCGGAATTTTAGACCCAACCGCGGTCTTTACATGCCCGAGCCACGCGGCTGATTGCGATTACGTAGGCTGCATCTCTCATATAGAGCTTGTTCTTCTTCGCCAATTCGTAAACCGAGTGGAAGGCGGAAGTCATCTGGACATCCAGCCTGTTGAGAACTTCGTCCTTTTCCCAGAAAAAGTTCATGTTGCTCTGCACCTGCTCGAAGTAGCTGCAGGTTACGCCGCCGGCGTTGGCCAGGAAATCGGGGATCATGAAAATGCCACGATCCTTCAAAACCGCGTCGGCTTCGGGTGTAGTCGGCCCATTGGCGCCTTCAGCGATCACCCTCACCTTGGGCTGAATCCTGCCGACATTTTCGCCCGTGATCTGGTTTTCCAACGCGGCAGGAATCAGGATATCCACATTCTGTTCCAGCCAGGCGCCGCCGGGGAGAACTTCGTAACCAAGTTTCTTCGCCTTCTCCTTGTCGATGCCGCCAAAACGGTCGGTGATGCCCAGAAGGGCGTCGACGTCGACGCCGCCGGCGAGCTTGAAAGAGTACGAGGTCTGATCATTCTGATCCCATGAGGATACGCAGATCACCTTTCCTCCCATCTGCTGATAGAGGCGGATCGCATACTGGGCCACGTTGCCGAAGCCCTGAACGCTGGCAGTGGTCTTTTCGATATTAATGCCGAGCTCTCGAAGCGCCTCGCGCAACGCGTAGACGACGCCATATCCTGTGGCCTCGGTCCGTCCCAACGAACCGCCCATGCCCACAGGCTTGCCGGTGATGAAACCGGGGAACTTGCCGCCGTGGATCGCCTCAAATTCGTCGAGCATCCAGAGCATGTGTTGGGCGTTCGTCATGACATCCGGCGCCGGCACATCGGAAAGAGGCCCTACATTCCTCGCTACCTGTCGGACCCAACCGCGGCAGATCGCCTCCTGCTCCCGCTGGCTGAGATTGTGCGGATCGCAAATGACCCCGCCCTTGGCGCCGCCGAGAGGGATGTCGACCACGGCGCACTTCCAGGTCATCCACATGGACAGGGCCCGGACCGTGTCGACCGTCTCCTGAGGATGGAAACGGATGCCGCCCTTCGACGGCCCACGAGCATCGTTGTGCTGGACACGGAATCCACGAAAAACCTTTACGCTGCCATCGTCCATGCGCACGGGAATATTGAAATGGTATTCCCGCATCGGATTGCGCAGCAGGTCTTTGGTCGCATTGTCCAGGCTGAGTTTTTCGGCAATCTGATCGAACTGGGTTTGTGCCATCTGAAACGCGCTGAAAGATTTATCGCTCATAGTTTTCTCCACTGACGTTCCAAGCCTGGCGAGGGCTCGAGTGATTAGAAGTCATAAGGGCTTGGTTGTATAACTGCCTATAATAAAACGATTGACGAATGATGAGAGCCGGATCTTCCGGATGCGCCACTCGTCATTCGTCAGCTTGGTCGCCGCGCCGCAAATACCGCACAGGCGTCGGAATTATACCCCCGGAAAAGCAATTAGGGTAGGAGCAGAGCGGAAATACATCGGAACGCTCGTAAAGCGTTCTATGCGTCAGTTGCCAGGGCGCCTGGCTTCGGCGCCTTTTTCGACGCTCGCGGCTTCCTTGCCGGCGTCCTGTGGATGCGCGCCGATAACGATGCTCTTGTGGCCCGTCTGCGTTTCGGTTTTTCCTGCATGGCAACTACTGGTCCCTCACGCGGTGGTTCTTCTGCAGGGCTTTCGAGTGGAACCTCGGCCACAGCCTCCATCGGAGGCTCGGGAACCGGCGGGATGCCGGCAGCGATGGTTTCTTCCGGCGCGGGAACCGGAGTCTCACCAGGAACAAGCTCCTCGACATCGAGCGGCGTCCTGGTTCGTGCAGCTTGCGGGAATTGGTCGCCGGGATAGATGCGGAGAATTCCCTGACGGTTGCGCTCGATCCGCAGCAGGCCCTCCCGCTGCGCTTGTCGTGCCAAGTCGTGAATACTGGAAAGGCCGAAACGTCGCTCATCGAAGGTCGGATCAGCGGATCGGAGGAAGTGCTTGAAGCTGCGCAGATACATTGGCCAGTGTGGCTTGGATCCTAATTGCTCGAGAATCTGCCGCACCGCAGAAACTGCCCCTGCCCCTTGAGCAGGAGCCGATGCAGTATCCTTGGGAGGAGGCGGCGCCGATTCGCTTGCGGTGGAAGGGCCCGGTTCACTGGCAGTCCATACGGCCGTCTCCCTGGGAGAAGGATGCGCCGCGTGTTTGGGACGGAGGGGAGCCGGTTCCCCCTCGATCTCGTGATGAAGGGCGGCTGGCAGTGCAGCCGGCGGCTGCACGTTCTCAGCTTCCTTCAGCTCGACCAGCAGGCTTCGATCCACATGCTTAAGGTTGACAAAACCCGCATTGGCCATCTTCTGGATAAATTCACGGAAGGAATGCGCCCCGTAATTGCGTTCTGAGAAGGTGGAATCGAGCTGCAGCAGGGTGCTCTTCAGGAGCCCGAGCTGCGGTGATACTTCCCGGTCGGCCAGGACTTCGAGTGCGCGGCGCAGGGGAGGTAAGGCATCGCGCAACTGGGCAGTGCTGACTGCCGGCGCCCTTCCTGCCGCCTTGCGCACGACGGGCTGGATTCCTATCAAATTCTCATAGGCGATGAACTCGTGGCAGTTCTTCTGCAAGATGCTGCTGGTAAAGGAACGCCCTCCTACCACGAAGACCATCTTGTCATACTGCTTCAGCTTTTCCACGAGCGCGATGAAATCGCTGTCGCCGCCTACGATTACGAAGGCGTTAATGTGACTCCTCGTGAATGCCATCTCGAGTGCGTCCAGGGCCAGCGTGATATCGGCGCCATTCTTGTCGCCTCCCGGCGTGAGATTGCGCTGGACCATATGGACGGCATGTTGCGTCAGGGCGCGGCTGTAATCAGCGGCGTGCTTCCAATCGCCGTAAGCGATTTTGGTCACCACCTCTCCGCGTTCCTTGATGGCTTCCAGCACCTGTCCGACATCGAAGTGCCTGTTAAGCGTTTTCTTCACTCCGATTTCGATGTTGTCAAAATCAATAAAGACAGCGATCTTTAAACGTAAACGTTCTTCACTCAAGATACCTACCTCAGCCAGATTCGGCTATTTGTTGTCAGGCATAAAAAACAGCAGGCTCGACAGCCGCCAAGATCATGATCCGCTTCAGGCTGTGCCTGCCGCTTCGCGCATGGGTCCATCACTGCCATGAAGCGCGAGTTTTGTCGGCCAACGCAGCAAATGCCATACAGGTTGCCGGAATACAACTTCTTAGTATACCAGTTTTTGCGGGTATCGTTCGACCAAATCGTGATAGCTCCTGCGGTGCAGCAACTGACGATTCGGCGCGTGCAAAGGCCAGCCACAACCAAGGACATGAAGCGGGGGACAACTGCGGATGCATGGGGTGGGCGCCCTGATTTCAGTGGATATCAGCCGGGCTGTCTAAGATCTCACGCACTTTGCCGAGCAATTCGGCAGGGGAAAAGGGCTTCCATATGAAGGATTTCACACTCTCGAGGGTGCCGGGACCGACGACCGTATACTTGGTATATCCCGACATGTACAATGCATGAATCTCAGGCTTCAGCTGCTGGAGCTGCCGAACCACCTCGCCGCCGCTCATGCCGGGCATGACGATATCGGTCAATACCAAGTCAATCTTGTCGGCAAACTCCCTGCCGATCTGCAGGGCTTCATCCCCGCTTTGGGCGCACAGCACTCCGTAGCCTTGACCTTTCAGTATGCCCGTGACCATATCCAGTACTGGGGACTCATCTTCTACGATCAGGATCGTTTCTGCGCTATTGCTTTCGGCAGCCATTTTCGCCCTCCCGAGAGGCGTTCGGCAAATGGGAGTGGATGCTCTTCCCACGCCGCATCGCGCTAGCAGGTGTTTTCTCTCTAGCAGGTGTTTTCTCTATGGTACCACTACGCGAACATCCTGTGAATGGGACCCTATTTTGCCCTGGGTCAGGCTTTGGCAGGCTTGAGGCAAGCAGCCGCGGCCTTTCATCATTTTGGGGCCTTATTTGAAGACACGCGTTGCCAGCGCGCATCAGTTGGCAAGATTGTACCATAAATTTCTATGGATTGATCAAAATTGCGCTGAGCAGTGGTGCTATGTTATATTCTTTCGCTTGTCCTAAACTCTAACAGGTGACTAGGAAGGTGTTGTGGGCACTACTAAGCTGACTCGAAAAGAAATCTCTGCGGATCCAATCCATGATGCTTTGATCAGCACGGTGGACTTCTTGCGTACGCACGCCAAGATTATCGGCCTGGCTGGCGCCGGGGTGCTGCTGGCTCTCCTCGGGTTTTATTTCGGCCTGCGGTATCTCGATGCTCGTGATGATAGCGCCCAACAGGAATTGGCAAAGGGCATGGATTACTATCACGGGACCGTGGATGCCGTGAACGCCAAAGACGATCCTTATGGTTCAGGGCCGGCGCCCGTCTTCCGCAGCGAGGAAGCAAAATTCCGGGCTGCCAGCGCCATTTTCAGCTCTCTGGCTTCCCGTTACGGAACTTCAAAGACGGGGGTGATGGCGCGCTATTATCTGGGCCTCTGCCAGAAGCAGCTCGGGCAGAAGAGCGAAGCGATTGCAGCTCTCGAAGCGGTTGGGAACAACACCTCCGATCGTACGGTCGGATACCTGGCTAAGAAAGTTCTTGCCTCCTACTATCTTGAAACCGGGGATGCCCAAAAAGGGCTGGATATCGTGCAAGGCATGCTGAAGGATCCCCTGTGCGATCTGCCCAGGGAAGATCTTTTGATCGACGTTTCTCGCACCTATATGGCGATGGGGAAGCGCGAAGAGGCTCTGAAGACACTGGAAGAAGCCCAGGCCTCGGGTGCCGGAGGGATGCTGCAGTCGCTGGTTTTTCAGGAATTGAGCCGTCTTCAAAGTGGCTCCGGAAAGTAAGCACGGCGCGGACGAAACAGCGTGGAGCCCCGTAAGTGCTTGTAGTTTCGTAGCCTTGACAAGAGGGGCATCCCTTATATAATTAGCACCTTCGTCCAGAGTAGGAGCCTGGCACGTGTTCATCGAAATCGAGCGCTTGACACCGGAACCGCTGCATATCCAGCATTTGTATGCCGCCGGTGAACTCCAGTTCAAGCATGACGATGCTATCCTGGAAGAGCCCGTTGCCACGGATTTCGCCCTAACTCACAAAGGGAAAGATCTCCGCGTCGAGGGGTTAGTTCAGACGGCGATCCGCTATCAGTGTTCCAGGTGTCTGAGGGAATACTCATCTCGGGTGGAGGCGCGCTTCGACCTGTGCTACCTGCCCCAGTCCGAATGGAAGCCGGATGAGGAAGTCGAGCTCAAGTACGAGGATATGGGAGTCGGATACTATGATGGCATTGCCCTGGATGTCGACCTCATGGTGCTTGAACAGATTGAGTTGGTGATGCCAATGAAATTTGTTTGCCGTGAGGATTGCCGCGGGCTTTGCCCATCCTGTGGGGCGGACTGGAATGA
This sequence comes from Acidobacteriota bacterium, assembly GCA_041501225.1. Taxonomy (GTDB): domain Bacteria; phylum Acidobacteriota; class UBA6911; order UBA6911; family UBA6911; genus JAFNAG01. The sequence continues at coordinate 8,882 of JBGQNR010000179.1, forward strand.
AGGTCCGTGCCCATGCAAGGTTGATACGACAGATTCCAGGCTTGTCGTGCTTGGGGATTTCCGCAGCAAAATGAGTAAATAAGCCGTCGGAACAGCCGCGAAATGCCCGAGCGAGCATCTCTGGAGCGGCGGCCGGCTTTTGGATTACCTTGTAGGTAAGGTGGGAGATTGTAATTATGCCAAACCCAAAACGAAGACATTCCAAAGCGCGCCGAGGCAAGCGCCGGGCGCACGACTTCCTGCATCCTGTCACTCCGGGCGTTTGCCCGCAGTGTCTGGAACCGAAGATGCCTCATCAGGCCTGCCCGAAATGCGGCTACTACAAGGGCCAGCAGGTGATGGAGGGAGAGGAAGAGATCTAGCCGCAGAGGTGGTATCGCGCTCTACGGAACTCTTCTCTTGCCGCCATGATCAAGATCGCCGTTGATGGGATGGGGAGCGACAATTCGCCCCGTAGCGAAGTGGAAGGTGCCATCCAGGCCGCCAAGGACTATGGTGTTCACGTCATCCTGGTCGGTAGGGAGTCGGTCCTGGGTCCGCTCTTGAAGGCGCAAGTTCGAGGTGCGTCGGTCGAGTTGAGGCATGCTTCCGAAGTCATCGCCATGGACGAGCAGCCGGCCGCCGCGCTCCGAAAGAAAAAGGATTCCTCGATTCGCGTGGCTGCCGATTTGGTGCGGCAGGGAGAGGCGAGCGGGCTCGTGAGCGCCGGCAACACCGGTGCGGTCATGGCGATTTCCAAAATGGTGATCGGAGTTGCTCCGGGAGTGGATCGTCCCGCGCTGGCCGCAGTGTTGCCGGCCCTTAAGGGACACGCCGTGCTGCTTGATGTCGGCGCCAATGTTGCCTGCAAACCTCACCATCTGGTTCAATTCGCCATCATGGGGCACCTGTTCAGCAAGAAGATTGTGGGTATCTCCAACCCCCGTGTCGGCCTGATGTCGGTGGGTGAGGAGGAATCCAAAGGCAACGATCTCACCAAAGAAGTGCACAAAGCGTTAAAGGAAGTCAGCCTCAACTTCATTGGGAACGTGGAAGGCCGCGATATTTACAATGGCCGGGCCGATGTAATCGTCTGCGACGGCTTTACGGGCAACGTGGCATTGAAGACCAGCGAAGGGTTGATCGAGGCTGTCCTGCAGCTGCTCAAGGAGGAGCTGTCCAGCAATCTTCAGGCCATGCTGGGCGCCCTGTTGAGCCAACAGTCTTTCAAGCGTCTCAAGAAGCGCCTCGACTACGCGGAGTATGGCGGGGCTCCCCTGCTAGGGCTTCGAGGCGTTTCCATCATCTGTCACGGCAGATCCAGCAGCAACGCCATCAAGAATGCGATCAGGGTTGCTAAGGAGTTTGCGGAGAATCAGGTTAATGCAAAGCTGGAGACCGAGCTCAGCCAAGTAGATGGATACGTCAAGGGCTGCACACCGGACTAGCGGATAATGGGGAAAGTAGCCTTCCTTTTTCCAGGCCAAGGATCACATCATTCCGGGCCGGGCAAAGTCCTGAGCGGCCTCGTCGAAAAGATTGCTCCAGGGGTTTCGACTTATAACATCGATGGCATCCGGGGTATCGAAGCGCTTGCTTCTGAAGTCTCGGGTGCTACAATGTGAACTTTTCCGTAGCGGTATCCGCGTCCGCTTTTCTGTACCTTCATAGGAGGTGGTCAGATGGCATCAGTTGTAGAGAAAGTGAAGTCGATCATTGTGGATCAGCTGGGTGTCAGCGAAGGCGAGGTTACGGAATCGGCGTCGTTCGTCGATGACCTTGGCGCCGACTCGCTCGATACCATTGAGCTCGTTATGGCGTTTGAGGAGGCATTCGGCATCGAGATTCCCGATGAGGATGCGGAGAAGATCAAGACCGTCAAGAACGCGATCGACTACATCGAATCCCACGTCAACTAGCCGGAGCCATCCCAACTGTGAAACGGCGCGTTGTCATCACGGGTGTTGGTCTCGTTACTCCTCTGGGGAATGATACCCAGCAGACGTGGCGGGGCCTGCTCGCCGGACGATCAGGAGTTGCGGCGATCACGCGCTTCGACGCATCCCGATTCCCGACCACGTTTGCGGCAGAGGTCAAGAACTTCGATCCCAACCTGTTCGTGGAGAAGAAAGAAGTCAAAAAGATGGACACCTTCATCCATTATGCGCTGGCGGCTTCCGAGCACGCCATGCGGGATGCGGGGTTCTCGCGTTGGGAAAATGAGGAAGGTGATCGGGTGGGGGTAATTATAGGCTCGGGCATTGGTGGCTTCGGCAGCATCGAGACGGAGCATGCCACTCTGCTCGAGCATGGTCCGAAGCGGATCTCCCCTTTCTTCATCCCATCCAGTATTGTCAATCTTGCCGCCGGCCGCGTATCGATTCGGTTTGGAGCCCGAGGGCCGAGCTGCGCGCCTTGCACGGCCTGTTCAGCCGGCAGCCATGCCATTGGGGATTCCTTCAGGATCGTGGAGCGCGGAGACGCGGACGTGATGATCGCGGGTGGGAGCGAGGCTGCGATCACACCGCTGGCGATCGGAGGATTTGACGCCCTGAAGGCTTTGTCCACTCGCAATGCAGAACCGACTCGCGCGAGTCGCCCGTTCGATCGCGATCGGGATGGTTTTGTTTTAGGAGAGGGCGCCGGCATCCTGATCCTCGAGGAATATGAGCATGCTCTGCGCCGGGGCGCCAGAGTTTATGCGGAAGTGGCCGGCTATGGCATGTCGAGCGACGCCTATCACATCACGGCGCCGCCTCCAGGGGGTGATGGCGCCATCCGAGCGATGCGTCTGACCCTCGGGGATGCCGGCATTGCCCCGAACCAGGTTGACTACATCAACGCTCACGGCACCTCTACGCCCCCCAATGATCGGACCGAAACCGCCGCCATCCGCACTGTATTCGGCGAGCATGCGTATCAACTTGCCATTAGCTCAACAAAGTCCATGATCGGCCATCTGCTCGGTGCGGCCGGTGCGGTGGAAATCGGCGTGACCGCACTGACGGTTCGGGACCAAATGGTTCACCCTACGATCAACCTGGAGACCCGGGACCCGGACTGTGACCTTGATTATGTGCCCCTGAAGGCGCGCCGCGTGAATATCCGCTATGCGCTTTCCAACAGTTTCGGATTCGGCGGCACCAACGCCTGCGTCCTGTTAAAGCGTTTCGAAAACTGACATGGCAAGACGGGGCCATCCCAAATTTCCATTCCTGTTTTGCGTACGGGTGTGGAAGGGCGGATATTCGGGAGCTTCCTTGATTGCCAAAGAAATGAACTGGAGGTCTGCTGCATGAAGATCGTCGTCTGCGTCAAATATGTTGCCGACACCGCCATCAAGGTGAAGATCACCCCGGACGGGAAGGCGGTGAATCTGGCGGACGTTTCTTTCGTGGTGAATCCCTACGATGAGTATGCTGTGGAAGAGGCAATCCGAATTAAGGAAAAGTCCGGCGCGGAGGTCATCGTGCTGGGCGTGGGTGGAGAGAAGGCTACCACCGGCCTGCGGACCTGCCTGGCTATGGGTGCCGATTCAGGCATCCTGGTGCGGGACGAGGCGCTGGAGAATGCTGATTCGTTTGCCATCGGAACGGTACTCGCACGCGTTTGCCGCGAACTGAATCCGGACCTGATCCTGTTCGGCAAGCATGCCATCGGCGTGGATAACGGCCAGGTGCCCTCGGTAGTGGCAGAATTGTGCGATCTTCCGCAAGTGTCCGTGGTCGTCAAACTGGAGATTTCTGACGGGAAATTCCGCGCGGAACGGGAGATCGAGGGAGCGCGCGAGACCGTCGAAGGCAGCCTCCCTGCCGTCTTCGCGGCGCAAAAAGACCTCAATACTCCCCGCTACGCGTCTTTGAAGGGAATCATGGCTGCCAAAAAGAAAACCATTGCGATTCGGACTCCGGATTCCCTCGGGCTGACAGCGCAGGATCTGCAGCCGAGGCTCGCCATCGAGGAGATCACGATGCCGCCGGCCAGGCCTCCCGGAAGAATTCTCACCGGCGATGTGGCGGAGACGGTTCCCGAACTCGTCCGGCTGCTGCATGAGGAAGCGAAAATCATATGAGATCAATGACAAAGGACGGATGGCGCCAAGCGGATGTTTGCCCATTCGTTTTCAATCGTCATTCACGATGGGGCATTGAGGTTGAACGGAGGAATGACTGATGTCACAGGGAATTCTGGTTTTCATTGAGGAACGGGACGGGACTATCAAGAAGCCCTCTCTTGAGGCGCTGGGCGCCGCGCGTAAGCTGGCGGACGTTTTGCAGGAGCCGGTCACCGCTCTCTTTATCGGGCTGAAGGAACCTGCCGTAAACCTGGCCCAATTCGGTGCAGACAAAGTCGTCCATGCGCGCCATGAGTTGCTTGCCACCTATTCGACGGAGGGTTTTGCTGAGACGGTGGTTCAGGCAGTGAAGCCGGTGGATCCTCGTATCATCTTGGGTTCAGCGACCGCCATGGGCCGGGATGCCCTCCCCAGAGTTGCGGCCAGATTGTGCGTAGGCCTGGCGCAGGATTGCACAGAAATACGAATAGTGGACGGTAAACAGCTCGAGTGTGTGCGCCCC
>JBGQNR010000180.1:0-13269 GCA_041501225.1 Acidobacteriota bacterium
AGAAGAAAACGGAGCCTTGAGGGAGGCAATCGGTTCGGCCTTTCCCCTGTAATCCACCCAAACGAGCGCGTTCTCTTGGTCCGGGACGATTCCGCCCGACGCATAAGCCATTGATCCTGAAGCGGAAATGCTGAATTGACCGGCGGCGGTGTCCCGAGTCGAATTCGTCGTATTGAGTGCCTGCGCGACGTTCGCCAGGGCGGGAACGGGCGGGCCTGTGAGCTGAAGCTTGTCGGGATCGAAGGCGACTACCATCAAGGTCCCCCGCCGGAGGAAAGCCAGATGGCCGGTGGCCACATAGCGAGCATCCGCAGCATCCTCAAGCAGGACGCGCCATTTTCGCGTGCCGAGCTCCAAAACAGCAAGACGGGGCTCGTGGTCCCAAGCATGTCGCTTGATCGTAAACAGGATTCCTTTCCCGGAAGGCAGACAATGGGGCAGGCGGTGGCCGTATTCCCCGTTTGACAGATCAGGCATTGTCAACGTCTCCGGCTTGCCACCGTCGGCGGAAACCCTTGAGAGCCCAGAATCCCTACGCCATGCGAAGACGATCTGGTTATCAGGCCCCCAACTGAAGCCAAAGGGTTGTGAAACGTCGCATAAGGTCGCCGGAACTCCACCATCAGCCGGAACCTTCATCAGCTCTCCGTCCGCCCAGAACCCGATCCAGCGGTCATCGGGAGAAAGGAACGGGCTGATGCCGCCTTCCGTCCCGGCGATTGGCTTGGCCTCCAGCTGGTCGAATCTTCGCAGGTACAAATGAGGCTTGTCCTGCGCGTCGGGATTCTCCTTGACCGCGCTGTAGACCATGAAGCGACCGTCGCTGGAGATGGCCATTGCAGTGCGAGTTGGCTGATAGAATCCCTGGGGAGGAGTCAGAAGCAATCCGTCGAGCCAATATCCGGGTTCCAACCTGACAGATGAGCGCACTAAGGATTGCGATACCTGGGAGGTCCCAGGCCTGAGGTATTTCATCACCGCTGGACCGATCAAGACACCGATGACAAGCGCTGTCATGCCGGTTGCGATCAGCCACCCCAGCCGAATTCGTCGCAGTGCCGGAACCGTCTCTGCAGGTAGTACGGTCTCCTCGTGCATTTCGATCCGGGCATCGCCGATGTCGCGGAGACGGAGGCCCGGGTCTTTCTGGAGGCACTGCCTAAGCACAGCCCGCACAAACGGAGGAGTCTCAATCGGGAGCAGAGTCCAGTCCGGTTCGCTCTTCAGAATCGAGGCGACAATTTCTGTGATCGTGTCCCCCTCAAATGCCCTCCTCCCGGTCAGGCACTCATACAGCACGCAGCCGAAAGCCCAGATGTCCGCCCGCTTGTCGACCGTCTTGCCCTTGGCCTGCTCGGGGCTCATGTAAGCGGCAGTGCCCAGCACGACGCCGGGGCGGGTCATTGCCTCGGTAATGGTGGGTGACTGCGAAAAGTCCGCAGTTGCGGCTTGATCATGGAGGGCACGCGCCAGCCCGAAGTCCAGCACCTTGACCTTGCCTTCAGGCGTAATCTTCACATTGGCAGGCTTCAGGTCGCGGTGAATGATCCCTTTCTCATGCGCAGCTTCCAGCCCTTCCGCAATCTGGCAGCAGACTTCCATGGCTTCATCAACCGGAAGCGGCCCTTTCGCAATCCTCTGGGCTAGTGTCTCGCCTTCAACAAGCTCCAGCACCAGGAAGCGTCTTCCTCCAGCTTCCTCAAGGCCGTAAATTGACGCAATGTTGGGATGATTCAGCGACGCCAGTAGCTTGGCCTCGCGCTCGAATCGTGCCAGCCGTTCGGGATCGCCGCTGAAGATATCGGGAAGCACCTTGATGGCGACCTGCCGGTTCAGGTTGGTGTCCTCGGCGCGGTACACGACGCCCATCCCTCCTTGCCCAAGCTTTTCTATAATCCGATAGTGGGAAATGGTCTGGCCGATTTCGGGCATGCAAGCCTCTGCAAAGGCGATACGCCCACTGCAATGAAATCAACTGGAATGGCTGACATTATAAATCAAATGACAGAGATCGAGAAAGCTCAATCAGGAGTACTTGCTGGGATTGCGGGTATCCATAAGCTATTACGCTGGCCCGAGATAGACTCGTGAAGTCGACGATTGACCAGTCAAGTGCCTGGTTAACGCGCAAACCGTACAACTGGCACGCAACCGCCGATTTCCTGGCACTTCTCCGGGATCGCGACTACACGGCCATGTGACCAGAAGCAATCGCGGCGCAATTTCCCAGAAGGGGAATTACCTCCCGGCATCCGACTGATGTTCTGCTGTCCGCGAAGGAGATAGGCATTTGTCCATTGTTCGCTCATGTTGATATTGGCGACCTCCGAAACCGCGAACTTCCGGCCGTCATCATTCTGATCGCTTCGTCATACTTGCCCGCCGCCACCTTGAGGGCAACGGCGCAGTTTTGAGCATCATCGCGCTGTGCGACGAATATGCCAGTAATTCGGGTTTATCTCCGGTGATCCCCAAGGGCGTTTTCTTCTAGTGGATGGCGATCGCGGGCATGATGCAGGCCACCATGACGGCCGCCTGCATGGCTTGGATGGCCTCGTTGGTGGCCTTGCCGGTCAGCTCCCCGTTAACGACCTGCTCGATCCGCGCTTTGCGGCTCTTCAGCTGTTTTTTGTCGAAGACGAGTTTCAGGAGGTCGGCGCTGTTCGCAAGGGAAAGAAGGACAACGGTCCGGGGATCGATCTCCGCGCCGTCGCCGAAAATGGCTTGACGCAGCCTCTCAATCAATTCCCGCTCCGGCTGCGGGTCGACCTCGGGATAGATCTTTCGGGTGAAGATCCCGAGGACCTTGTCCTCGTCGATCCGGAGGATTCGGCGTTTGGCAAGCTGCTCCGCTACCCGGTGTTTGAGGTTTTTCGTGTTCGCGAACTTCGAGACCCAAGTCTGGAGCTGATCACGTCTCTTCGCCCCTCCGAGCTTGGCGAGGCAATCGTCGACCAGGGGATCGCCGAGAGGAGAGGGGCTAAGGACCCTCGCGTATTTTCGCTTCTTGACCACTTCGACGTCGATTCGCTTTGCCATCAGGAGCTCGGCCAGGACGGCTCCCCCGATTGCGAAGTTGTACATCGTCCCCGAAAAGATGGTCCCTTCCCTGTCCCGCAGGGCCAGGAGCATGATTTCCTCATACAGATAAAGCAAATTGCTTTTTCTCATCGACACGGCCTCCGATTATGAACACTATGCTCTTTTTTGCCCGTTTACTTGATAAGTATTTCCATTTGGGAGTTTGAATCCAAGTCACTTCTCCGGGATCGCGACTTCTCAGGCACATGGCCGCAAGCAAGCGAAGCGTAGCTTCCCAGAACGGGACTTCTGGCTCGCGTCACAGTTCGGCGGACAAACGTCGCACCCGCTGTGCCGGAATTATTGCGTTCTTTCGGAGCGCCCTGTGATCCAAGCACGAACCGCCGTGGCTGATAGGTAAAATGAGCGGGGCCTTCTCGTTGAGGGTCTCGCCTGAAGCCGGCCGATGAGTTGACCCATTATGTCAACTTCCCAGCTATGTTCCAGGGACCCATGCCGTCAACGAATCTGCAGCCTTTGCCTTTTTTCAGTTTCGCAAGTGGGTAATTGTGCCGCCGCTGGCAACGACCAGGCTTAGAAACTCCGCCGGTCTTACACTGGGATCCACGCGGCAGTTGCGGCCGATGACTGCGCCCGCCGGGATGACCGCTGCTTTTCCCACGATGGTGATGCCGGAATTCAAGTTGGCAGGATCTGCCTGGTTTGGCGTTTGATCGTCGCTAGTTCCAAGCTGAGCCTCTGGGCCAACCTCGACCTGTTTGTCGAGGATGCAGCGATGGATGGCTGCTCCGGCGTGGATCATCGTGTTGTTCATGATCACCGCATCGCACACAACGGCACCCTGTTCGACACGCACACCGGGAGAAAGCACGCTGTGGATTACCTGCCCTTCGATCACACAGCCGGGCGAGATCAGGCTGTCAACCACCTGGCCAGTCCGCCGGATAATAGCCGGAGATTGACCGACTGGACGAGTGCGCCAGGCCCAATCCGGATCAGTGATTTTAAGCGGCGGGTCGTCCGCCAGCAGGGTCAGGTTAGCCTCCCACAAGGCCTGCACGCTGCCCAGATCAGCCCAGTACCCGCCGTACGGGTAGGAATAGGCCCGTCCTTCCGCCACGATTTTGGGGATGAGGTTTTGGCCAAAATCATGGGCAGAAGAAGGGTCGGAGGCATCCTCTTCCAGTTTTGTAAGCAGATAGCGAGTGTCAAAAACGTAAATCCCGAGCGAAGCCAGGCTCCAGCTAGTTTGGACTGGCTTCTCGTCAAAATGGGTGATTTTTCTGTCCTCGTCCACAAGCATCATGCCAAAGCGTTGGGTTTCAGCGGCGGGCACATTCATGCTGCCAATCGTCAACCCGGCCTGCCTTTCCTGGTGAAAGCGGAGCAGTCTGCGGTAATCCATCGCATAAACCTGGTCGCCTGACAGGATCAGGGTATTTTGACTGCCATCTTCAGCAATATACTTCCGGTTCTGGTATACTGCCTCTGCGGTTGCACGATAGGCCTCCTGGCCGGTGCGCGCCAGCGAAGGCTGCCAGACCTGGAGGTTGTCCAACCCCCATGGTTCGCCGGTTTTCAGGTGCTCCCGCAGCGACTGTGTGTTGAATTGGGTGAGCACCGCGACCCGCGAGAGCTGTGAGTTGGCTGCGTTGGACAAAACGAAATCAATGACACGATACGTCCCGGCGAAAGGCACTGCCGGTTTGCCCCGCTGAGCGGTAAAAACGCTCAATGCTTTTCCTAGCCCTCCGGCCAGGATCAAGGTCAGTTCACTCATTGCTCCCTCCCTTTATCTGCCATATTTCATTTCACTTGTTTCGTAAAAAAAATTGTATGGCTCCCCACTAGCGGAAACAAGTTAAAGTCAGACTGCACGCTGATAACAGCCAGGCAGTCTGACCGAATAGGGGCGCGCGGAGTTGCGCTGATTGGAGCAGGTCCTTTTCATGGACTTCGTCGATTGAGGAAACCAGAAACTTCCGTTTTCGCCGGAGTTCATCCAGGCAGCGGTTGATTGCGATGCGTTTCAGCCAGGCCTGGAACCGGTTTACCTCCTGAAGCTTCCGCACGCTTTGAAACGCTGCCAGAAATATTTCCTGAGTTGCGTCTTCAGCAAGATCCCGCTGCCTGAGATAGGCCATGCAAATCGCGAAGACATAATCTTGGTATGTTTTCACAAGCCTGCCATAGGCTTCGGTGTCGCCGCTCCTCGATTTTTCCACCAAGGGCGTTGGATCCATGGATTGCCCTCTCACGAATATGACGAATCATCCGGCAACCGGTGACACAAAACAAAGCAAAAATAGATAAAATATCCTATTGAGGAACGCTCCCGAGAAACGCCGTTGTGGGAAGTTGGGTCTATGACCAGCCGCCTGGCGAAAAATGAACTGTCTGTTGATTTGAACCAGCCCGCCGCGAGTTTGAGGCACATGTCCGGTATCGCGACAATACGTCCAAGTGACCCGAAGCAATCGCGGCATATCTCGCATAATGGGAATTTGCGGAGCCAGACCGCAACCGGCTTTCAGTACCTCTGTTGGACTTGGGAATCCCTGGACATGCCAGATAACGGTCAGCCGCGACTACTTTTTTCCAATGGGGACGAGGTGCTTGAGTTCCTCGAACCAGTTCTGGACGAGGATCATTTCGGTGACGGGCTGAGGCTTCCTTTCCTCCTGTTTTACCATCAGGAATCGCTGGCCGTCGAGGGAGATGTCCCAGGTACGGCTCGAAGCCATGCCGGAATAGCCCGGCAGCGTAAACATGAAGCGGGGTTTGCCGGCGGAGAAGCCGCCATCAGTCCGGACATCGACAGTCCATACCTCCTCATTGCCCTGTCGTCGATAGAACAGTTGTTTCCCATTCCGTGACCACAGGGGCTCTGCACCGCCCTCGGTGGAGATTGGCGCCTTTCCGCCGGGGCCGGGAAATGCCTGAACGTACACCTCTTCACGTCCAGACTCATCGGAGGCATAGGCTATCCATCGTCCGTCAGGAGAGAATTCCGGATACTGCTCATTGAAACGAGAATTCAGAAACGGTGTCACCCTGCGCTCAGGCATATGAAGGAATAGGATGTCGTAGCCGCCGTCCGGGTCGGCTTGGAGATAAACCAGCGTCTTTCCATCTGGAGACCAAGCGACGGGGTATTGAAGGATCTCGCTCTGTGTGAGCCGCTCCATCGACGAGCTTCCATCTACCGCTTGCCAATAGATATTGGGGACGCCTGTGCTCACCCATTCAAAGACCACTCGTCGACCATCCGGAGTCCATGCCGCATACTCCGACATACCTTCGGAAGTCAGCGGTGTTTCCGTGCCGCGATTCAGATCATAGACCCAGATGTGGCCTTCCATTCCTAATTTCGAGTAGGCGATCCGCTGACCATCGGGCGAGAGGCGGGGACAAAAAAACGGAGCCTTAAACGAGACAATCGGTTCGGTCTTTCCCCTGAAATCCACCCAAACGAGTGAGTTCTTTTGGTCCGGGAGGATTCCCCCCTGCGCATAAACTAACGATCCTGAGGTGGAGATGCAGAATTGACCAGCGGCGGTGTCCCGATATGAATTCGTCGTATTGAGTGCCTGCGAGACGTTCGCCAGGACGGGAACGGGCTGGCCAGTGAACTGAAGCTTATCCGGATCAAAGGGGACCACCATCAATGTCCCTCGCCGGAGAAAGGCCAAATGGCCGGTGGCCACATAGCGAGCATCCGCAGCATCCTCAAGCAGGACGCGCCATTTTCGGGTGTCGGGCTCCAAAACAGCGACACGGGGCTCATGGTCCCAAGCGTGCCGCTTGATCGTAAACAGGATTCCCTTCCCGGCAGGGAGGCAATGGGGCAGGCGGTGTGCGTATTCCCCCTTTGACCCATCAGGCATTGTCAACGTCTCCGGCTTGCCACCATCGGCGGAAACTCTTGAGAGCCCGCTACTCCTTTCACGTGCGAAGACGATCTGGTTATCAGAGCCCCAACTGAAGCCAAAAGGCTGTAGAACATCGCACAAGACTGACGGAACTCCACCCTCAGCCGGAACCTTCATCAGCTTTCCGTCTGCCCAGAACCCGACCCAGCGGTCATCGGGAGAAAGGAACGGGCTGATGCCGCCTTCCGTCCCGGCGATTGGCTTGGCCTCCAGCTGGTCGAATCTCTGCAGATACAGATGAGGATTGTCTTGCGTGCCGGGATTCTCCTTAACCGCGCTGTAGACCATGAAGCGACCGTCGCTGGAGATTGTCATTGCCGTCCGAGTTGGATGGTCAAATCCGAAGGGAGGGCTCAGTCGCCGTCCATCGAGCCAGTATCCGGGTTCTAACCTGACGTGGGAACGCACCACGGGCTGCAATGGCGACGGAGCTGGAGGCTTAATATATTTCATCACGATCGGACCGAACAGAATTACGATCACAAGTGCTGCTGTGCCTATTATCAGTACCCACCCAAGGGGGAAGCGTTGAGCGACGGGGATGACGCCTGAGGGTTCCGCAGGCTCCTCATCCATTTCCACACGGGCATCGGCAATATCGTGAAGGCGACGGCCCGGCTCTTTCTGGAGGCACTGCCTCAACACGGCCTGCACAAACGGAGGAGTGACAACGGGCAGCAGCGTCCAGTCCGGATCGCTCTTCAGAATCGCAGCCATTGTCTCCGTGATTGTGTCGCCCTGAAACGCCCTCGTCCCGGTCAGGCACTCGTACAGGACGCACCCGAAGGCCCAGATGTCGGTCCTTTTGTCAACCATCTTTCCCTTGGCCTGTTCTGGGCTCATGTACGCGGCAGTGCCCAGAACGACGCCCGGGCGGGTCATCGCCTCGGTAATGGTGGGTGAATGTGACAGGTCCGCAGTCGCGGCCTGATCGTGAAGGGCACGCGCCAGCCCGAAGTCTAGCACCTTGACCTTGCCCTCAGGCGTCACCTTCACGTTGGCAGGCTTCAGGTCGCGGTGGATGATCCCCTTCTCGTGCGCAGCCTCCAGCCCTTCCGCAATCTGGCGGCACACCTCCAGAGCTTCCTCAACCGGCAGTGCCTCCCTGTGGATGCGCTGCGCCAGCGTTTCGCCCTCGACCAGTTCCAACACCAGGAAGCGTTTTCCTCCAACTTCCTCCAGACCGTAAACAGCGGCGATGTTGGGATGGTTCAATGAAGCCAGCAGCTTGGCCTCGCGCTCGAAGCGCGCAAGCCTTTCGGGATCGCCGGAGAAAATGTCGGGCAGGAACTTGAGCGCGACCTTGCGATCGAGGGAGGTGTCGTGAGCCAGGAAAACCTCGCCCATGCCTCCTTGTCCGAGCTTTTCGATGATCCTGTAATGCGAAATGGTCTGGCCGATCTCGGGCATGCGGGCCTCCGCAAAGGCGATACGCACACTGCAATGGCATCAACTGGATTGTCGCCATTATAAGTCAGATGACAGAGATCGAGAAAGCTCAATCAGTAACACATGCCGGGATTGCTTACGCCCGTAAACCGTTGCATTGACCACAAATGGGCTGGCGAAATTGCCTGACAACAGGTCACTTGGCTGTGTTACGCGCTACTCGTAGAAGTGAAATCCCCGAAACTCCCGCGAAGTCCTAGAGTTGTATCGGGAGCGCACCAACAGCACAAAATTGCATACAAGACCAAGCTGTGCGGTGCGCTCCCGATACAACAACTTGAAGGGGGGCGCTGAGGTTTGCGGAGGATGCGTCCTATGGAATTTGAATTATAAATCGTTTAAGCAGAGAGATTTACAGGCTGGGATGCGATTCGCCTTTGGGCACAATTTTGGGAAATCTATCGCACATGACAGCACCATTATAGCACACGCGAAGCGTCCGCCGCGCAGCGGCTCAGTTCAAGTCCCGTTCGGGTCAATAGCTTCGTTTCATAGCTTACATTTTTGGGGATCCGCGCGACAAGGAGACTATAGCGCCTAGCCAAAAAGAGCGAATGAGGGTAAAGTATCCGGTCAAACGGAGTCTTTCCAACACTAAGGAGGTCTTATGATTCACTATCGTATCCTTCGGACGATATTGCCGGTGATACTTTGCCTCGCCTCGACGACCTTCCTACCTGCGAGGCAGGAGCCAAAACTCAGCGAAGAACAGATAAAGGAGTTCTTAAGGACCGCCAAGGTGATAGCCAGCAGGCATACATCTGACGGCATCACCTCTCCTTACCGGCTCACATTGACGGATGGAACGATCACGCATGATGCGGGTTTCAATTATGTCAATGAAACCAAAGCTAGGGAGACCTTCGACGACGGGCACAGCGAAATAAACTTCAAGGACCTTTACAGGTACGACATCGCAGCCTACGAGCTGGCCAAACTTCTCGGCCTGGGCGATATGATGCCGGTCACGGTGGAGCGCAAGTGGGACGGCAAATCCGGGGCGATCAGCTGGTGGTTCCCAACGAAGATGAATGAGCGCACACGCCTGAGCAAGAAACTCGAGCCGCCCGACCCGGATGCCTGGAACAAGCGGATGTACAAGAAAAGGATATTCGCCGAACTCGTCTATGATATCGATCCCAACCTCACCAACGTCCTGATCTCCGAGGATTGGCAGATTTGCATGATAGACTTCACCCGTGCCTTCCGCCTCAACAAGGATATCAGGGATAAAAAGAACCTAACGGAATCGATGTGTGAACGGCATCTCCTCGAACGATTGCGCAAGTTGGACCGCAACGAACTTGCCCAGAATACAAAATACCTCAAAACAGAATACCTCAGCAAAGGAGAGATCGACGGGGTGATGGCGCGGCGGGACAAAATTGTCGCGATCTATGACGATCTCATCGCCAAAAAGGGCGAGAAGGCAGTGCTGTACGACGATCCCGTCGCCAAGTGAGGGAAGAAGGAGGTTCACTCTGACTCCCGGCAATCCGTCCGGCCGAACCTTGCGCGGGTCGGAGTTCCAGCCGCCATGGCGGCGAATTTGAACCACGAAATACTTGGTGCGGTATCGCCGCAGCACGCCGCGCTGGTCTGGCCTGCTCATGCAAAGTAACTCTCGTCTGTCTCGCCAACCGGTAGGGCGCGCAATCGGAGGCGGCATGGAAGGGAGACCGAGGCAGTCCAAGATCTTGAAGTCGGCAATCCGGACAAGTGGCGTGTACCCACAATTCACGGCGTTATGGGGAGTAATCTCACTCGGACGTATAATGGCACATCTGGAAACTACCCGTTGCGGGCGACTGTAAACGCTCTGTCGCCGGCGTTCAGCGGCAGCACGCTAAGTGGTCCGGAAGTCCCGTTTGTGTAAGTAACCCCTCACACGTCATCCGGTCCGAGTAGGCCGTTCACGGCGTTGCGGAGTTGTTGATGTGCGTTATTGACGCGAAGGCCGTATCTGGGGATTTTCAGGTTCCCGCCAACGAATGAGACGGTTATCTTCTCGAACTCGATCATATACGACTTCAGTTTCAGCTTTACGGCAGAGGCCGATGCCGAAGGAAGATGCGTATTCAATTCAGTCCCTTCCGGCGAACAGCGTGGGGCGAGGCTCATTCAGGCTGGGAAGCTCTGACTGCCGCAGCAGGGTTAGCTTCCCTCTGTCGTCGTCAAGGCCGGAGGATTTGCGTCGGTGGCAGTAGGCGGCACAGGGAGGCTTGTCATCGGAAGCGGCGTTGTCGTCGTCAGTCCCCGTTAAAACTATGCCGGCTTCTTGGTATCTCGTAAAGAAACGTATGCCCAGGCGAATGGAATAACCGTCAGCAGATCAATAACCGCAAACGGCTTCCACATGCCGGGAATTCCGGAGCTGATCCAGTAATAGAGCACGGTCAGACCGTATGCCAGCTTCAACAGAATGCCGTATGGGATCAGATTGCGGTTTGGCAGCGGCCGTCGAGCCACCGCGACAAACATAAGTGCGAAAATGATAAGCACGGCCGCCGGGAACTGGACATAGCCGTAATGGTTGGGCGGGGTGACTCCGTAAAAGGCAAACACCAAGCTTGCCGCAAACAAGAAAGCCAGACCGAGCAGGCCGTCGTATAGAGCGGCCGCGATGAAGATAGTGACAATAATCGGCTGACGATTCATAAGATCTGTCCTTTCTGGTGACGGCTTGTACGCAGCATGTTCTTGAAATTGTCCCGCCGCCAATTGGTGAATTCCGTGCTGTACAGATGCACCACAAGCTGACGGAAGCCCTCGGCCAACTCCTCCGGGCTCATGTGGGTCGGGATATAATTGACGTCGAACAGCGTACACCGTTCCCACGCGTTCGGCCTCAGCAGGCGCCGCTCCTTCGCCAGGCGATCATGGAGCGGCGTTCCGGGAAACGGCGTCTGGATCGTTACCTGTACCTCATACAGTCCGGCATCACGGACAAATTCATATACCTGCTCGAAAATGTCTTTCGTATGGCCGTCCAGACCGATGACAAAGCAGCCGTTCACGGTGACTCCATGCGACTGAATGCGCTGGATGGCGTCCTTGTACCGGGGGTACCATCTACGTTTCCAGTCGCTGTGCAGTTCGAGTCCGGCTAAGCCGGATTCGATCGGACTCTCCAATCCAATGAGCACCTGCGCACAGCCGGAATCCCGCATGCGGCCCAATAGCTCCTCGTCTTCGCCGATTGAGATGTCGGTCTCGGCAAACCAGCGGAATCGCCGGTCACCAAGCACATCGAGCAGCTGCCGCCAATAAGACTTGTTGACCATGGAGTTGTCGTCGGCGAATTCGATAAATGGATGCGGCCAGACGCCAAGAATGCGATCGATTTCGGCCACTACCTTGCTTATCGGTTTCTGCTTGTAAGTATCAGTCAATAGAATTGACCCGGCACAGAATTCGCAGCGATGCGGGCAGCCTCGGCTGGTCTGGACCGTCAGCCGGTTATACTTATTGATATCGAGCAGTTCAAACGCGGGCATCGGCGAGTCGGCCAGATTATAACCGATGCCGGTTGCGTCATAGATTGGTTTCAGGCATTCATGCGCGCAATCGTTCAAGACGTCCGTCCAGACTGCCTCGCCCTCGCCGACAATCGCCGACGTACAGAATTCCAGCGCTTCGTTCGGCAGCGCCGTTACATGCGGTCCCCCCATGGCGACTGGCACGCCTTGCGCACGATAGCGCGACGCCAGCTCGTAGGCTTCCCCGATCTGAGCGCTGTAGCTGGAAACGGCGACCAGATCGAACCCGTCGGGCAGATGCTCAAGATCGGCGAGAGCGGGTATCTCGATGTACTGCACCTCATGTTCCGGCGGTGTTTGACCTGCTAGAGTAAGAAGGCCCAGGCTCGGTAGCGACGCGATAGTTTTGCTCCGCTCGACAAAGCCGGGCAAGGTCAATCCTAGCCGCAAAAGCTCTTGGTCGCAAACTCGGATGCCGCTCATGGCAATCAGACCGATTTTCATACCGCAAACAGCCTCCATACAAGTAAGCCTACAGCCGCACCAACTGACAGCACGGGAATGAAAAACAGATGCCTAAACGGCTTGATAAATGCGGACAGATAACAGACTAGCGGCATGGTCATTGCGCCGATAACGAGAAGCCATGAGGCGAGGCCGATGCTGTCGGAAATGCCGATGGCCCGCGCGGTGAGTGCGAGACCAAGATTCAAGAGACCGAGACCAAAGAATGAGATATGGGCCAGGCGAATCATCCGCCGAGTCCAGGAGGCATACCCGCCCAGCCAGTGCTCCTCATGAAAAAATAAGCCGCTGATTGCGCCCGCGACGATGCCAAGTAGGATACCGAGCCAGGCGGCATAGATATTGATCATCATCTGAGGTCTCCCCTGCTCAAGGTCTCGGGTGTTTTTACAGTGTATTTCTCCGGGCATTGAGATTGCAAAGAGATTTAGCGGTTTCCTTCGACGGATAGAGAATCTTTATCCGTATCTTCTTTTCATTTCTCCACGAAGATTGAGACTTCAGTCGTCTTTCCCTCTTTGCGGCCCCAGGCCGCGTTAGGAAGGATAAGCCGCATATTCGATCGAGGTCCGCGTCTGGGCGCCCGCACGCCCTCCTCCTTCGAGCTCGTCAGGCTCGTACTTGGATCACTCCCGCGAAGTCCTAGAGTTGTATCGGGAGCGCACCAACAGCACAAAATTGCATACAAGACCAAGCTGTGAGGTGCGCTCCCGATACAACGACTTGAAGGGGGACGCGGCGACGGTCGTTATTTAAGAGGGTATGTTGTGCCTATGTCAGGCGGGATCTATGTATTTTCAATTGAGTCGCCGGGTAAAACATTGAGGTGGGAACGGCGTCTG
>JBGQNR010000181.1:0-13263 GCA_041501225.1 Acidobacteriota bacterium
ATGCCCCCGGCGGGCAATATTCCGCAACGCCGACTTCGTGCCAGTCGTGCCACACGAAGGAATTCAACGGCACGACGAATCCAAACCACGTGGCAACGGGCTTCCCGCTGGATTGCTCTTTCTGCCACGGCACAACCCAGTGGGTGGGTGCGAAATTCGATCATTCGACAGGAACCAAATTCCCCCTGAACGGCGCGCACGCACCTGTGACGTGCGCTGGCTGCCATAAAAACAACGTGTTCGCCGGCCTGGCGACCACCTGTATCTCCTGTCATCAGACGGATCTGGATGGAACAAAGAGCCCGAACCATGCCGCCGCCGGATTCCCCCAGGATTGTTCGATCTGCCACGGCACGGTCTCCTGGGCCAACGCGGCCTTCAACCACAACACCGCGACCAAGTTTCCGCTGGCGGGTGCGCATGTGACTGTGGCGTGCGACGTGTGCCATAAAAACAACGTTTACGCCGGCCTGGCAAGCTCGTGCATCTCCTGTCACCAGGCAGATCTCAATGCAACAAAGAATCCAAACCACGCTGCTGCAGGCTTCTCGCAAACCTGCGAAACGTGTCATACGGCCACACAATGGCTGGGGGCTAAGTTCGATCACAACCAAACCAAGTTTACCTTGACCGGGGCGCATGTGGCGGTCGCTTGCCAGACGTGCCACGCAAACAATCAGTTCTCCACGCTCAGCACCACCTGCATGTCCTGCCACACCACCGATTTTAATGGCTCCAAAAACCCGAATCACGCTGCGGCAAGCTTCCCCCAGGACTGCTCTATATGCCACAACACGATCCAATGGATGGGCGCGAGTTTCGATCACAATACGAGGACAAAATTCCCGCTCGCCGGAGCCCACGTAACTGTGCAGTGCACCACTTGCCATAAAAACAATATTTACGCCGGCCTGGCAAGCTCGTGCATCGCCTGTCACCAGGCAGATCTCAATGCAACAAAGAATCCAAACCACGCCTCTGCAGGCTTCTCGCAAACCTGCGAGATCTGTCATACGGCCGCACAATGGCTGGGGGCTAAGTTCGATCACAACCAAACCAAGTTTACCTTGACCGGGGCGCATGTGGCGGTCGCTTGCGAGACGTGCCATGTAAACAATCAGTTCACCACGCTCAGCACTACCTGCGTGTCATGCCACACCACCGATTTTAATGGCACCAAAAACCCGACTCACGTAGCGGCAGGCTTCCCCCAGGACTGCTCTATTTGCCACAACACGACCCAGTGGATGGGCGCGAGTTTCAATCACAACACCGGGACCAAGTTCACGCTGACCGGCGCTCACGTTAATGTCGCATGCAGCGCGTGCCATCAAAGTGGAGTGTATGTCGGCTTGGCAACCTCCTGCATCTCATGCCATCAAGCGGATTGGAAGATCGCCACCAATCCTAACCATGCCACGGCAGGATTTCCGCTGGACTGCTCGCTTTGCCACTCGGTGACCGCGAGCTGGGCCGGAGCTGTCTTCAACCACAGCACCCAAACCACATTCACTCTGACCGGCACGCACGTGAGTGTGGGGTGCAACTTGTGCCACAAGAACAATGTATATGCCGGCCTGTCGACCACCTGCATCTCGTGTCACCAGACGGATTGGAACGGCACGAATAATCCGACCCATGGGTCCGCCGGTTTCCCGCAGGATTGTTCGGTTTGCCACGGCACAACCTCCTGGGCAAACGCGACCTTCAATCACAACAGCGCAACCAAATTCCCGCTGACGGGCACCCACACGAGCGTGGCGTGTAACGTGTGCCACAAGAATAATGTTTTCGTCGGCCTGGCAACCACCTGCATCTCGTGTCACCAGACGGATTGGAACGGCACGAATAATCCGACCCATGGGGCCGCCGGCTTCCCGCAGGATTGCTCGGTCTGTCACAGCACGACATCGTGGGCCAATGCGACATTCAACCATAACACCGGGACCAAGTTCACGCTGACCGGCGCTCACGTTAGTGTCGCATGCAGCGCGTGCCATCAAAGCGGAGTGTATGTCGGCTTGGCAACCTCCTGCATCTCATGCCATCAAGCGGATTGGACCAGCGCCACCAATCCTAACCATGCCACAGCAGGATTTCCGCAGGACTGCTCGCTTTGCCACTCGGTGACCGCGGGCTGGGCCGGAGCTGTCTTCAACCACAGCACCCAAACCACATTCACTCTGACCGGCACGCACGTGAGTGTGGGGTGCAACTTGTGTCACAAGAACAATGTGTTTGCCGGGCTGGCGACCACTTGCATCTCCTGCCATCTGACGGATTGGAACGGCACGAATAATCCGAATCACGTCACTTCAGGCTATCCGCAGGATTGCTCGGCTTGCCACACAACTACCAACTGGTTGGGCGCCACAGTGGATCACAGCAAAACGCCATTTCCGCTGACAGGGGCGCACGTGAATGTGGCCTGCACCAGTTGCCACATTAACAACAACTTTACGACAACGCCAACAGCCTGCAATTCCTGCCACTCCGCCGAATACAAGGGCGCAACGAATCCCAACCATGCGGCGGCGGGTTTTCCGACCACCTGCCAGACATGCCACACCACGACGGCGTGGACGGGTGCGACATTCAACCATACCTGGTTCCCGATGACGCACCACAATTCCCAGGGCTTGTGTTCTGCATGCCACACCAATCCCAATGATTATAAGGTGTTTGTGTGCACGAGTTGCCACACTCAGTCTCAGGTCGATTCACACCATCGGGGAGTCAAAAACTACGTTTACAACAGCGTCAACTGCTACGCCTGTCACCCGCGTGGCAGTGCCGGCTAAGCGAGGAAAGGATGAGGATTCCGACAGGCCACGTGGATGAATTCGATGTGCCCGCTGAGAAAATTGCAGCATCGGTCCGAGCCCCGGCCCGACACGCCGCAAAAAGTTGCCGGTCGTTTGTTCTGGGCATGGCACTTTGTATCGGCATCGGCGCGGCAGGCACCCGGGATGCCGCCGCGCAGGCAGGACAGGATGCTGTGACGCAGCAAAGCAAGGACACGGCGGCACCAGGAGGGCAAAACTCGGCGATACCAACGAAGTTCCGGGTCAAATTTGTCACGCAGGATGTCGTTTATCTCGAAGGGGGGCGCGAAGCCGGCCTGGCGGAAGGACAGCGCCTCAGCATCAAAAGAGACGACCCAGCCAATGCCACCAACGAGAATCCGGGTATGGCGGAAATCCGGATTATCTCCGTCGCTTCTACTTCGGCCGCGGCGGAGATCCTCTCTAGCAACCTGGACGTGCGTCCGGGCGACACTGCATATCTCTCGGAAGAAGACGTGCTCAAACTCAAGCTGCTGGTCAGCTCCAAAGAAACACGTAAGTACCCGCAGGTGGTCACTTTCACGGAAGGCGACCCAATGGACGAAGAGGTCCGTGAATATCTTCCCAAACCTCCGCTTCCGGAGGTCAACCGCGTGCGCGGGCGCATCGGGTTCGAATACAATTCGATCAGCACACCCGGTTCAGCCGGAATGAACTCGTCTCAACTCGGCTTTGTGCTGCGCACGGATATGACCCGGATCGGCGGGAGTTACTGGAGTCTGAGTGGGTACTATCGCGGCCGCTTCACCTCACAAACCCCGACGGGCCAGGCGACGCTGACCGACCTGATCAACCGAACCTACCACCTGAGCCTTTCCTACAATAATCCTGCATCGCACTGGACAGCCGGTTTCGGGCGCCTGTACTTGCCCTGGGCCACCAGTCTCGGCACAATTGACGGCGGTTACCTCGGGCGCCATTACGGCAAGTTCACCTTCGGACTCTTCGGCGGGTCTGCGCCCGACCCGACTTCCTGGCGCTATGCGCCGAACCGCCAGATGGGTGGCAGCTTCTTCAATGTCGAGGGTGGCAGCTTTGAATCGTTCCGTTATATGACAACATTCGGCGTGGCGCTCACGCGCGTCGACTGGCACCCGGACCGTCAGTTCGGTTTTTGTGAGACCGGCGTCTTTTATAAGCGCTATCTGTCGATTTATCACGGCATCGAAATGGATCTCTTGCGGGGCGATGCATCGGCGAGCAGCCAAAACTCCGCGTCGGGTGGCGCAGCCTCTCCTCTGGCCAAAGGGCTTGTGGTCAGCCGTGACTATCTAACCGTCCGCTTCCAGCCGCACCACATCATCAGCTTTGATGTGACGGAGAATTACTTCCGCAATATCCCCACCTTCGATGCACGCCTGATTGCCTCCGGCTTGTTGGACAAGGTTCTGTTCCAGGGATTGAGCGGCGGGGTCAGGTTGGAGCTTCCCGGCCGGATCAGCCCCTATGCCAGCATCGGCATGAGTCATAGTGGCGGAGACGGCCGCAACTCGTGGAACAAAATGTTCGGCATCAGCTGGGGAAATGTCTTGCACACCGGGATTCGCACCGACTTGCGCTACTCGCAGTTTGACAGCTCGTTCGGCAGCGGGTCCTACAAAACGCTGATGCTCAGCCGGCAAATCGGAGAAAAACTCAGGTTCGACATCCAGGCAGGACAGCAAGACCTGCGGTCGACGTTCAGCAACGAGAGCCGCGCGCGCTGGCTTACCGGCACGTTCGACTGGTTTTTGGGGCGCCACTTGTTCCTGGGTGCCAGCTTCACCCGGTATCAAAGCACCACCCAGGATTACAACCAACGCTCCATGAATCTCGGTTATCGCTTCTAATTCACAGCGCACGGTCCTGATATGGAAAGGGTTCGTGTTCGCAAAGAAGAGCCCGCCGGGCATCTTGGCAGGAGTGAATGAATGATTTGGGCAATGATGATACAGATGGCAATGGTCTTTACGCATGGGGCAACAACAACGCCATCGATGCAGGAAGTTCTGGCCCGAACAGGAACGTCGGTGCAGCGTTTCTGGAATCAGCTCTCTTCGGTAAACTGCACCGAAACCGTACGCCAGGAAAAGCTCGGGGATGCGGGAAAAGTCCAATATGCGCACGACTCGATTTTCGATTACCTGATTTTGATGGACCTTCAGGGAAAGGAGATTTCGGTCGAAGAATCACGCATCCTTCAGAAGGAGGCCGGCAAATCGAGCAACCTGCCGTTGCTTCTGACCACCGGCTTCTCGACCCTGCAGCTCGTTTTCCATCCTTACTACCAGGCGAGTTTTGAATTCAAGCAGCTCGGCGACGAGACCGTGAACGGTGTCAGGCTCCTGGAAATTGAATTCCATCATATCCACGGCATGCGCTCGACGTCTGCGGTCCGTTTGCGCGGGCAAAATTATCCGCTCGACCTTTCGGGCACGGCGTGGATCGATCCAGACACCGGGATAGTCCACAAAATCACCGCGGGACTGGAGGCGCCCATGGAGGATCTGAACCTGCGCTCGCTCAGGACAGAAGTGACCTACGCCCCGCAGAAGTTCACCACGGACAATATGGCCCAATGGCTTCCCGTCGAAGCCTCGATTGACGTCGAAACCACGCGGCAGCACTGGCGCAATATTCACAAGTTTACCAACTACCGGCGATTTTCCGTCCAAACCGACACGAAGGTATCCAAATGAACCAAGGAATTTCTGGGGCACGGCCCTGGCCGATCCAGGTCGTGGTAAACGCCAAGGTGAGGCATCGCGCATTGATCACCCTGACGGTGTTGGTCTCGCTCGCGGTCGCCGTCGCCGTCGCGGCCTATGGGTGGAATTACTATTTGCTCGTCCTGGCCCAGCGGCCGCTTTCTCACACACATGCTGAGTTGAAGCCGAGCGGCACCGTCGGGCTGAAACTGGGTATGCTCGGGTTGTTCCTCTTCGCCCTGGTCTACCTTTATCCGCTGCGCAAGCACTGGACATGGCTTTCGAGACAGGGAATATCCAAGCACTGGCTGGACTTTCACATAGTTCTGGGGCTGGTGGCACCTGTCTTTATTACCTTTCACTCCGCATTCAAGACCCAGGGATTCGCTGGGATGGCCTATTGGACACTGATCGCATTGGTGGGCAGCGGACTGATTGGGCGGTATTTTTATGCGCAGATTCCCAGAACCCGGGATGCCGCGACCATGACCCTCAAACAGATGCAGGAACTCAGCAGGGAGTTCATGGACGAGATGCCCACGCAACGCATTGTGAGCGATTCTGATATGGCCGGGCTGTTCCGGCTGCCTGATGTGCAGGAAGTTCAGCACATGTCACTCATCAAGGCATTGTACAAAATGATCGCGTGGGACCTGGCGCGGCCCATGAAAATCTGGTCGCTCCGGCGGCACAAGGAAAATGCCTGGGGCAAACTGTGGACGCTGGGAGGGATTCTCCCCTCGAGGCATAAGGAACTTGAAAAAGCAATCTCGCTTGTATCCAGGCAGGCCTCGCTTGCCAAGAGGATCTTGTTCCTGAACAAGGCTGAACGCGTCTTTTTTCTCTGGCACGTCATCCACAGGCCGTTTAGTCTGACCTTTGCTATCTTCGTACTCATCCATATCGGAGTGGTGATCTCCCTCGGGTACTTTTAGGGCATGCGTCAGAATTGCCCGATGCACCTTGCCAATAACGTGATGCGGGTCAATGGAAATGAATGACGGTCTCCTGAATTACCTCATTTACGCGCTTATCACTCTGCCATTCCTTATCGTGTATCTGATCCGGTGGAAGAGAAAACAAGCATTGGTCAAGGCGGCCCTCGAGAAAGGGCAGCTGTTTTCGGAAGGCCCGAAGGCTCAGCATCCCCGCATCAATGTTCTGATGTGCATCGGGTGCGGCTGCTGTGTCGAGGTTTGCCCGGAGGGGGATGTGCTCGGGCTGGTAGGAGGCAAGTCGGCCATTATCAACGGGCATAAATGTATCGGGCATGGCATTTGTGTGGACGCATGCCCTGTAGGAGGCATTGAACTGGTGATGGCCTCTCCCAGCATCAGCGCGGACACGCCCCGGCTGACCCATGAGTACGAAACAAATATAGAAAACCTCTTTATCGTCGGCGAGCTCGGCGGGCTCGCGCTGATCAAGAATGCCGTGAACCAGGGGAGAGAATGCGTGGATATCATTACCGCGCGGCGCGCGCGGGCGAACGGAAACAAAACCATTCCGGACGTCTTCGATATCTGTGTCGTCGGCGCCGGACCCGCCGGAATCAGCGCCTCTTTGCGGGCCATTGAAAATAAAATTTCCTCTATCACCCTCGAACAGGATGAAGTCGGCGGCACGGTCGCCAAGTATCCACGTCAGAAGCTCGTGATGACCAGCCCCGTGCATTTTCCCATTTATGGGCGCTTTAAAAAGCTGGAGGTTTCCAAGGAGAGCCTTCTGGAGTTCTGGAAGAAGATCATGCAGCGGGCGGATTTAAAGATAAACGCCGGAGAGATGGTACAAGATGTCAAAAAAGGTGCGGATCAGATATTTGCCGTTCATACGACCAAGGCTCAATACCGCGCCCACTCGGTCATTCTGACGCTTGGCCGGCGGGGTACGCCCCGAAAACTGGGAATTCCGGGTGAGGAGCTTCCGAAGGTCATGTATTCATTGATGGAGGCGCACGCCTACACAGATGCCCGCATTCTCGTCGTGGGTGGAGGCGATAGCGCAATCGAGGCTGCCATGGGGCTGGCCCTTCAAGAGGGCAACGTGGTAACCCTTTCGTATCGCAAGCCCGCCTTCAGCCGCATCAAGGAACGCAACGCCCAACGAGTTCAGGAATGCATCGATGAGCACAAGCTGAGCGTCATTTTCAATTCCAGTCCCGTCGAGGTAAGGGATAAGACAGTGCTTCTGGAGGTAAATGGCGCGATTCAGGAGACCCCCAACGACTACGTTTGGGTTTTTGCCGGCGGCACACCGCCCAATGCTTTCCTGGAAACAATCGGTGTCCAACTCGGCCCCAAGGATCTGACCAAAGAGGCCCGCGATGAAGCCATGCCGGCCTCAGTGCGTCCGGCAGAGCAGCAAGCCTAATTTCTACCCTACCGGACGCTCGATCTCTACGTTGCGTGCCCTTCGATCAAACCGCAAAAGAACTCCGCGGCAGGAGAGAGGCCCATTCTGAGCGCCCCAAGAGTTCTTTGCGGTTTTTTGTGTGCCTCTGCCTTGATATGCGCGCTTTTCAGAGCAGGCCCTGCAGAGCATAATGAAGCTAAGGGAGGTGCCAGACTTGGACAAAGAAAGAAAAACGCGCATCCCAATGTTGGAGCGGCAGGCGGTCACGCCGGAGATCGGGGTTCTCTATGACCAGCTGCTCGAGCAGCGACGGGTCGTTCCGAACATGTTTAAGACCATTGCGCACACGCCGGAGCTTGCCCTGGGCATCGCCGCTTTTTTGAAACCGTTGATGGGAGAGGGAGCCTTGCCGGGTTGGTTTAAAGAACTGGTCGCTACCAGGGTGGCGATTCTGCAAAACTGCGATTATTGAACGTCGGCTCATTCTGCTTCGGCGAAGCAGAAAGGTGCTGCTGAGAATCAGGTCGCAGGCGTGAGAGACTTCGAAACCGGTCCGTTTACGGAACGTGAAAAGCTGGGCTTCCGTTTCGCCGACCGTGTCCATCGGTCCGCTCTCGAGATTGATGATGCATTTTATGCTCTGCTTCAACGCACATTCACAGATCGGGAGATCATCGAGCTGTCTGCGGTCGCTTGTGCATACGAATTCTTCACTCGATTCGTAGATTCGCTCCGTATTCCAACGACGCCGCTGCCAGATTAATGCCTATACCCGAGGCAGCCGGAGGGGGATTGGGAAACAGGGAATCAGGTAACGCTACCTCATAGTGTGCATCGCGTGAAACCACTGCTGCCGAAAGGAGAGTTGTTTCCACAAAATATAGGGTAGCGTCCCCGATTGATTAGAACAAAACAAGGACAATGGAGCCTGTTTTGAGATTCTTGTACGAAGTGATCAGCGAGGATTGAGGCAGGTTAAGTCGTTTAAAACAAATTGGCGGAGGTGCATGGGAATCGAACCCACCGTGCCCACCTTCCGGTGAACACCACTGGATTTGAAGTCCAGGCCAGCCACCGGGCCAGATTCACCTCCGCAGCACCGCGATTGTAGCAGAATCCTGGCTTGACTCGGCAAATTTCATCCCGGATTGTGTTTCTCTATTTGTACTACTACCCACAAATCCTTGCCATTTAGGCAAGAAAAGCAACAGCTCAACAAAGAGTGCTCTGCGGTCTCTGCGCCCTCTGCGTTGAGGCTTTTAGGTTGCCGATATTCCGCACCGTGCCCTTCGCGGCCGGAGTTTGAGCACTTTCGCTCCTGGATCGCAGTCATGAATGGCGCTTTGCCATTCACGGGGCCGGGGCTATACTTTGCGTTTGCGTCGCGGCCGGAACCCGGCTTCGCTGTGACATGAGAAACGCGATAGCTGCGCTGCTTACATCCGCTCACCGTTGCGGCCGCATAGTCAGACACCGGCCGGGCTCCCTGGCTGCCGGAAACGAAGATGACTCAACAAACCCAGCTCCCCGTGCCGCAGGTGAATCGATGGATCGTTTCGGTTTCTGTCGTCCTTGCCACATTCATGGAAGTGCTCGACACGACCGTCGTCAATGTGTCGCTGCCGCACATTGGCGGCACAATGTCGGCCACGGTGGAGGAAGCCACATGGGTCCTCACTTCCTACCTGGTTGCGAATGCCATCATTCTGCCGATGACGGGTTGGCTGGCGAGGCATTTCGGCCGGAAGCGCCTGCTGCTGTTCGCCATCACCGGTTTTACGATTTCGTCTTTTCTCTGCGGCCTGGCGCCTAACCTGACGAGCTTGATCATCTTTCGCATTATGCAGGGGCTGTCGGGAGGAACAATGCAGCCCATGTCCCAGGCGATTATGCTGGAGTCTTTTCCTCCGGAGGATCGCGGCAAGGCCATGGCTTTCTGGGGCCTGTGCATCGTCGTGGCCCCGATCTTCGGCCCTGTGATCGGCGGCTGGCTGACGGACAGTTACAGCTGGCGCTGGGTTTTCTATATCAATATCCCCGTCGGTATTCTGTCTTTCATCATGGCGCGCCAGTTCGTCTTCGATCCTTCGTATCTGCGCCGCGAATCCGCGCACATCGACTATTGGGGAATCGGCATGCTGGCGTTGTGGATGGGTTTCCTGCAGATCTTGCTCGACAAGGGCGAGC
This sequence comes from Acidobacteriota bacterium, assembly GCA_041501225.1. Lineage (GTDB taxonomy): Bacteria > Acidobacteriota > UBA6911 > UBA6911 > UBA6911 > JAFNAG01. The sequence continues at coordinate 10,073 of JBGQNR010000181.1, forward strand.
AGGAAGATTGGTTCAGCTCCAATACCCTGGTCGTCCTTGCCATCATCGCGGGCGTCGGGCTGGTCACGTTCGTGATCCGCGAAATGACGGCGGCGTACCCGGTCGTAAACTTGCGGGTGCTCAAGGACCGTACGTTTGCTGCCGGGGTATTCATGATCTCCTTGCTGGGTTTCGTGCTTTACGGAAGCCTGGTCCTGTTGCCGATTCTGCTCCAGACGCTGTTGGGATTCCCTGCTCTGCAGGCCGGCATCGCCATGGCGCCGCGCGGCATAGGGTCCTTGATCGCCACGCCAATCGTCGGGGCACTCCTGGGGCGCATCGGCGCACGCCGCGCGCTTGCATTTGGAGTGATCTGCGCCAGCTTCACGTTATTCTGGCTGGGCAGCCTGAACCTAAACGCAGGCTACTGGGACGTCTTCTGGCCCCAGATCATCCAGGGTCTGGCGCTCGGCTGCCTCTTTGTGCCGCTGACCACGATTGCCATGGATCCGATTCCGAGGGAACAAACCGGCAACGCCACCAGCATCTTCAACATGATGCGCAATATCGGGGGCAGCTCCGGAATCGCTTTCTCGGTAACGATGCTTTCGCGTCACCGCCAGATTTACAGCAACGTGTTCGCCGAGCATGTCAATCCCTACAGTCTGTCGTCCCGCATCATGCTCGATCAGATGAAGTCTGCGGCCGCAGCCGCCGGCGCTGATCCCGTGACGGCGACTCAGCGTTCTTACGGCATGCTATACGGACTCATGCAGCGGCAGGCCTCCATGCTGTCTTTTGTCTACTTGTTCAAACTCTTGGGGGCAATCTTTCTGATCGTCCTCCCTTTTATCTGGCTGGCAAAACAACCGCGCCTCCGCAAACCGGGCACCAACAATGCCCCGGCCCCACAGGCTGCGAGATCAGGGCCGGAGCCATCCGGAAATTCTCAATCGGCAATCGAGGCGCGCGGCTGAAATTCACGGCCGGAGGGCGTTCAAGGTGCTGCAGTTTTCATTGATCCAGGAAGGACTCATCGAGATTACTGCGGCGGAAGGCGTGAGGGACAGCCGGCCGACTTCGTCGATGCTCAGTCACGACGGATTCAGGATGGTGATCGACACCGAGCATCCCAAAGAAGACGGTACCGAATATGTGGCGGCATTTGAACGATTGGGATTGGCGCCGCAGGAAATCGATGCCGTCATTTTCACGCACCTGCACCCCGATCACTTCGGGCACAAAAACCTGTTTCCACGCGCGACGTTCCTGTTCCATAAGGATGAGCGCATGAGCTTCTATTTCAAGAATGAGCGCAAGGTAGTGCTGCAGGGCGACGCTTTGCTGGAGCTCAGCCCTGCGGGCATCAGCCGGCCGGAGTATGTGAACGCCGGCCCGGATCTGCGCAACCTGGGGGACAGAATTTATGTCCGGCTGGCCCCGGGTCACACGCCGGGATCCATCATGATTTTTGCGGCCATCTCGGGCCGGATACACGCCTGGGTAGGCGACACCTTCCTGAACGAGGCCTATTTTGCCGAATTTAAACCGCCAGGGTCGTCCTGGGACCAGCAGCGCGTGTATGATCACATGGCATATGCCAGAGGCGCGGCGGATGTGATCGTGCCCGGGCATGGCCTTCCCTTCTCCACCCGGAATTGACAGCGCTGCAAATTCTTGCCATTTAGGCATGAAAAGCAAAGGCTCGAGGCAGAGGGCGCGGAGGGTGCAGAGAGAAGCGATTGAAAAACGAAAAGTACTCTGCGGTCTCAGTATCTTCTGCGTTGAGGCTTTTAGATCGCGGATTTTCCGCACCGTGTGTTGCGTGGCGGATACAGCTTTGCAGAGACCCCCAAGAAAACAGCAAGAATCTGGTCGTTTCCTTTTGGCTCGGTACAATAATAAGGGAGAACCTGTGGCGCAGGGAGCCATGGAGGATGCCCTCAGCCATCAGAAAAGGCGGCAGCATAATTCAGGAGCTTAGGTATCATCCGACGTTGCGGCGCCAGGGCATAATCAAGCGCGGCGGATTCATTTGCGATCTGGGGCGGGCATTCACCGGGCCATAGGATCGGATGCTTGATGCATGGCTCGCTGCCAGCCCGTGCGAAGCCATTGAGCAGCTTGACTCACATCCTACGCCCATGTAGAGTTATGCCCCGTGGGGCTGTAGCTCAGCTGGGAGAGTGCCTGACTGGCAGTCAGGAGGTCGTGAGTTCGATCCTCACCAGCTCCACCAATTATCTCTCATAACATCATAGATTTGCGGAATCTCCTCCTAATCCTATTTTCATGCCTCCGTGTTCGGGTGCGCCTGGGGTGCGGATTTTTGTTATCATGTCGACAACCGGAGGCGCTCATGATTCTTCTGCCTATTGTCTTTGGAATCCTGGGATCTGTTGCCACCATCAACAGCCACTGGTCCCCGCAGGCTGTAGATTGGGACAGGGCCGCGAAGGAAATTAAGCGTCTATCGCCCCGCGCTTTTCCAGACCTCCCACCTGAGATTGTCACTGAATTAATCAAGAGGAATTGCACCATCCCGCAGGCCACCGGCTACCCCAAACCTCATAACGTAATAAAAGGAAGTTTTGCAAAGAAGGGACAAATCGATTGGGCTGTCCTGTGTTCCAGCAATGGTAAATCGAGCATTCTGGTATTCTGGGGAAGCCGTGCTCAAAATGTCTACCAACATGCCAGCAGCCCCGATAAAGACTTTCTACAGGGGGGTGGCGATGGGCGAATTGATTATTCACGGATGATCAGTCCGGTGGATGGGGCAAACATCATCCGTTATTACAAGGAATTTGGCGGTCCGAAACCACCTCCCGTCGATCATCACGGGATTGAGGATGCTTTCGTTGGTAAGGCATCCGTCATTCTTTATTACTACGGGGGAAGCTGGCTTAAGCTGACTGGCGCAGATTGAGCCGTATGAGTGATCTGGCGGAAGCCTAAATTTCGCACGTCCGATCCCCCCAGCTCTACCAATCAGCTCTTTTCCCTCAGCACTTACAAGCTTCCGCAAAACCAACAAAGAACTACCCCTAACTTTGGTTGCGCCTGGGTTGCAGATTTTTCTGTTGCATCTGTTCGGCGTCAATTACATTGACCGTCGTAGTGCCTCATCGAAAAATCCTACTACGTGGAAACTGTTGCCTCATTCAAAATCCTACTATTTATGAAAATCCCGGAAGATAGAACCATCATCA
>JBGQNR010000182.1:0-13130 GCA_041501225.1 Acidobacteriota bacterium
CGCGGCGCTCGGAACGAGGCCCCTCCTAATTCTCGGACGGGCTCCTAGAGCATTTCCTGCGAAAACACAAAAGCAGGCCCGAAAAACTGGCAGTGGCATAGCCGCAACTAAAAGCTTCAACGCAGAGGGCGCAGAGACCGCAGAGAACTTCTTGCGATTGACTTTTCTCTGCTCCCTCTACGCCCTCTGCGTTGATCAGTTGCTTTTCTTGCCTAAATGGCAAGGATTTGTACGTAAGTAGCACGAATGTTGCACATTAGCGGGCGGGTCCCTTACTAGCGTAATAACCCTGGCGGGAGCGGACGCGTAATTCCGGGTGCTTCGGGACATGTACGGCGATCGGACGGAAGCTGCCGTCCATTTTAGGATCCGGTGAATAATAGCTGAGCAGGTACTGCGCCTGCAGCTCCGCGGCAATGCGCCCGTAGATGTTGCCCAGATCCTGGAGCTTCTCTGCCAGGAAGGCTGCGCCGCCCGTCTGTTCCGCCAGCGCCTCCATTCCTTGCTGCCCGCGCAGGCTCACTCGGTTGAGCCGGATGGATGGGCCGCCAGGATTGATCGAGTAGAAGATGCAATCGGCCTGCTGCACAGCTCGAAGTGCGTCCCCCTGTTTCTGTGCGCTGAAATTATCCTCGCCGTCAGACAGCACGACCAGCACGCGACGGGAGTCGGGATCCGCCGGGCCAAGATATAATTGAGTTGCCGCGATGATCGAATCAAAAAATGCGGTCGCGGCGCCCGTTGGCAGGAGCCGATCCAGTCCATCCATGGCCGTGATCAGCGATTCTGTCCGTTCCAGCAGGATCTTAGGTTTCGAGGCGATGCAGAGAATCGACACCGCATCCTTCGGCCGGAAGAGCGTTTTCAAGAAACTGGTGGCAGCCTGCTGCTCGAAGTCGAAGCGGGGCCGGGTGCTGCCCGTCACGTCAAAAGCCAGGACCATCTCCAGCCGCGTCTGTCCCGGCTCTCCCAGATGCTCGACAGTGACCTGACTGCCGTTTTCCAGGACGCTGAAATCCTCCAACTGCAGGTTCTTGACGGCATGCCCCGCAGCGTCGGTCACCGAGACGGGTATGAGCACCAGACTGGTATTGATGCGGATGGTGCCGGCCTGGGCCGGCGCCTGCTGTGCGGGGTTTTGGAATGGGCCGTTCTGATCCAGGCGCAACTGGCGGGCGTTCCCAGGCATGATCAACGGAAGCAGGACAAACAGGCAGAGCAGAACTCGCAAGCTCGCGCGATTCGATCCGCCCAGGACTGCTTCCTCTTGAGATCGCCTGCTGAAAACCGTCTTCGCCATGAATCCGTGCTTTCCAAGCTGCGGTGGCTGCACCGTCCAGCTCATCCTGCGCCCTGACCTGCCAAGAACGGAACTCCCAGGGCGCCATATGGCAAAATTTTGCACAAACCCTCGAGTCTGTCGACCCTTATTCGCGGCTTTTCTCATCAAGCGGTGAAATTCATCACAGTCTTCCATGCACCGGGGGCGCACCTAGGCGCATGAAAATGAGGAAGCGAAGTGGGCGCTGGGCGCCGCACGGCGCTGAGATCCCAGGATTATGCGATTCCAAGCCCCGTCCGGCGGCCGGGGCCTACTTTGCGAGTTCACAAATTTTTGGAACAGAGGGCTTGGGTGCATGGACAACTGCAGGTACTGGTTTACAATGTGAGAGTCGAATGGTACTAAGTCAAGAAACCCCGGAGGGGTTCAACAGCGCCAGCCCAGGGCGCAAGCCCTGGGAATAGGGAAACGGAGAATGAAAAAGCCCTGTGAGGGCGAAACAGGCTGTGTCGCCCTTATAGGGCTTCACTTGGACTTCGCCATTTCCCCAGGGCTTGCGCCCTGGGCTGTCACTGTTAGACCCTTTCAGGGTCTCATTTCCCCACCTTTTCTTACTCGCCGAGTCTTAGCTAAGTGCCGTTCATATGAGAGTCTGATTCCGGAGGTGGTGGATGGCAATCCAAAAGACTATGCGGGCCATGGTGTTAGTGGCTGCCGGGAAGCCCCTGCAGGAAATTGAAATGGCTGTGCCCCTGCCGGGCCCGACCCAGCTTTTGATTAAGGTCAGCGCTTGCGGCGTGTGCAGGACGGATCTGCACATTGCTGACGGGGAATTGCTGCATCCCAAACTGCCCTTGATTATGGGTCACGAGATCGTGGGAACCGTAGTTCGCACGGGAAACAAAGTGAGTGGTTTCCAGGTTGGAGATCGCATCGGGGTGCCTTGGCTCGGTTCCACCGACGGCACCTGCCGGTACTGTGCCGCCGGCAAAGAAAATCTCTGTGACAATCCGCTCTTCACGGGCTACTCGGTAGATGGCGGCTACGCTGAGTTCACCGTTGCGGATCACCGCTACTGCTACCACCTCCCAGAATCGTACCGCGACATCGAAATTGCGCCACTGTTGTGTGCCGGGCTTATTGGATACCGATCGTATCGCATGGCGGGAAAAAGCGCGAAGCGCATTGGCTTTTATGGCTTCGGAGCTGCGGCTCACTTACTGGCGCAAATAGCCGTCTACGAGGGAAGAAAGGTTTACGCCTTCACCAGACCCGGTGACACTGCGGCGCAGGATTTCGCGCGCAGGCTGGGAGCGGTCTGGGCGGGCTCTGCCGACGAGATGCCCCCTGAAAAACTCGATGCGGCCATCATCTTTGCCCCGGTGGGAGCTTTGATGCCGGCAGCATTGCGCGCCACTGCCAAGGGAGGCGTCGTCGTGTGCGGCGGCATTCACATGAGCGACATCCCGGCTTTTCCATACAGCCTGTTGTGGGAAGAGCGATCGGTTTGCTCGGTGGCCAACCTGACCCGGCAGGACGGGCTGGAGTTTTTCGAGATCGCACCCAAAGCTCGCGTGAAGGCGGAGGTGGTGGTCTTCCCGCTCGCAGATGCCAACCTGGCCCTCGACGACGTGAGGAAGGGGGCACTGGAGGGCGCGGCGGTATTACAGGTCTGTGGCTGATCACGAGGATCTCAGAAGATTAGCGCAGAGTTCGCAGAGGAAAGCGAAGAGATCGCAGAGGAAATGAATGTTTTGCGCCATCCTTGCACAAAAGCTCTGCGGTCTCTTCGCTTTCCTCTGCGTCCTCAGCTTTGAGCTTGTTAAGATGTTTCTATTTCGGAACCATGTTTTTTGTTTGAGATGGAATTGCGCATCGCTTAAGCTGGGTTGCCTTGTGGCCCGGCTTGGGTGATTCAATGCCGGAAATTCAAACAAACGGTCATCATAATCAAATGTGATCCAACGAATCCTGGAGGTTTTCCATGAATCTGGCAAGTTTTCCCCGCAGACGTTACACCGAGGGACCGACACCGATTGAAGCTGTGCCGCGGTTTTCCGCTGCGCTCGTCGGACCCAAAATTTATATCAAACGCGACGATCTCCTTGGATTGTCTGCAGGAGGAAACAAGACGCGGAAGCTCGAGTTCCTCGTCGCCGACGCGCTCGCCCAGGACGCGGACACCCTGGTCACCTGCGGCGCCGTGCAATCCAACCACTGCCGGCTTACGCTGGCGGCAGCCGTCAAGGAGGGATTGAAGTGCCGTTTGGTGCTGGAGGAGCGGGTCCCGAACAGCTATAAACCCGATGCCAGCGGGAACAACTTTTTGTTCCGGCTTCTGGGTGTGGAAAAGATCAAAGTAGTTCCCGGCGGCTCCGACATGATGAAAGAGATGAGCAGCGTAGCCGATGAAGTCGCGGCCGAGGGGAGCAAGGCCTACATCATCCCAGGAGGTGGATCGAATGCCATCGGCGCCACGGGCTATGTCGCCTGCGCCGAGGAAATCCTCGCTCAGGCTTTTGACAAGGGCATCAAAATCGATCGTGTCGTCTGCGCCAGCGGCAGCGCGGGAACGCATGCGGGCCTGGTTACGGGGTTTTATGGAAACAATAGCAACATTCCTGTGGTCGGAATCGATGTCAGCCGTCCCAAGGAAGTGCAGGAAAAACTGGTTTATGAGCTTGTCCAGAAAACCGCGGCACGTGTTGGCGTCAAGGCCGAGATACCCAGAGAGGCCGTTCTGTGCTTTGGCGATTATGTCGGCCGTGGTTATTCGATCCCCACGCCGGAAATGACCGAAGCGGTCAGAATGCTGGCCAGAACCGAAGGCATTCTTCTTGACCCGGTATATACCGGCAAGGCGATGGCAGGCTTGATCGACCTGAGCCGCAAAGGATTTTTCCGCAAGGACGAGACCATCCTCTTCGTCCACACCGGCGGTTCGCCTGCTCTCTACGCTTATATGAAAGATCTCCTCGGCGAATAGCAATTTCGAATGGCCAGCAATTCCCTTGTCGCTTCTCAGATTCGGGGATGCGCAAGAATGTCACTTGGTTAGGCTTAACCAACAAAGATGGGGAGGAAAACGACTCTGAATGGATCCAAGCGTGCCGGCCCAGGACGCACGCCCCGGTGGAGCAGGCAGGAAAATGGCCCTGAAAGGGCCAAACAGTGAAAGCCCAGGGCGCAAGCCCTGGGGAAATGGTGCGGTCTGGGTGAAGCCCTGTAAGGGCGGCACATGCTGTTTCGCCCCTTGAGGGCTCCTTCACTCTTTGTTTCCTTATTCCCAGGGCTTGCGCCCTGGGCTGACGCTGTTAAACCCCTTCGGGATTATTTTAGGTCTTGCATCCCATTGGGACCCTTAGGTTGTTATACCCCTTCGGGGTTTATTTAGGTCTTGAATCCCTGTGGGCCTCCTTAAGCTGTTAAACCCCTTCGGGGTTCCTGAAATGGAGAAACGACATGAAATCTCTGGGACGCACTGTCAGCGTGCTAGCTGTCGTGTTTTTTCTTTTTGCCCAATCATCGATTTCGCAGTCACAGGCTGGATCCGTTTCCGTTGCCGCGCTGAAGTGCGAATACAAATCCAATCCTCTCGGCATGGATGTCCTGCAGCCGCGTCTGAGCTGGCAGATTACCAGCGGCGAGCGCGGCTGGCAGCAGAGTGCGTATCAGATCCGGGTGGCTGAGAGCACGGCGGCGCTGAATCAGGGCCAGGGACTCTTTTGGGATAGCGGCAAGGTCGCTTCCAGGGAATCCATCCACCGAGTCTACGCCGGGCCGCCGCTCCTATCGGGGAAACGCTACTACTGGCAGGTCCGTGCCTGGGATGCTCACGGTCAACCCTCTCCATGGAGTGAAATCGCCTGGTGGGAGATGGGCCTGCTTCAGCCCCGGGACTGGCAGGCGTCATGGATTGAACCGGGGCTCCCGGAGGATGTGAAAAAATCCAACCCGTGCCCCTTGTTGAGGAAGGAATTCCAGCTCCGCGGCCGGGTGAAGTCGGCTCGTGCTTATGTCACCAGCTTCGGTTTGTACCAAATGGAGCTCAACGGGAAAAGCGTCGGCGATGAGGTGCTGACTCCCGGTTGGACCAGCTACGACGACCACCTTCAATATCAGACCTACGACATTGCGGCACTGCTGCAGGAGGGCAGAAATGCGGCCGGGGTAGTTCTGGGAGACGGCTGGTACCGCGGCAACCTGGCCTTCAGCGGCCAGAGGAATACCTACGGCGAACGGCTGGCGCTGCTTTTGCAAATTGCCGTCATTTATGAAGATGGCAACTCGGAAATCATCGGCACCGACGCGAGCTGGAAAACTGCCACGGGCCCGATCCTCGCCTCCGATATATACAATGGCGAAGCCTATGACGCCCGCCTGGAAAAAGACGGGTGGAGCAGCCCCGGTTTTGATGATGCCTCCTGGATTCAGGTCCGGCAGGTGGATCCTCCCAAAACCCGCCTGGTGGCTCCGGCAGGGCCGCCGGTGCGCCGAATTCAGGAAATCAGGCCGGTGGAAATTCTCCACACTCCGGAAGGCGATACGGTCGTCGACATGGGGCAAAACATGGTGGGCTGGGTGCGTCTGAAAGTGAGCGGGCCGGCCGGCACCACGGTGAAGCTTCAACATGCCGAGGTTCTCGATAGGAAGGGCAATTATTACACTGCGAATTTGCGGGTGGCGAAGCAGGCGATCGAATACACATTGAAAGGGAGTGGCGTTGAAGTGTTCGAACCGCATTTCACCTTCCAGGGATTCCGCTACGTCCGCGTGCAGGGCTTTCCTGATGACCTGACGCTGGACAATCTGACCGGGATTGTAGTGCACTCGGATATCACCCCCACCGGGACTTTTGAGTGCTCCAACCCGATGATCAATCAGCTGCAGCACAATATCCAGTGGAGCCAGAAGGGTAATTTCGTGGACGTTCCGACCGACTGCCCGCAGCGCGATGAACGCCTCGGCTGGACCGGCGATGCGCAGGCCTTTGCGCGCACGGCCGCCTTCAACGCCGATGTCGCCGCCTTCTATACCAAATGGCTTCAGGACATGACGGCGGATCAGAAATCCAGCGGCGCGATTCCCGATGTCATCCCCAACGTCCTGAATCGCAAAGACCCGGCCAGAAACAGTGCCTCTGCGGGCTGGGCGGACGCCGCGGTGATTGTCCCCTGGACGGTCTATCTCAGCTACGGCGACACCCGCATTCTGGAACGGCAGTATGCCACCATGAAGGGCTGGGTGGACTACATGGCGAAACGCGCCGGAAATTCCTTCCTCTGGAACAATGACTTTACCTACGGCGACTGGCTGGCCTTCGCCAGCAATGCATCCGATTACCCCGGTGCTACCACGGACAAGGATCTGGTCTCCCAGGCGTATTTCGCCCGATCCACCGACCTGCTGCAGAAAACCGCCGCAATTCTCGGCAAAAGCAACGATGCAAGCAAATATGCCGGCCTGCTGGCCAGGATTAAAAAGGCCTTCGCCGCAGAATTCGTGGCGCCTAACGGCCGGCTGGCCTCCAATACCCAGACGGGGTACAGCTTGGCACTGGCGTTCGATCTGCTGCCCGAGAACTTGCGACCCCGCGCAGCCAAGCGGCTCGCGGAGGATGTGCGCAAATTCAAGCACATCACCACCGGATTCCTGGGCTCGCCGGTGATCTGCCAGGTCCTCAGCAATTATGGCTATGACAGTGAAGCCTTCATGCTCTTGAATCGGAAGACCTACCCTTCCTGGCTTTATCCCATTACCAAGGGTGCAACAACCATCTGGGAACGCTGGGACGGGATCCGGCCCGACGGCTCCTTCCAGGATCCGGGGATGAACTCCTTCAATCATTATGCGTATGGGGCCATCGGTGAATGGCTCTACCGCTATGTCGCCGGCATCGAGATCGATCCGCAAAAGCCGGGGTATGAACACATCATTATTCAACCGCACACCGGCGGCGCATTAACCTCTGCCAGGGCCAGCCACCAATCCCTCTATGGCACCGTGGTCTCGGGCTGGGAATTAAAAGACGGGCAGCTGAAGGTCACCATTGAAATCCCGGCCAACACCACGGCAACCATCAAGCTTCCCCAGGCCTCCCTGGATAAGGTCCAGGAAGGCAGCCAGCCCGTGGCGCGTGCCAAAGGCATCCTCCGCTCCGCGCAAAAAGGCCAGACGGTGGTGCTGGAGGCAGGTTCAGGCCGATACGAAATCAGTTATCCCTTCGAAAAGGGGAAAGAATCCAATCTGAACTGGGCCCTGTTGTTTAATAGATAGATTAGTCTGCACGGCAAACTTCTGGCTGGTGCCTAGGGACTACAGGAATCTCTGCTTCATGACGATATGATGATTGCAGTCGCCTCAGTTTTCTGGCGGGAAAGCTGTGCGCATCAAGAGTCCCATCCCCCTGATAGAAAATAACTTAGATGTCTGACTGAAGATGAAAACGGTGAAACTGAAGGCCTGCCGGCGTTACTTTTTGCAGGCGCTGCGCATTTTCGGCGTCCTAGCAGTCCTGATTCTGTTGAACTCTACTTTGCGCGTGGCCACGGGCGCCATGCAGCGCCCCGGAGGCGAGCGCGAGCAAATCGACCGTATCCTGCGGCGCTATGACATGGTTCGGATGGATACGGAACGGGCGGCGCGGCAGGTGCGTGAAACCGGCATGCTCGTGTTCGCCAGTAGGGATCAGACCTTCGATGTAGTTCTCGAACCCAATGAGATCAGGGCTGCTGGCTACCATGCAGAGGTAGAATTGCCGGGAGGCGGCCGGGACAGTCTTGAACCGGCGCCTGTCCATACCTATCGGGGCACCGTCCCCTGGATCTGGGACTCCGAGGCGCGTTTCACTGTCAGGGAAGGGTCCTTTGAAGGGGTCATCCTGACGCCGGATGAATGGTATTACATCGAACCGCTCCGCAACTTCTCACCATCTTCGGATCCTTCGGAGATGGTGGTCTACCGCAGGTCCGACATCCGTCTCGAGGCCCTCGGTGTCTGCGGAACCACTCTGGCCCACAGAATCGGAGAAGCCAACGAACTAGTCGAACCCCAGGTTCTTGCTGCTTCGTACGGTATTAAAACCGCCGACATCGCCACGGAAGCGGATTACGAGTACGTAGTTGCCTCCGGAGGGGCAGCGCAGGCAAACGCGGCCATACTGGAAATTCTCAATCAGGTGGATGGCATCTACCAGACACAGCTGTCGATTGCACTTCGGGTCGTCTATCAGCATGCCTGGTCTACGCCCGACGATCCGTACAGTTCAACCGCCGCTGCCGCCATGCTCTCGGAGTTTCAGAATCACTGGAATGCAAATTTCTATAATGTGCCATACGACCTGGTGCACATGTGGACCGGCAAGGACATGGATGGCAGCACGATCGGCATCGCCTACCTCTCGGTGGTGTGCGATGCGCGAACTTACAGCTACGGGATCTCGCAGCGATTCACTTCGTCCCCGGGCAAGTACATCCTGACGGCTCATGAAATTGGCCATAACTTTGGCGCTTCGCACCCCGACCAGGCAAGTCCGCCGCAAACCGAGTGCACCAACTCCATCATGAGCAGCTCTGTCCGTACGGGGACCACTTTTTGCCCGTTCTCACTTGGGGAAATCGCCTCGTTCCTCAGCACCAGTTCATCCTGTCTCGCCTCGGGACCAGCTGCGCCTTCGAACCTGGTGGCGACACCGGTTTCGACCTCTCAAATCAACCTGTTCTGGCAGGACAATAGCGCGAACGAAAGCGGTTTCGTGGTCGAAAGAAAAACAGGCGCGGGTGGTGCCTGGACGCAAATTGCCACGCCAGCGGTGAACGTAACCGCCTTCAGCAACTCAGGGCTGGTGAGCGGTACGACCTATTACTATCGGGTCGCGGCAACCGGCGCAGGCGGCGCGTCCGCGTATTCCAACGAAGCATCTGCGACCACCTTGTCCAGCCTTCCCACGGTTACCGGGATAAATCCTGGCAGTGGTCGTGCCGGGACATTGGTGACGATCACCGGAACGAACCTTAGCGGGGCAACGGCCGTGAGGTTCAATGCCACGAATGCGACCAGCTTTGCGTTGGTATCGCCCATTCAGGTCACGGCGACCGTTCCCACCGGGGCGACCAGGGGCTATGTTACGGTCGTTACTCCTGCAGGTTCGGCGACCAGCCCGTCGGTGTTCACGGTGACCGCGAGCCGGTGCGACATCAACAACGACGGCATCGTGAACGCGCTTGATATGCAACTGTTGATCAACTCGATCCTGGGATCCCCGGGCAGCCCGCCCAACGGCGACATCAACGGTGATGGCAGAACAAATGTTTTGGATCTGCAGGCCGTGATTAACGTAATCCTGGGATTGGCAGGCTGCCCTGGATGAGCAGGCTTTAATGGGCGATGAGTGGTAAGTGAAGAGTTAGAGCGACCGCCGTCCACAGTCTGAATGCACTCCTACCTCCATCATCTGCCTTGCCTGAATGGCGCTTGAATAAGGCACAATCCTTCTCTCACCCCTCCGGGGCTCTGGATTAGATTCTCTCAAACCCCGGGCGGCGCTTCGTTTGCCCGGGGCTACTGTCTGGCGCGCCTCCGGCGCGGGTTTATGCAGCATAATGCAGGCTTGTTTTGAGCAGCTTGTCCGGCGGGGCAGCGAGAAAATAGTCGCCCAACGGGGGCTCTTTCTCACGCTTATTCCCGGTTGGCTCATTTGGTTTTGAGCAGGGTCATGGTGCTCTGACCCCGGCCGCCGCGCCCGGAGTCGAGGAGGACAAAAATTTCGGTCGACGATTGCAGGTCGAACGTGCTGGAAAAACGCCCACGGCCCGGAGCTTGCAGGCTGACCTGATAGGAATCGCGGGCGAGGCCATGGACCTCGAAATGTCCATCTGTGGTGGTATAGGAATAGGATTTATCACTTCGGCCGGAGATCGACTGGAAAGTCAAGGTGAAGGTTCCGAGTGCCACTCCGCGCACGTCGCTCACGGTGCCGCGCAAGGAAAGCCCCGCGTCGAGGATCAGGGTTTGGGACTCATTTGATGGCCGCAGGCTAGCCACAAGCGACTGGTAGTCTCTGTGGCTCACGCTCACCTGATATTGACCGTCAGCCAAGCCCGCGATCTGGAATCGGCCTTCGTTGTCGGTCGAGGTAAAACCCAGGTTGCGCGGACGCTGCATGCCTCCTCTTTGATTCATCCTGCCAGCCACCTGACCGCCGCTATCGGCCGCCGGCATGCGGCCTCTTTGCATGTCTGCCGTAGTGCCGTAAGTTACCTGTGCCTGGATTACGGGTTCCTGTTTCTGGTTCAGCACAATGCCGCGAATCTGAAGGCCCGGATCGACGGTGCAATCGAAGCGGGATTCCTTGTCGCGATAGACCGCCGCGGCCCCTTGATTGCCGCGTGTTTCGGCGGAGGTTTCCGCGGTGCAGCGCACCACGTAGAATCCTTCGCGCATCTTCGAGAACTTGTACAGCCCCTGACGGTCCGTCAGGAGGCTGGACAACAACCGGCCGTCCCCGAGATCGAACAGCGAAACCTTGGCGCCGGCCGCCGGCTGTTGTGCGGTGTCGGTTACGATCCCCGCAAGAGAGCCTGTAAAGCGTGAGGGAGTCATGCGGAGGACGACGTCACCTTCCGTGGGAGTCGAGACGGTCGCCGCACCCTGGGATTCAAATCCGGGATGTGAGGCCTCGACAAAATACCGCCCGGATCGCGGGACCTCAGAAAAAACAAAAACACCCTGCGCATTGGTGGTCACCGTGAGAAGCGCAGGGCCGCGATCGTCCGTGCGTCGCATCTGCACCGTGGCGTCGCCGATTCCGGCATTGAGAGGGTCCACCACGCGGCCGCGCAGTGATAATGTCGGGATGAGCAGGATCTCCATCTCATAATAGGGGCGGGTAATCACGAACGAATCGTCCTGATAGGGTCTGAATCCCTCAGCATCGACTTTTACGCTGTAGCGGTAAGCAGGCGGCGCGACCGCCTGAAAGCGCCCACCTCCCCCTGTCGTCTTCTCCAATACCGTGGTGGGGGAGGAAAACGCGCATATTCGTATCGTGGCACCGTCGACGGGCGCGCGGTTAGCCTCATTGCGAACCACTCCCTTGAAAGCGACGTTGACATACCAACTGTCCGAGTCCGAAGCGCCAGGAGCGAACTGCGGCAAAGGCGCTGATTCCGCAGTCTGCGAGGGGATTTTGAAAATCCGCCCTGGGGCGGAAGATGCCGGCGCAGCGGACTTGGCGTCCTCTTGCGCCCTCTCGGATTGGCGGCTTGTGAACAGGTTCTGGCGCAAGAAAAAGAACAATAGAATGGCCAGGAGAAGAATGGCCGGCAACCAGATCCAGCGCGGCATGTTTCTTTCATTATCCGACATGGGTACGGACTCTCCTGAGAATCTCCGGGCGACTTAGTTTGCGGACATGATCAAGGCTGGATGTGCTTAAGCCCCATAAAATAATAGAACTCGAGTTGCGACAAATTCAAACGCGCAATCTGTTCCTCGGTAAGATTATAAATCCAGATGACGTTCCCTATCTTCTTATCCGGTTCGATCGTCAGAAAGCGCTGGAGCGTGAGCGCACGAGCCAAATCCTCTTTGCTGAAGACCGGGCTGTACATGTACGGGTCCAGCATCCGGCACACACTGATGGCATAGATGCCGGGTTTCAGCGTCCCATACTCTTCACGAAAGCTGTAGGGAAAGTACGGTCTGAAGTCGTCGGATAATTTCATGGGGGAGAATATGCTGTAATCTTCATCCCGCAAAAGATTGAAATCGACTCCGATCAGGTACAGGTAGATATCTTTTGGTTTTGTCTCCCTAAGGTAATCGGCCAGTCGTATCATGTTCTGGCCTGCATCGATGTTCGACTCACCCAGGTAGCGCCATCCGTTCTGGGGGCCGCCCGCCAAATCGTTGAAATACTCCAGTGGGTCATAACGGATCGCCAGCGAGCCGACGATGGTCCATGCACCCAGGGCCGCAACCGCCCAGCGCCACCGTGAGGCCCTTGCATGGAGAAAATGCCACAATCCCCCGGCCGAAATAAACAGAAACGGGAATATCGGAAGGATGTGCCTTATTCCTATATTTATGTTGCTGGTCAGGGAGAACCCACCATAAAGCAGCATCGGCAGCAGCAGAAAAAGAGAATCGGTGCTTCGTCTGAAGCATAGGATTGCAGCAAGCCAGCCCACCGCAATCAAGGTGATGATCATCACAGGCAGCGGCACTTTGACCAGGAATGTCAGAGGAAAGTAGTACCACCAGCCCATGCTGGAAAACCTGCCGAACAAGTAAGCGTAATGCCCCTGGCGGTTGTGATTCATCACCAGGTCCAACCCGCGGATATAGTCAGGCGGGACCGGCAGGATACTATAATGATCCAGATATTTGTTGATGCCGAGTTTCTCGGTGTGAATCCCGAACCATCCAGACACCACGCGCAGATCGTTCGCATCAAAACCGTGGGTGCGAAATCCATACCCGAGATTCAGTAGAAAGAGCAACATCAGCACGCTCAGTACCGCGTGCACCAAACACGACCGGATAGGTATTTTCCGTGCAAAAACCAGAATGGCCAGGAACACCAAATACATCGGGAAAATTACGATCATCGAGTGTTTTACGAGGGCGGACAAACAGGCGACAAAACATGCGAGCAGGAACCTGGCGAAGGTGGGAGACCTCCAGCATCGCCAAGCCGAGTAGAAGAAGGCGGAATAGACCAGGCTGGCGCCCATGTCGGTATACACGAAGCGAGAAAAAGCCAGGATATTGGGCTCCATCGTGTACAGCAGAAGCGCAAAAAGTCCTGCGGAGCGACTAAAGAGCGCACTCGCCCACTCGAAGATGA
>JBGQNR010000183.1:0-13010 GCA_041501225.1 Acidobacteriota bacterium
CAAGCAGTGAAGTGACGACGCTTCCTTTTTTAATCAGTCTTTGAGCGGGATTGGCGCACAGGTGTTAACCTGGATTCGCATCGGTTGATATGATCGCTTTACGCCTAAATGTGAATAGTTATTGTTGCGCAGGCCCTTAGCTTTCGAAACGTTGATCCGAATCTATCCGGGAAGCTCCTTGGAACCCGAGGCTTATTACGCAATGGGTGATTCGTACCGCTATCAAAGCGGAAAAGAGAATTTGCTGATGGCGGAAGACCAGTTTAGAAACTTCATCATCTTCTTTCCCACCCATCCAAGGGCCGCGGATGCCCAGATGAAAATAATCAGCATTCTGATGCGCCAAATGCAGGCGTCTGGTCCGAGTCAAAAGGATGCTAAACGGGCTTTGGCCGAAATCAACAAATTTCTCATGTTATTCCCAAACAGCGATTTCGTCCCGGTTGTTAATCAAAATAGGGAGGACATTATCCTCAAACTGAGGGAGATGACGGCGTCCATTTCCGGGCACATCTTGGATTCTGCTGGCAACCCGATATCAGGCGTCATAGTTTCTGTCATCGATCGAAAAACAAAGGAGATCCTGTCCACTACAAATTCAGATCCAAAGGGATACTTTGAAATTACTCCTGGACAATCCAAGAATGAATTCGAACTTATCTTTGAAAAGCAGGGTTACGAATCCTATTCCTTCAAGGGAGATGATCCGTACAGCAGTCCATTGAAGATCGTCTTGGCGAGCATGGCCGAGTTTTATTGCCAGGTAGCGGATTTCTACTTTTCTAGAAATAACTATGTTGCAGCCATGAGTGGTTATCAGGAAGCAATCCGGTATCAGCCGGACATGATCGCTGCCAATGACGGTCTTGGTCGTTCGTATCAAGGAATCGGCGAATACGAGAAGGCACTGGCAGTCTACTGGGAATTTATCCAAAAATATCCTAATTCTCCCGCAGTCTCGGAGTTCAAGTCACGCATAGCAGAAATTGAAAAAAAGAAACATTGAGTCTGCGCGATCAGATCCGATGCCTCACCGGCTGAGTTGTCGAAGAATGCGAGGTCCCGCCTGTCGGAAGCTGGTTGTTTTTGGAGCTCCAGCCTTCTCGCATTAGTTATGGGTCGGGAACTGCAACTTTCAAGACCAACGAGGCGCTGCAAAGTCAGCTTATTTGCGGTCCGAAATCAACGTCAAGCAGTTTCGGCGCTCTTCACGGACTTTTTTGGGGTAGGGGCCTCGAGTCCACTTGTCCGGTTTCGCCGTTTTGCACCCGCAACGGCTCCGAACTGCGTCGCATACAAGCCCATGTCAATAGTCACGCTTGACGTTAATCACGTGTAGCGTTATCATTGGCCTGTGATCAAATCGTTTAAGTGCAGCGACACGCAGGCGATTTCGAAGGGCGAGCGAGTTAAGCGATTTGCGAATGTCGCTGCCGTGGCGCGCCGCAAGCTACGGCAGTTGGAGATCGCGGGCCGATTAGACGATTTGCGGGTGCCCCCTGGCAGTCGACTTGAAACCCTGAGGGGGGATCGAGCGGGACAGCATAACATCCGTGTAAACGATCAATTCCGCGTTTGCTTCCGTTGGACAGATACAGGAGCGGAAGACGTCGAGATCGTAGACTATCATTAAAGGAGAAGAGTAATGCGTAAACTTAAACCTGTGACCCCCGGCGAACTCTTGCTGGAAGAATTTCTGAAGCCGATGGGGATCAGCCGGTATCGGCTGGCTAAGGCAATCTGCGTACCGGCGCAGCGTATCGGTGAGATTGTGGCGGGCCGTCGTGCCATTACCGCCGACACGGACTTGCGCCTGTGTAGGTTTTTCAGCCTCTCCAACGGCTACTGGCTCCGCGCTCAAGCCGCCCATGACACCGAAGTGGCTGAACGCGCTATGGGCATCAAGCTGGCAAGAATTAAACCGTGGGCCGCGATCAAGATTCAAGGAAGCCGGGCCTAACCAGAGCCTCAACGGATACCCTCAGCTCATTCCTCATCGGTTTTGTTCATTCGGTTCCCTGAAAAAGATTGCTATCGGGTACTTGCCTGTTTTCCGCCAGCTAATGGCGGATAAGCCGTTTCCCATTCCTTACGAATCTCCGTTGCCCTACCAATCTTTTGGAACGAGCCAGCGGTGCACGATTGAATTTGGTCACCGGCTTTATGCCAACACGCCATGATCAGTTTTCTATTTCTGGATTTTTGTTGACAGCCAGCAGAAGTGGATTTAAGTTGTCATTACGATCGTCGACAGGAAATTCCTATGACTCAATCTAAATCGGAAGTTCTGCAGGGCACGCTCGACCTCCTTGTGCTGAAAACGTTCGAATCCTTAGGGCCGATGCACGGGTAGGGCGTCGCGCGCCGCATTCAACAGGTGTCGGAGAATGCGCTCCAGTTATCGCAGGGGACCATCTATCCGGCACTCTTGCGCCTCGAGCAGCGCGGTTGGATCCTCGCGGAATAGGGCACCTCGGACAACAACCGGAAGGCGCGGTTCTACTCCATAACAAAGGCCGGCCGCAAGCAGCTCCGCGAGGAAACCGAGAGCTGGGAACGGATGATGGGGATCATCAACCGAGTCCTTGAAGGCGCGTAATCGGAGAGAAGGATGCTGGCATCGATTCGAGCGTTCTTGTGGCGGCTGGCGCATCTCACGCGCCGGTCAAGATCGGAGGTTTCACTCGACGTAGGACTAGCTGCGGGACGGCCGAACACTTCGATTTCGATGTAGTGGTTCATTTCTTCGGCATTGTTGCCATTACTGTAAAGCCGGATATAACGTGCCAGCGCTCCCTTGGCATCGACTAGCCGGCCTTCCGAGGTTTCGACGTAGTTCATGTCCTTGCCCAGCCCAAGCCCGGATTTGTTGTCGTGATCATTGTCGAATAGGGTGCGGACATTCCTCCTCAAGTTCATGCAGCTGCACCTGGGCCAAGCCGGCCAGCGATGACGCGCTGACAACGATTCCGACACTGCAACCACGGTGAGCCGGTTCCGACGACTTTTCCATGAGGGCGCGAAACTCCTTGTCTTGGATTTCAGATTTCGGTATCGTGTCGGCGATACTTGAAACGTGCCGTCACACCAACCCTCGCGCATCCTGTCAGTTGGTAATGCCAGCCAAGGTGTGTGGCGTGTCCGTGCTAAGGGCCTGTCAATGAATAACGTTTGCACTTTGGCGCGAGCGCCGGGCGGGCAGATGCGAGGCGCCGCGACGCAGGCGATGCCGTTGTGCATCGTCGAGGAGCGGCAACGAAGCAGATGCCCTTCCGCCGCCGCGCCCCTCCGGGCTGCGGCCCGCAGGCTTCGTTGCTCGCTCCTTACAGACTAAAGAGTATGCTCGTCGCTCGCGCCTCGCCAGCGGGCCTGGGGGCCGGCAGCAAAGTGTAAACGTTATTCATTGACAGGCCCTAAGTCCGCTCCAGAAAATCCCGAGAGGAAAGGCAGGTTCTATGCGTAGGTCACTTAGTATAGCTCTCAGCGCCACACTCGCGTTGGGCGGAGTTGCGGTGCTTTGGATCGCTGCAATGCAAGCTCAGACGGCGGCGGCGCAGGGTCAGCTCCGGCAAAAGGAGGCTCAGGTTCAGCCTGGACAGGCTCAGGGTGCTGCGTCTCAATCCAGCCAGGGGATGCCAGGCCAGGCGGCCGGCGGGAGAGGCGCTCCTACCCCGGGCGGGCGAGGCGGTCCGCCGGCAGTCGCGAAGAAGCATCTCCTGGTGATCGGTCAAACCATGGGCTCCTTCCACCATGGCTCGACTTCCGAAGGCGTTGCCAGCTTCTGGAAAATGGGCAAGGACTCCAATGTCTGGGACACCGAGTTGAAGACGGACATGGAGTGGATCACCAAGAAGGATCCGGGAAGCGAAGCCCACAGCCTTCCCTATTTCGACGCCGTCGTGTTTGTCAACACGACCGGCAATTGGAAGCTCGATGACGAACAAAAGGAGGCTCTGCTGTCTTTTGTCCGCGATGACGGCAAGGGAATCGTCCTGGTGCACGCGGCGATCGACTCGAACTACAACTGGCCGGAGTGGGCCGATCTGACGGGCGGATGGTTTAATGGCCACCCCTGGGGAACGTTCGCGGGGTCCATCATCGTCGAGGATCAGTCGTTCCCTGCCATGCGCCACTTCCCGAAGTACCTCAAACTTCACGACGAGATGTACTCGACCAAGAGCTGGTCGCGGGACAAATTGAACGTGCTCATGCGCCTGGATGAATCCAAACTCAACTACAGCAGCCCACAGTTCGGCGGCGGTCCTCCGGGCGCCGGCGGCGCTGCACGTGGCGGCGAGCCATCGATGCGTACGGACAAGGACCAAGCCGTCGCCTGGGCGAAGATGTACGGCAAAGGACGCGTTTTCTACTCGACCTTCGGGCACACCAAAGAGGCGTGGGAGAATCCCGATATCCTCAAGATGTATACTGAGGCGGTCAAGTGGGTCATGGGCCTGACCGAGGGAAGCACGGCTTCTCATCCCAAGGTCAATTGAGGCGGGTCCAGGAACGCAGGTCTGTGATCGGATCGAGGAGTGAGGTGATCGTCATGGCAGGGACAGTATAGGCAGGAGATGAGTGCGGGCATGCGACTCTGCATGAAATCCGGGCGCAACGCGAGAGAAACGCTTGATTCTGTAACGAAAAGCGGCTACTTTTCGTTACATATCAAGGCGGAACGGCATGCAATCGATCGAAAACAGGATAGTCACCCGGATACAGGGCAAAGCAAGAGGCACGTGTTTCACGCCCAAGGCATTTCTCGACCTTGGCAGCCCCGAGGCGGTCCGCATCGCACTGCACCGCCTGGAGAAGCGCGGTACGATCCGCCGGCTGACTCGCGGACTCTACGATTTCCCCAAGCAACATCCGACCATCGGCTTCCTTTCCCCACGCCCCGACGAGATCGCCAAGGCCCTGTCAGAGCGCGATGCCTCGCGACTCCAGCCTTCCGGTGCCTACGCCGCGAACCTGCTGGGGTTGTCCGAACAAGTTCCGGCCCGAATCGTCTTCCTCACAGACGGCCCGGCTCGACATGTCAGAATCGGCCGTCAGGAGATCACCCTGAAGAACACGACCCCCCGCAACATGGCGACGGCCGGCCGGATCAGCGGCACGGTCATTCAGTCCCTTCGGCATATCGGCGCCAGGCAGATCGGCAAACAGCATATCGCGCACCTGCGGCAGACCATGCCCACGAGCGACAAGGCCCAGTTGAAGCGGGATCGCATCTACGCTCCCGGCTGGATGCACCGAATCATCGACGCCATAGCGGAGGATTCTCATGCTTGAGTTTGCCAGACTCCCGCTCGATCAGCGCGTCTCTTAATTCCAGGAAGTCGCCAACCGGCGCGGCCTGCTGGCTCTTAGTTGTGGACTGCTCCTTGAGCGGCCTTGCCTGCTCGGCGGCGATCCGCTTTCGTTCGTCCATGTCCACGGTCCAGGAAAGCTCGCTGTCGACGCGCGTCGGGAGCAGCCGCAGGAAGTCCTCAAAATGCTTGAGCATCAACGGAATCTTCTTGCGGATCTTTAAATCAGACAGGTCGTAGTACCAGATTGTTCGTGTGGGCTGGCCTTTGGCGAAGAACAGCATGTTCGTCTTGACGCCTGCACCGGCGGCCGTGAAAACCCCGGCGGGGAGGCTCACCACGCACCACAGGTCGCAATCGTCGAGCAGTTTTCGCTTGGTTTTTACGAAGGCATCTTCGTTGGTGCGGAACAGTAGCCCCTCGTCTATCACGATCCCGCACCGGCCACCCTCGCGCAGATTGCGGATGACGTGTTGGAGGAACAGCACCTGGGTTGCGCCGGTCTTGTAGTCGAAGTTGGTCTGGGCTTCCTTGCCTTCCTTGCCGCCGAAGGGCGGATTGGTCAGGATCACATCGAAGGCCTGCGGCGCGCCTTCGAACAGATCGCCGTACGTTTCCCGTCCGGTAAGCGTGTTGTCGTGCCAGAGGTTTGGCTTGTCGATGCCATGCAGGATGAGGTTTGCCAACGCGATGGGTTAGATGAGGTTCTCTTTCTCCCGGCCCCAGAAGGTTCGCTGCTTGAGGGTCTCAAGTTGGTCAGCTGTGGCGTCGTTGCCGAGCTTACCCGTGATGTGCTCGAAGATCTGGGCAAGAAAACCGCCAGTCCCGCAGCCCGGATCGTAAACGGTCTCGTCCACCTTGGGGTCGATGACCTGGACCATCGCCTTGATGACCTGGCGCGGCGTGAAGAACTGGCCGCCGGCAGGGCGTTGATGGTCAGCAATTCCTCTTCCGCCGCCACGCGGGCCTTCTCGACCGCCGCCTGTTTGTCGACGAAATTCGCCCTCGCGGTGTCGCTAACCTTGACGGAGCTGGGATCTGACCCGGGAACGTACACCACGCCAGTAGCATTTGGCGGCACGGTCACGTTCAGAGTGAGCGTCGATCCGCCCTTGGTCCACGATGAAGCGATCTTGCCCCGCACGCTGTCATCCGAGGCTTCCGCATGATCAAGCCCCGTTGGAACCGCGGGTCTGAACGCGATCGGCTTGTACCCCGGCTCCATCGGCTGGATGCCTGCCAGGTTTTCGCAAAGCCACTGCGTGCCGGTGCCATGCATTTGGTAGCTGCGCGTCCGGCGGCGGTCTCGAAGACAGGCCGAGTCAGTCCAATATTTTTCTGATTGCATCCGGGGGATGCATTGCCGCCACAATCCGCATGCGGCCGCCGCAATGCGCACATTCGAGAACGCCGATCGCCCCAGGCGTCGCCAGGAGAATCGTTGAGGCTCGGGAACGGAAGCCAAGGGGAGGTCTATTCTGTCCCATCGAACAAGCTTAGGTCATCCTCCCAGGCAGGAATCTCGACGGCGTCCTGCTGCCGGCCATTGATTCAGCCGGCGAGAATCAGGAGCAACAACTGCCATGGCTGCAACAGGACCCTCATGTTCCTCCGAATCCGCGGTGAAAATCCGCAGCATCCCGGATCCTGTGCTACCGGTCAAGCGGCGCGCCCAGCGTTAGCGGCGTCTATGGCAACACACGTCGTTACAGTCATTTGTGGCACAGCTGACTTATTCACCACACGGCAGTAGGCTGTGGCAAAACTCAGAATTCAGGATGCGGCAATGTGCTAGAATGCCATTTCGAGGCAAGTGTTCCATCCTGCAGGTTACTAATAGCAGACGGCAAAGGGGAGCGAGGATGAAGTCGCCCAGGCATATGCTGTTTCTGGGATTCGGCACTCTGCTGATTCTGATAGGCCTGCTGGCATTGAGCTCCTTCTGGAGAGCGGATAGGGTTTACTCAGAGGTATCAGCCATTCACGAGTTGTACCGGAAGAGCGCGTCAATCCTGGATGATATCCACACCGACGTCTATCGCGCCTCCTTGCTCCTCCGCGACTTTCTCATCGATCCCGAGGCGTTGAATGGCGCTCAATATCGCAAGGATCTTTTGGATATTCGCGCCTCGATGAATAAGCATCTGAGTGATCTGAATTCCCTCACCATGGACCGAAGCGCTCTCGATCGGCTTCAGCGCGAAATCAAATCATACCTGGATTCGTTCGAGCCAATTTTTGAATGGACTCTGGAGCAAAAAGCGGAACTGGGCTTCAAATTCTTGCGCAGTCAGGTCCGTCCGCGAAGAGAAAGCGTGATCTTACTTACCCAGGAGATTAATCGGCTGAATGCACTCAGCCTCTCGGATGAAACTGATGAGATCAACAACAGCCAGGCCGCATTCCGCCGATATCTGGGCTTGATGTCTGGGGCGGCCCTGATTTTGGGACTGCTGACCGCAGGAATCAGTTTCATTCACATCTCGCGCTTGGAATGGCGTTCGGACCAGGAACGGAGCCGGATTGAGAACGCGGAGCACGAGCTTCGACTTCTTTCACAGAAACTTGTGCAAGCACAGGAAGAAGAACGCAGATCGATATCCCGGGAATTGCATGACGAAATCGGCCAGATGTTGACGGGTCTCCGCCTCGAGCTGCGAAATCTTGAAGAGCTTCACGCGGCTTCGAGCCCGGAGTTTTCGACGTACCTTGCCGAGACCAAGGTCCTGGCGGAAAAGGTGATGCGCGCCGTGCGTGACCTGGCGATGGGGTTGCGGCCATCGATGCTCGATGATCTCGGCCTGGGGCCGGCACTCCAATGGCAAGCCCGCGAGTATTCGCGCCACAACGGAATTCCGGCGACCGTCGAGATCGACGGCGACATCGATCGCCTCTCGGAAGAATTGCGCACATGCGTATATCGGGTCATCCAGGAATCACTGACCAATTGCGCGCGCCATGCCAGAGCTAAGCATGTCCGGATCACTGTCCATGGCGGCAAGGATCAAATTGCGGCTTCGATTCAGGATGATGGCATCGGCTTTGACGCTGGCCGCATGGCCTCGAGGGGAATAGGGCTGATCGGAATGGAGGAAAGGGTGCGTGAGTTGGGCGGAACCATGAAGATCTTATCCCAGAATCAAGAAGGAACGGTTGTGGAGGTCACAATTCCATTGACTGGAAAGCAGGTGTCATGAGCAAAACGAGGATTCTGTTGGCCGATGACCACGGTATCGTGAGAAAAGGGCTCCGCTACCTGCTGGAGCGCCAGCCGGATATGGAAGTGGTGGGCGAAGCAAAGGACGGCAGGGAAGCCGTCCGGCTGTCGGAAGAACTTGATCCGGCAATCGTGATCATGGACATCGCCATGCCCTTTCTGAACGGGATCGACGCCACCGCCCAGATCGTCAAACGAGATCCCAAGATAGGCGTCATCGTTTTAAGCATGCACTCGGATGAGAGCTATCTGGTGCGCGTTTTGACCGCCGGAGCCAAGGGATATCTGCTCAAGGATGTCGCGGAAGTAGACCTGGTTCGGGCGGTCCAGGCAGTTGCCCAGGGGAAACCCTTTTTCAGCCCCCAGATCTCGCAAGCCTTGCTCGAAGACTACATGCGGCAGCTCAATCAGCGGGGGCTTCAGGACTCCTATGATCTGCTGACGGACCGCGAAAAGGAAATTCTTCAACTGCTCGCCGAGGGAAAATCCAACAAAGAAGTTGCAGCTCTTCTCGATTTGAGCGTATACACGATCGAAACCCACCGGGCAAACCTGATGCAAAGGTTGGGCCTCCACAACACGGCTGAGATCGTCCTCTACGCCGTGCGCAAAAAAATCATTTCCTGAAAATCGGCCTTGCAGAGCGCACACGGGTATGAGTTTGCCAGGCCGGAAGATACACCAAACCTTCCTCAAAGCCCGAGGCGTGTTTCTTGAACTGCTCAGCTCCATTTCATCCAAGCTCCGCGCTCCACTATTGCCCCTAAGACCTCCTCGCTGGGTAATAACCTCGAAGTCATAACGGCTTCTTTTCCGCGAATCGAGCTGCGGACGGAATCTCCCTACTGCCTCTTTTCCCAAAAACTAATGCTTTCGTGGGATGGGATTCTTGGACATCATAAGATAAATTAACATCTTTTAATGTTCTTGAATATATATGACTTAAATTATTAATGCGATGAAACTTAAGGGCATAAAACGAAGACCGCATGCCTGGCGATAGAAGGCTGGATGGGTGGGTGCTTTGTTTGACTCAAACAGGCAAATTCAAACGTGGGTCACTGGAAATAAGTACTCGCTGTTGCTGTCCTTGAGTCTGGTTCTGACTATCCTATTAAGGGCGCCGTACTTCCAGCATGACTTCATCTTCGTG
Organism: Acidobacteriota bacterium; assembly: GCA_041501225.1. Taxonomy (GTDB): domain Bacteria; phylum Acidobacteriota; class UBA6911; order UBA6911; family UBA6911; genus JAFNAG01. The sequence goes on from JBGQNR010000183.1 coordinate 9,680, forward strand.
GATGAGGCTTGGTGGGCAAACGGCGCGCAGGTTCTGTGCCGCGGCGGCCAGCTTTATTTGGACATCGCGCTGGACAAGAATCCCCCGATTTTCTGGCTCTGCGCGTTTCTCTTCAAGCTTTTCGGCCTCAACATGAATTCCATTCATATTGGCGTTCTGTTGCTCGTCGGCCTGACTTCCGTCCTGCTTTTCATGATCGGAACCCGTTTTTTCTCCGCGAGTGTAGGAGCCGCAGCGGCGCTTATCCATGCAGTCGCAAGCACGACCTATTACATCCCGAGAATCATTGGGATGAACACTGAAACCCTGATGGCAGCATTCTCCATCGCTGCGGCCTACTGTTATCTTCTGGGATTGCTCCACAGACGTAGTTTCAGCTTTTTCGTTGCAGGTCTTTTTGCCTCTTTTGCCTGTCTCACCAAGCCCGTCGCCATAACGGAAATGGTGTTCCTGGTTCTCTTTGTAATCTTTGCCGGCGGCGGCAGCATGATCTCGCGAATGCGTCACACCGTTATTCTCATGGTAGGCTTTGTGCTGGGGCTGGGCGCATTCCTCGCCTACCTATGGCGTGCCGGCATTCTGTCGGCCTGGTGGGAACAGGCCATCCTGTACGGATTTCGCTATGTGGGCCACATAGGCGCCGAGGCATTCCTGGTCAAGTCCCTGCGCGTGAACGCAGGATTCGCATTGATATTCGCCTGGCTCCTCATCCTGATTTGGCTGAGCCGCCGCATGCGGCAGGAAAATGCCCGGGCTTATTCGTTCGCGGCGTTCTGGCTGCTAAGCGCCTTCCTGGGAGTCGTGGGCGGCAGGCGGTACTACGCCAACTATTTCATCCAGGTCATGCCTCCGCTCTCGTTGCTTGGGGCCATGGGCCTGGTTCATCTATGGCGTACACGCCATCAGGCCGGCGCCCGTCTGGCTCGCAGAACCTGCATCGCGGCCTTCCTGGCCAGCTTTTTATGGTTCCACTCCCGTACTGTGATGAATTGGGCGTCCCTCGCCTTCCCGCAGATTAAGCAGCCGCGACTTTGGGACATGGGGCATGAGAACCGCAGAAACCTCGATGTCGCCAAACGCCTGATGCGAGGGACATCTCCCCATGATCGCATTTTCATATGGGGATCAAATCCTCAACTGTACTTCCTGGCAAACCGACCCATGGCAACACCGTGGATGGACTTCGATGTGGCCGACGACTATCCTCCGCGAGCGGCAGAACCGGCGATTCAGGCCAGGACGGCCGAGGTGCTGAGCAGGAGCCGGCCCCGCTATATCGTGGATGTGCAACAGGGCGCGCGCATCGAAAACTTCCCCGATTTCCGCTCCCTGGTGGAGCGGCATTACAGGCTCGAGTCGGAGGTTGCCGGCGTCCGCATGTTCAGATTGCGGAGGTAGAAGCCGTAAAGAGTCATCCGAAGCGGTGGCGGTAAAAGTGCCGCGCTTCTCCAATGCCGGTACATGCTGCAGTTGATCGGAGTCGGAGCATTCGAATGAATCATGAATATCGTTCAATTTCAGCCTTTTTCCCTGCTTATAACGATGAGCGTTCCATTGGCGACATAATCCATGAAGTTGCCGTGCTGCTCCCCACGCTGACGGATGATTACGAAATCGTGGTGGTGAATGACGGATCGGCGGATGGGACGGGCCAACTGCTTGACCATCTGGCACATGAATATCCGTTTCTCAAGGTCATACATCATGGAATCAATCGGGGATATGGCGCTGCGCTAATTACCGGGTTTTCGAATTGCTCCAAGGATCTGATATTTTATACTGATGGGGATGGCCAGTATGATGTCGCAGAACTGTCTCTGCTTTGGCATGCCTTCGGGAAAGGGATCGATATTGTCAATGGGTACAAGATCGGCAGGTCGGATCCCAAACACAGAATCATCGTCGGTTTCCTCTATCAGCGCCTCATGCGCCTCTTGTTCCGGCTTTGTGTCCGGGATGTCGACTGCGATTTCCGCCTCTTTCGTCGTAGTCTGCTGCGGTGGGTCCTGCTCACATGCGATAGTGGCATGATTTGCGTCGAAATGATGAGGAAGTTTCAGGATCTGGGCTGCAGGTTCGTCGAGGTTCCCGTGCATCATTACCCCCGCGCTCACGGGAGCAGCCAATTCTTCACGGTCAGACATCTCAGCCGGGTTTTGGTTCAGCTTTTCTCCACATGGTGGAAGCTCGTCGCGTGCCGCGGCCGGCTGCGTCATCCCGCTCTGCCCGAGCTGAAAGCCGACTGGTAGCGTGTTAAAATCAAAGTCGGTGCCGGGCCCTGAGCCGGCTTTCCCTTTGTCCCTCTACCCCTTCTCCCCTTTACCCTTTCGACGGAGACAGCGGCGTGTGCGCCGATCGGCCATTGTCCTGTTCTGACCTCTCCCGCCATGAGTCCATGCGCATTCTCCACAATCTGGCGCCGCTGCGGTTTCGGTGGCCTCCAAGATATGCTTTTGGGTTTATAATCAGGCATGCTCGAAGACAAAGATACTCTTTGCCGCATCATGAATCGGCTCGGATTGCCTGCTGAGTCGAGCCGGCGGGGATTCATCCTCTCGACGCTCGGGGTTACCGGCATAACCGCCGCCATGGCCTGGGCCCAGAAATCCGCCACGGTTCCGTTCGTCATCCTGGAAAATGCCGAGGGAATCTTGATCACAGACACGACCCGGTGCGTCGGCTGCAGGCGCTGCGAGCTGGCGTGCACCGAATACAACGAAGGACGGTCCCAGCCCTCTTTGGCGCGCATCAAGGTCGCCCGCAACTACCACTTTGGCCCGCGCGGCCAGAAGGAAGGGTTCGGCCGCGCCGCCGGGGAGTTCGGGAACTTTCGCATGCTGCCGGACACCTGCCTTCAATGCCCGCACCCGGTGCCATGCTCGGTTGCCTGTCCGAACGAAGCGATTGTCGCTGACGACAAGCTCAAGGCACGACGGGTCGATCCGAAGAAGTGCAAGGGCTGCCGCCTCTGCCTGCAGGCATGTCCCTGGGAGATGATGACCTTTGATGAACAATCCAAAAAGGCAAGTAAGTGTTTCCTGTGTAATGGCAAGCCGGAATGCGTGGAAGCCTGCCCGGCTCTGGCGCTTCGCTACCTCAGCTGGCGCGACCTCACCCACGACACTCCGATCCGGCAAGCCGTATCGGCGGCTTTGAGAGATCCCAAGGCGGCAGGGTGTCCAGCCTGCCACTAGCCCATAAACCAGCGTGATTTTTGGGGCGAAAGGGTAAAATAGTCCTGGAATGTGCGTCTTTATTGGTTATAATAGGAATTAGCAAATAACCACTACAACCAAAAGGAGCACACTCCAGGTGAACAAAAGAAACCACA